>JABJAG010000174.1 GCA_018666195.1 Alphaproteobacteria bacterium
ATGCGGGCGTGGTGAAATTGGTAAACACAAGGGACTTAAAATCCCTCGGCTTCGGCCTTGCCGGTTCAAGTCCGGCCGCCCGCACCACAATTCCAGTACGACAGGAAAAGAGAAAGTGCTGGAAATTCGGTGGCAAAACCAAGCTATACACCCCGAGGTACGCCCGTATACAGTCACTGACCGACGAATGCGCGTCCGCCAGGCGGGCTAAGTGTATCAGAGAATGGGGTACATTCTTTTGAATGCTGAAGAAACGCAAAAACAAGCAATTGGGGACGAGTTATGGATTTGGGACTGAACGGAAAGCGCGCGATTGTTTCAGGCGCCAGCCGGGGCATCGGCAAGGAATGTGCACTGTTGCTTGCCGCAGAAGGTGCGCGGGTATGTGTCACCGCGCGCGATGAAGCATTGCTGGCGCAGACGGTGCAGGAAATCGAAGCTGCCGGCGGTGAGGCTGTGTATGTCGTGGCCGATCTGACATCAGACACCGGTTGCACGGATGTCGTCGAGGCCTGTGTTGCGAAATTGGGCGGTGTGGATGTTTTGGTGAATGCCGCAGGTGCAGCACGTGGCGGTGATATTCTGGGGTTGTCCGCAGATGTGATCAGCGAGGCGCTGGAACTCAAGTCATTCGGCTATCTGAGGATGGCGCAGGCGGTTATCCCTCACATGCAGAAAAATAGCTGGGGTCGCATCGTCAACATCGCCGGCGCCGCGGGGGCGAGTCCGGCACGCGGGAACATCCCGACATCTGTCGCCAATGCCGCTGTTTACAACATCACCCGCGCCTTGTCCGACGCGGTAGCGGGAGACGGGGTATTGGTGAACGTGATCAACCCCGGCATGACCAACACACAACGCGCACGCGATCTCCTGCAGGCGCAAGCCGATAAAGATGGTCGTGACGTCGAGGATATACTCAAGGAACGGGGCGCCAAATTGCCGTCCGGGCGTATCTGCGAGCCGGAGGAAGTCGCCCGGGTCGTTTGCTTCTTCTCTTCCGAGGCCTGCTCTTTCGTGTTCGGCAGTTCGGTTTATATGGATGGCGGTGCTCGCCGGGCGACGCCTTAAACAATCGACGTTCAGCACTGACGGGTGGCCGGCCTCTCCGTGGGCGGCCACCCTCACCAGTTTCCCCAGCTATTGAGACCGGCCGTGTTTTGCTGGCGCGGTTCATAGCTTCCTTTACAGGTTCATCAGGTTTTCCGGAGTTTCAGACCATGCTGACCATCGATATTCACACGCATATGTTCGGCTATGGCTGGCTGGATATGATCCGGCAGCACGGTGCGCCGGCCTATGACATCTCTGATCGGGAAGACAGCCGTGAATATCTTGTCGAATATGGAACCCCGGCCTGTGCGCTGGAGGTTGAAGCCTTCGACTATGACAAGCGCGTGGAGATGATGGATCGAGAAGGTATCGATGTCTCGATTGTCTCACTGACATCCCCGAATGTGCATTTCGGAGATGAAGCGGTCAGCATCGCAACCGCACGCATCGCAAATGACGAGATGGCGGCAGGGCAGGCGGCGCATCCCGACCGTATCCGTTGGTTTGCATCTCTACCGTGGGAATATCCCGATGCCGCGATTGCCGAGCTTGAGCGCTGCATCGGGTTGGGGGCCGTGGGGGTCATGTGTGTGGCCCATATCGGCGAGCGACATCTGGTCGATCCACTTTTTGCGCCGGTCTGGGAAGCTCTCGACAGGCGTGGTTTTCCTGTTCTGGTCCATCCGACTGCCCCGCTGGGTGCCAAGGCAGTTGATTTCGGCTATGAGCGCATTCTGATGCCTGCTGCGGGCTTCATGTACGACACGACGATAGCGTTGGCCCGGATGGCAATTGACGGGTTTTTTGAGCGGTTTTCCAGGGTCAAGATTATCGCAAGCCATGGCGGTGGCTATCTACCGTTCGTGAATGGCCGGATCGATATGTTCTTTGGCGTCGAGACGCTGGCCAAGTTCGATATTCCCAAACTGCCGAGCGAGTATTTCAGTCACATCTATTACGACGCCATTGTCTACGACCCGGCGGCGTTACAACTGGTGATTGATATCGCGGGGCCGGAAAAGGTCATGTTCGGAACCGACCTTCCCATGCCGGCTGATGTTTCCAGGCTCTATGACCTGATCGATGCCCGTCCGCCGGCCGAAGCGGCGGCTATTCGTGGCGACAATGCCGCCCGGGTGTTTGGTCTGTAACTGACTTCCGGGTTTGCCGGGCGCGTGTAACTCCGGCCTGTTCAATGGTTTGTTTACGCTTTGTTTGTAGTGTCAAACGACGTGCAACAGGTCGATGGATCAGAGATGGACCCGGAAAGTACCAAATCCGAATGGAAGTTTGGAACCCGTGCCTATCAGGCGGGGGATTTAGTTTTTCAGGAAGGTGATCTTGGGGCCGAGGCCTACATCGTCCAGTCTGGTGAGATCGACATCATCAAGAATTGCGGCCCAGCGAAAGAGGAACTTCTTCTTGGCACGCTATGCGAAGGTGCGATCTTCGGTGAAATGGCGCTGGTTGATGACGAATGTCGCATGGCGAGTGCGGTTTGCGGCAAGTCCGCCGTATTGCGCGTTATTCCGGTTGACGTCTTTGAAGCAAAATTCGGAAAGGCGGACCCGTTCATTCGGGCTCTGGTCCGCGTTCTGGTGCAGAACGCCCGGACCAATGCCGCGGTCACGCGCGACAAATAGAAATTATCCTGAGGTCCTAACAAAGAAAAAGGGCACCGGCTGAAGCCGATGCCCTTTTCTTCGAATTGAGTTCGTTCGGGACTACTTGCCGCCGACCGCGATGTCTACGCGGCGATTCTTGGGCTCGGAAGCCCCGTCACCCGTGCGGACAGCCGGGAAATCTTCCCCGAAGCCATTGGTCTTGATCGCCGTGCGTGAAACGCCACGGATCCGAAGCGCTGCGGCCACAACGGCGGCACGACGCTCGGAGATAGCAAGGTTGCCAGAGGCACTGCCTGCGGAGTCCGTGTAGCCGCTCACGACAACGCGAACGTCTTTGAACTTCTTGGCATATGCGGCGGCATCAACGATTAGCTTGTTGGCTGAGTCATCAAGCTTGGCTGAACCGGTACCGAACAGGACCTGGAAGGTCTTGCCTTTGGTCGGCTTGGCTTTGGTCGGCTTGGCTTTCTTCTTCGGTGCACCGGCAACGGCAGTGCGAAGAGCCGGGATCAGGCCATCGAGCTGGTCCTGACAGGCCGCGATGTGTGCAGGCTGGGTGTTCTCTTCGAGTTCCTGGATCCAGCACTCGTAAGACACCTGAGCGGCGGCTGCGAGCTGAGGAGCCTTTTCACGCGCACCGGCGTTGAAAACCTCTTCGAGTTCATTGCGGGCCGTTGCAACATAGATTGCATCGCCCTTCGGGAAGGTACGCGATTCGATGGCCGGAAGGTCGACCGTGCCGCCCTTGGTACCAGCCTGAATGGAACGCGTTGCGAAATAGTCCGAGTCAGCGTAGTCGCTCTCGGCATATTCAGCCTGCGCCAGACGCAGATAACCTGCAGAAAGGGCATTGCCAAAATCGCCATTGTCCATTCCTGCGCTACGTGCGTTGCCGAGCTCCTGCCCTGCACATGCCGTCAGGGCGAGCATCGCTGCTGCAGCCAAAAAAGCCTTCTTATTCATATTATGAGGTATCCCCTTGTGATTACCCTTGATTGCGCTGAACCAGGAAGCCCGAATTGGCTCTGGTCATGATCTCCCCCAATCGGGCGACCCCGATTTTCCGCGATTGTAACAACTTCGCGAGTAATTCCAAGGGTTCCATAGCGTTCAGTCTTGATTGTCAAGACAGCCTTGGAACAGAGCGAGGGCCTCGGCTGCGAAACGCCACATGTTTTCACCTCTTTCGGTACGGGCTGTTTCAATGGTAATAACCTTCGAAACCGGCCCTGACACTGCGATACAGGTGTGTCCGGCATCGTCTCCATAGCGGTTTCCCGAAGGTCCGGCAGCGCCGGTTTCAGCCAGACCCCAGGTGGTTCCGAGGTGTTCACGCATGGTTTTTGCCAGCAAAGCAGCAAATGGCTCACTGCTGGAGCGGATACCCTCCATGTCCGAATCGCCTATTCCAGCCAGCGCAATGCGCGCTTCGCCCGTATAGAGCACGCCACCCCCGACAAAATAGGCAGACGCGCCCGGGACGGCGAGGAGCTGCGCCGAAACCAGTCCGCCAGCTGATGTTTCAGCGACAGCAACGGTCTGTTTACGGGCTTTCAGAATTTCCGCAATCGCGTTTGTATGTTCGGTCAGATTTGTCATCGGGTGACGGCTCCAGAGGATTTCGGTTTTCGGATATCGGCCAAGCGTACCGACAACACAGCCGCGATGACCAGCCCCGCACCAAAAAGCTGTAATCCTGTCAGGGCCTGGCTCAAAATCAGGAATCCGAATGCCATGCTGGCAATCGGTTCGAGGTTAAGGGAAAGCGCGGTTGGGACAGCGCCGGCCAGCGATATCGCCAGGAAGATCGTGACGATCCCGGCGGCATAAAAGGATGTTCCGATCGCGAGGCTGGTCCAGCCAAGTTTGGTCTCCGGCAAAGCGTAACCATCCAGCGCAAATGTCACCAGAACACACAGGATTGTCGCGGCCAGCATCATATTCAGTGTGACCGGATAGGAATCCGCCGTGCCGACCAATCGGCTGTTCAGGATCATCACCAGCGTAACTCCGAAGGCGGCCATTGTCGCGAGGGCCACGCCGGTCAGATTGAGCTGGCCGTGCTGGATATCCAGCGCCAAAGCCAGACCGACGAAGGCAACTAGCAATGCGGCTACTGACATCACGTTCGGTCGCTCGCGGCCACTGACCCAGGTATAGGCGCTGGTCAGCAACGGGAACGTGTAAAAAATCAGAACAGCCAGCGCGACGGGGATGTGTTCGATCGCCGCGAGAAGTCCGTAAGAATAGAGTGCGAGAAACGCGCCGATCCCGAAGGCTGCCAAACGACGGCGCAGCGGCATTCGCAGGCTCCGGCGGGTCAGGACGATAATCGTGAAGACGAGTATCTCGGCCAGCGCTGTACGGAGGGTGAGATAGGTGAGCGGATTGCTGCCGCCCTCGTAGGCCAGCTTGGCCGCAGTGGAGTTTGCGGCCATGCCAATTCCGGCGGAACCGGCCAGAATTGAACCCAGCAGGATGTTCGAGCGTGACATCGTGGCGTGTTTTGGTGAACCTTAAGGGTAAGAGTGCGCAGAGTGACGACATCACGCGAGGCTTTCAACTGGGTGCACGAAAACAGCAGATTGCGGGGAACGGCTATGTCCAGTTTCAGTGAGTATGAATCCTACGATGCTATTGGTCTGGCAGAATTGATCGCCACGAGGGACGTGACGGCTGTCGAGGTGCTGGAGGCCGCGATTGCCCGGTGTGAAGTCCGGAACCCTGCGCTGAATGCGGTTGTGCTCGAACTCTATGCGCATGGCCGGGAGATGGCGGCCAGTGATCTGCCGGCGGGCCCGCTCGCCGGCGCACCCTATCTGATCAAGGATTTGGGGGCCGCGATTGCTGGCACGCCGACAACGGGTGGCAGCAAATTCATGACTGATGTTGTGCCCGATGCGGACAGTGAGACAGTCAAGCGACTGAAAAATGCTGGCATGGCAATCTTTGGGAAGACCAACACGTGTGAGTTTGGCATGTCGATTACCTGCGAACCGCAATTGTATGGGCCGACGAAAAACCCCTGGAATGATGACGTTACGCCCGGAGGGTCATCCGGCGGGGCGGCATCTGCCGTTGCGGCCCGGATTTTGCCGGCAGCGCATGCCAGCGATGGTTTTGGCTCGATCCGGGTTCCTGCCTCCTGTTGTGGATTGGTTGGGATGAAACCCACCCGGGGGCGCAACAGTTTTTCGCCGGGCCTGGGGGAACGGATGGGCGGAATTGTCGCCGAACACACCGTTTCGATTTCAGTGCGTGACCACGCCGCAATTCTTGACGCCACAGCCGGGCCGGCGCCCGGTGATCCCTACTTTGCGCCGCCCCCTGATCGCCCCTTCCTCGATGAAGTCAGTACTGATCCGGGCAAGATGCGGATCGCGTTTTCTTATGGTGGGGCGACCGGTGCGGAATGTGATGGAGAACATCGCCGTGTGCTCGATGAAACTCTGAACGTCCTTGTCAATCTGGGACACGATGTTGAAGAGGCTGATCCACCCATCGTCAATGATGAGATGCAGGACGTGTTCCGCACTTTGATGGCATCAAACGCCGCGCAGACGATCCGCTTACATCCGACCAAAGGACGTTTGCCCCAGGAGGGTGAAGTCGAGCGGGTGGTTGCCGCAACGGCGGCCAAGGGTGAGGCGGTAAGCGGTTATGATGTGTTTCTGGCGCAAGGCCAGATGCATGCCGCGGGTCGCCGTATGGCAACGTTCCACGAGACCTATGACGTGCTGATGACCCCGGGGCTGGGGCATATGCCACCCAGGCTTGGCTGGCTCGATATGATGATGGAGGACGCCGACGAATACTGGGATCGGGTTGCCGCGTTCTCGCCATACACTGTGTGGTTCAATCTGACCGGTCAGCCCGCCATCAGCTTGCCGGTGGGGGCCACAGCGGAGGGATTTCCTGTGTCGGTGCAGGTGGTAGCTCGCTTCGCCGATGAGGCCAGTCTGTTCAGACTCTCAGGCCAGCTTGAAACAGCGATGCCCTGGCGTGATCGTCGCCCGGAAGGCCTGCCGGCCGTTTAAGTGTAGCCCGGCGCAGTCTCGAACGGGCGCGCTGTCTCGTAGGCGCGGGCAGCCCGCAGGACCAGCGCATCCTCCCAGTGTCGTCCGACCAGTTGGAAGGCGACCGGCATCCGCTCGTCACCCAGGCCACAGGGGACCGAGCAGGCTGGCTGCATTGTCAGGTTGAACGGATAAGTGAAGGGGGACCAGTCGACCCATTCTTTCATGTCGCGACCGTCAGGCACGTTCTGACCTGCCTTGAAGGCCTCGAGAGGCATTTGCGGTGTCAGTAACAGATCGTATTTCTCGTGGAACCGCGCCATGGCATTGCCAAGCAGTACACGGCCAGCATGGGCGCCGACGATTTCTGTCACCCCGATCTTGCGACCTTCTTCAGCAATGGCCAGAAGCCCCGGGTCCATGACAGCGCGTTGTTCCGGGGTCATCTGATCGACAAGCCAGGTGTCCGCAGTAGACCAGATGGCGTCAATAAGCGGTCGGGTGTCTGGAATGTCCGGGTCAGCTTCTTCAACGATGGCCCCCAGATCTGACAGCACCTTCGCTGCATCGCGCACAGCATTGGCAACGTCATCATCTGCCCATCCATTGCCACCCAGTGTGGGGCTGTAGGCGATCCGCACGCCTTCAATTCCGGCGTCCAGAGCGTTGAGATAGTTCTCACTCTGGGCAGATTGTGGCGCTGCCATGAAATCGCGGGAATCCGGCTGTGCGAGGACGTTCAACATCGTCGCCGCGTCGGTCACGGTGCGGGTTAGAGGTCCCATATTGGCGAGGCTGCCGATGTGGGGCGGTAAAGGATAGTTCGGAACCAGCCCAAAAGTCGGCTTGTGGCCGAAAACGCCCGCGAATGCGGCCGGGATGCGAATGGAGCCGGCAGCATCCGAACCCTGGTGCAACGGCCCCATCAGAGACGCGCAGGCCGAGGATGCGCCGCCGGAGGAGCCACCAGGCGTTCGGTCCGGGTTCCAGGGGTTTCGCGTGATACCGGTGAGAGGATTGTCGGTGACACCTTTCCAGCCCATCTCAGGCGTGGTGGTTTTCCCGACGAGGATGGCGCCGGCTTCACGCAAGCGCGCTGTTGCAGGTGCATCTTCGTCCCACGGGCCGTTCGGGTCAGTGGTGCGTGATCCCCGTAAGGTCGGCCAGCCCCTGGTCAGGGTCAGGTCCTTGATCGATGTGGGGACGCCGTCAATCGCTGCCAGTTGCGCCCCGGATTGCCAGCGTTCTTCGGACTCCCTGGCGGAAGCGAGAGCTGCATCCGGGTCGATCAGGCAGAAGCAGTTCAATGTTGGATTGTGCTTCTCGATCTGCGCGAGCACTGCCCGGGTGGCTTCAACTGGCGAGGCCTCCCCACTGGCATAGAGGTTACTGAGTTCGGTTGCAGTTTTGGTGACCAGATTTTCGTTCATTGCAGACCTCGTTCCTGAATCATGGTCAAGGTGTCATCCAGTGCCAGACGGAACCGGGAGAGCATCTCTGCGATTTCGTCTTTGTTTATAATCAAAGGCGGACAGAAAGAGATCGTGTCACCAATCGCGCGAACAATCAGGCCATGCGCCTCGGCGGAATCATTGCAGAATGGCCCGACCGCATCAGCCGCGTCGAAGGCCTCACCGGTTGTTTTGTCTTTGACCAGCTCAACACCCGCGACCAGGCCAGCGCCACGCACTTCGCCGACCAGGGGATGGTCGAGGAGTTCACGCAATCCACCCATGAAGTGAGGCTCCATAGCGCGGACATGCTCGACGATGTTTTCATCCTCATAGATATGAAGTGCCTCGCGAGCGACGGCTGCGGCAACCGGGTGGCCTGAATAGGTGAAGCTGAGGCCGAATACACCGACCCGGTCGCTTTCTTCGGAAATCACGTCAAAAACACGTGCGTTCACCATCAATGCCGAGATCGGAATATAGGCACTCGATAGACCCTTCGCACAGACCAGCATGTCAGGGTTTAGCCCCATCGTGGTCGTGCCGAACATATTGCCCGTGCGCCCAAACGCCGTGATGACCTCGTCCGCGATCAGCAGCATGTCATGCTTGTTCAACACCGCCTGAATCTTCTCGTAATAAGTCGGCGGCGGCACGATGACACCGCCAGATCCCATGATGGGTTCGGTGAAGAAGGCACCAACTGTTTCGGGCCCTTCGGCTTGGATCAGGGCATCAAGCTCATCTGCCAGACGGGTTGCGAAGTCCTCTTCGCTCTCTCCTGGCTTGGCGTAGCGATAGTGGTGGGGTGGGGTGACGTGCAGAAAGCCGTCGAGGGGCAACCCGAATGACGCGTGATTGTAGTGCATGCCCGACAGACTGGCCGAGGCAATGGTGTTCCCGTGATAGGCGCGCTGATGAGCAATGATTTTGCGTTTTTCGGGTTTTCCCTTGGCGTGCCAGTAGTACCAGACGATCCGGGCGGCGCTGTCATTGGCTTCGGATCCGGAATTGGCAAACCAGATTTTTGACATTGGAACAGGCGCGATTTCAAGCAGCTTCTCGGCTAGCTCAATTACCGGCGAATGGCTCTTGTGGTTTGTCAGATGATAGTATGGCAGCCGTGCCATCTGGTCGGCTGCAGCCTTGACCAGCCGGTCCTGTCCATAGCCGAGCGATAGGCACCAAAGTCCGGCCATACCCTCGATGTATTTCTTGCCGTGGATGTCTGTGACCCAGACCCCGTCACCTTCTTCAATCACCACGGGACCTTTCTCAAGATGGGTCTTGAGATTTGTCAGCGGGTGAATGATGGAGGCGGCGTCGCGCGCCTCAGGGGAATTTGGCCGTGGTGAATCGTCGGGCATGGTCGTCTCCAATAAGCAAGACGCCACAATACATCACCAGAGACTGGCTTGGTATATCCACCTAAGCGGCTGTTTTAACCCCTTTGAGAATACGACGGCCGGATTTTGCGAGATCATCCATTTTTGCACGCAGTCCGCGATATTTTAACTTGCCATTCTGCTTCTGGATTTTACCGCCGATCATGACCGTATCCACATTGCCGGCATGGGCGTGGAAGACCACACTTTCGATCGGGTTGTGAACCGGGAACAGGTTTAGATCGTTCCCGTTGATCATGATGATGTCGGCTTGTTTTCCGGGCTTGAGGGAGCCGACCTTCTTGTCGAGGCCCATTGCCTTTGCCGAATTGATCGTCGCCCATTCCAGCGCTTCGCGTGGTTTGATGGAGAGGGAAGACACCATCGACTTGGTTGCGCGGAATGTCGCCTGATTGTCGAGCAGTCTCTGGGGCTGCATGGCCATGCGCATCACCGTGAACATGTCCCCGGAAATGTTTGATTCCACGTCAATGCCGATTGAGGGCTTGCCGCCCATGTCACGAATGCGGCCGATCAGTGGATTGCCATGTCCCATTTGAATTTCGACTTCCGGCGTGACTGTCACGGATGCCCCGGAATCGAGAACGAGCTTGAGTTCACTATCGGACAGGTAGTTGCCGTGAACCAGATTGTGGCGTTTGTCGAGCAGATTGAGCTTCGCCAGCTTTTTATAGCCATCCGGATTGAGACGTGACGGTGCGCCCCAAACATGGGTGCTGATGATCAGGTTGAGTTCTTTGGCAAGTTCGAAGTCGTGTTTCACCACGTCCCAAACAGAGAAGTCGACGCCGAGCGCAGACATGGCAAGCGTGACCAATCCGTCATCATCGGACAACGCGCCGTTGCGCAAACGTTCCAGTTCAGCTCGCGGATGCGGGATTTCACTGAAATGTTTGGCGCCCTTGGCCGCATCGGGCTTGGGGGAGCCATGGCCAAACAATGCGCGAATGCCGGATTCCTGAAGCCCCTGCACACCTGCATCGGAATGCCTGGGGGTCGAGTTGTTATGACACCAGTCAAAGACCGTCGTCGCACCGAGATTGATCTGGTTCAGAGCTCCCACAAGGTTGCCCAAATAGGTGTCCTTGGCGGTGTAGCGTGGCGCGATGGTGGCATGCATCTGGTGCAGGTATTCCGGGATCGACCAGTTGCCAGCCACCCCGCGAATGCCGGTTTGCCACGTATGGAGATGGGCATTCACGAAACCCGGCATGACGATCATGCCCGTCGCGTCAACGACTTTGGCACCCGGCGCGCGGACCGATTTGCTGATTTTCTCGATTTCGCTGCCATTGACGAGAATGTCGCCCTTGGCGAAGTCGCCGGTTTTGCGGTCCATCGAGATGATGGTGCCGCCTTTGATCAGTGTCTTGGTCATACTTTTGATTCCCTGCAAACTATTCGGCGGCGTCTTTGAGGCCGTCGGAGACCTCGACATTCTCGGGCTGAATATCATAGCCCGACGCGGATGCCTGCATCTTGATAAGGGCTGCGAAATCGTCTTCGCCGTGCCCAAGTCCGATTAATGACTGGACCAATTCACGAGTCAGGTTGGTGACAGGCATGGGGACTTCCAGATCCTTGGCTTCCTTGAGGGCGAGATCCAGATCCTTGCGCAACATCCGGGAGGTGTGGGTCGCGGTGTAATCCAGATTTACCAGGGCCGGGGCCTTGTAGTTGGTGAAGGTGGAGGACATGGCGCTGTTGTTGAAATAGTTCAGGAAGGCGTGCCTCTCGATCCCGCCTTTCTCACAAAGTACCGTGATTTCGGCCATGCACTGCGCGACAACGCCGAGCATGACATTGTGGGCGAGCTTGGCGAGACGCGAGGAATCGCCTTCACCGATATAGGTTTCTGCCCGGCCGAGCGCCGCGATGTAAGGGCGCGCAATGTCATAGGCTTCGCGGGGGCCCGACACGCCGAGTGTGGCTTTGCCGGCGGCGACTGCGTGGCCGTTGCCGCTGATCGGAGTTGCAAGAAACATCACGCCCTTGGCTTCACACGCAGCACGCATTTCCTTTGAGGTTTCGATGGAGATCGTGGAGCTGTCACTGATGATCTTCGGCAGTGTGGAGCCTGACAGAACGCCATCGGGCCCTGTGATCATCTCGCGGATCGCGGTATCGTCGGTCACGATCGAGAATACAATGTCCCTGTCAGCGAGGTCCGAGGGTTTACCAACAACTTCGACGCCGAGAGGTTCAGCTTTGGCGGCAGTGCGGTTATAGATTTTTACATCAGCGCCCGCTTCGATCAGCAAGCCGGCCATCGGGTATCCCATCTTGCCGGTACCGATCCAGCCAACTGTATGTGATTTCATATCTGCGCCTGACATAATTATCTCTCCTTTGTGTCTTGGACGGTTTGAATGGCAGAATAGCATCGCGGGTGCCAGACCGTACTCAGATTTTGGCGTTTTTCTTGTTCGCGGTGCGTACGTAAATTATGACTGAATATCCTTTCAATCCCCCGCCCACATCCTTCACCCAATGGAGCGATGAACAACGTGGGAACAATCTTCAACAAACGCTCGCGGCGTCTCCCGATCCATCTGATCTGTGGGTGTTCGGTGCGGGCTCGCTGATCTGGGACCCGCGGTTTGAACCGTTGGAGACCCGAACGGCGTTCTTGCCAACCTACCGGCGCGCATTCTGCTTCTGGACGGTTCGCGCACGGGGATCGTTCGAACGTCCGGGGCTCGGGTTGGCGCTGGAGGCCGGTGGCACCTGCGCTGGGGTTGCGTTTCGGCTGCCGAAAGAAGGGCGTGACGAAATTCTGGACGCGCTGTGGCGACGCGAGATGAGCGGGGGCGTTTACGTGCCCACATGGATATCTGCCGAAACCGATCAGGGCCCGATCTGGACACTGGGTTTTGTTGGCAATCGATCTCACCGCAATTATGCGGGGATCTTGCCACTCGATCAGTCAGCGCGGATTATTGCCAGCGCGTTGGGGACCAGCGGAACCTGCCATGAATATGTGGCGCTTCTGGCTGAAGCACTCGACCATTACGGGCTTGAAGATCCCGAAACCCGGGACTTGCATGTCCTAGTTCAGCAGTATCTGACGGAACTGTCGTGACTCCGGACGCTCCGATGTTTGCGGCTGCGGATCGGAACAAGGATGTGATCCTTGATGTTCTCCGTGATGTATTGCCGTCAACAGGAACGGTGCTGGAAATCGCGAGTGGCGGCGGTCAGCACGTGTTCCATTTTTCGGCTGCGCTGCCTGATCTCGACTGGTGTCCGAGTGACTATGACCTCGATCTGGTTGGGCATCTCCAACAACGGATAAAGATGGCAACTCGGCCAAACCTTCTCGCGCCACTGCATCTCGATGTGCGTGAAGCGGGATGGTCAGGAAAGGTTGCGGGTCGGTTGGCTGCCGTGACCAGTTCCAACCTGATTCACATTGCTCCGTGGAGCGCCTGCATGGGCCTTTTTGATGGCGCGGCGCGAGTACTCGAACCCGGCGGCCTTGTCTATTTCTATGGCCCGTTCATTGTTGACGGCAAATTTTCGTCAGATGGGAACGAGTCCTTTGATCGATCACTACGGGCTGATAACCCGGATTGTGGGTTGCGTCATTTGGAAGACCTGTGCGAGGTCGCAAAGAATGCTGGTTTTGTTCTCGATCAGACAATCGAAATGCCAGTGAACAATCTGTCTGTCCTGTTTCGGCGTGTTGCCGACTATCATTCATGACCAAGCGGAGGCTCCAGTGAGTGTCGAGAAACTTCAGAATGCCTATTATGTGACCGGTGACATGGAGCGCGCTGTCGGTTTTTATCGCGATGCTCTTGGGCTCGATCTTGTGTTTCAGGACGGTGCCAAATGGACTCAGTTCAAAGCTGGTGATGTTAATTTTGCAATGGCGTCAGAAGATGAAGCCCCGGATACCGCTGCGGGCGCGACAGTGGTTTTCGAGGTCGACGACATTGCTGCCATGAGCGCATCTATCGTCAGCGCTGGCGGCGAATTGCTTGGCGAACGCGACATGGGTGATCATGGCAAAACGCTCACATTTCGAGACCCGGACGGGAACCTCGTACAGTTATACCAACGCGCGTCATAAACAGTCGGGCAACAGCAGAATTCATTCAGGGAGACGATCATGAAGGCAAATGCATTTCGGCTTTACAAAACTGGTGGACCCTCGGTTCTGAAATGGGAAACCGTTGATGTTCCCGAACCCAAGCAGGGCGAAGTACGCCTGAGGCACACAGCTGTTGGTCTCAATCTTGCGGATACTTACAGGCGCATTGGCCTTTACCCCATGAAAATCCCGGGCGGTATCGGCAATGAGGCCGTTGGCGTGGTTGAAGCTGTTGGTCCCGGGACGCGCGGCATCAAGGTCGGTGATCGTGTTGGATATATCGGCGGCAAGACGCTTGATGGATATAGCGAACGTCGCATTGCAACGGTCTCAGATCTGATTCCGCTGCCCGATGGTATCAAGGATCGCACCGCCGCTGCTGCTTTGCTCAAGGGCATTACGGCTCAGTACCTGTTGCGTGATTCCTATAAGGTAAAGAAGGGCGATACCATTGTGGTTCATGCCGCTGCTGGTGGTGTCGGCCTGATTATGTGCCAGTGGGCCAATTCGATTGGGGCCACGGTGATCGGAATTGTCAGCACGAAAGAGAAGGCGAAGATCGCGGCGAAAAACGGCTGCCATCACCCGATCGTAGTCAGTCGTACCAAGCCGAAATTTGCCAAGAAAGTTCGCGAACTCACCAATGGTGAAGGCGCACACTGTATTTATGATTCGGTTGGCAAGGACACCTGGGCAGAATCCCTGGCCAGCGTGCGCCTGCGTGGCTCGGTGATCAATTTCGGGAGTGCCTCGGGCAATCCTCCGCTGGTGGATATCGCAAAGACGGGTCCGCTCGGTTCACCCTATATCGCGCGATGCGCCTTGGTGAACTACACCACGTCGCGTGCCGAGACGATGCGCCGGGCTCGTGATCTTTTCAATGCCATTGAGAGTGGTGCGGTGAAAATTCGGGTCAATCAGCGATATCCGTTGAAAGATGCCGCGCAGGCTCACAAGGACATTGAGGCCCGCAAGACGACCGGTTCGACGGTGCTGATCCCCTAAAGTACGAACAGGGATTTACAGGCGATGACTTGGACCAACAAAAAGTACGTCGAAGTGAACGGCGCACGAATGGCCTATGCAGATATGGGAGATCCTGATGGGGATCCCATCGTGTTTCTGCATGGGAACCCGGTTTCAAGTTATCTCTGGCGGAACATTGCGCCCTATATGACCGGCATGGGGCGTTGCATCGTTCCTGATCTGATCGGCATGGGGGATTCCGACAAGCTGCCCGATAGTGGCCCGGACCGATATCGCTATGTGGAACACCGCGCGTATCTGTTTGCGCTCTTGGAGCAGTTGGGCGTGTCGGAGAATGTCACGCTGGTGATTCACGAC
>JABJAG010000175.1 GCA_018666195.1 Alphaproteobacteria bacterium
CCTGGTTGGCAGTGATGTTGCGTTCAGCGTTGCCGACACCGCAACATCCCCGGAAATTGCAATCAACGCGTTTGAACGCGCGGTCGACGCCGCGGGCGTTGTGGCCGTTGTTGCACCGATGCTGGGCACTCAGATGCTCGCGCTTTTGCCCGTCGCAAACGAATTTGGCATTCCCCTTATCACCGTATCCGGCACAGCAAAAATCACCGAGCTTGGCAGCGCAAACGTCTATCGCTTTTTCCCCGGCGATGCCGTTGTAAAATCCGCGCAGGCCCGCTACGCGGTCGAGGAACGTGGCGCCAAACGCCCCGCCATCATCTCGCAAACCACCGCCTACGGCCAAAGTGGTCGCGCTGAACTGGAACGAAATCTGATCACGATTGGCGCACCTCCGGTGTTTCAGGAAGCGCTAGATATCTCGGTGAAGGACATGTTGCCAGTCCTGCTGAAAGTACAGAGCTCCGGCGCCGATGCGCTATTGCTGCACCTGCATTCCGGGTCCACCGCTCTCATCATCAGGCACGCAAGGGCCTTGGGTCTCGACATACCGATCATCGCCGGTTCTGCAATGCATCAACCCGAGACCGCAGCTTTGCTGGAACCCGCAGAACTCAATGGCGTATGTGCTGAATCGGGTTCCTCGCCAGTTTCGGAAGACAGCGAAGAGATACGAGATTTTGTGGACGCTTATCGTCGATCATTTGACCGGGAACCCGACGCCTTTGCGCTTGGCCAATATGACGGCGCGAAGATGATTCTCGCCGCCGTCGCAGCCGGCGCACAAACTCCGGATGGCATCCGCACCCATCTGCAGACCGCGTCACACAAGGGACTGGCCATGAACTACAAGTCTGACGGTAAAGGCAATATGGCGCATTCGGCTGTCATCATCTGCTACGGCACTGAAGATCGAGTGCCGCAAATCGTAAAACGTTACGAGAACCTGACCGGGACGCTCTAGGGCGATCCTGTGAATTCTCGCGCCCCATGCTTGCAGTCCAGCTTCTTCTGAACGCCCTTTCCCTCGGTGCGGCCTATGCGTTGGTAGCTCTGGGGTTTGTCCTCGTTCTCAATGCGACCACCGCAGTCAATTTTGCCCATGGCGAAAGTGTCGTAGCAGGTGGCTTCGCTGCAGTTCTTCTCGCAACACTTCTGCCCACAGATATCGGAATTCCTGGCCTCATTTTGCTACCCGGCATTCTGGTCATCACGGCTGCCCTGGGGCTCGCTATCGGAGCCCTGGCCTATTTGCCGATCCGAAACCGTCCGCCCGTCTCGGTGTTCGTCACGACCATCGCCGTCGGCATGATTGTCGCCAATGGGCTTAACGCCACATTTGGTGCCGCACCACGAACCGCGCCTCCCCTGATCGGGGTGGGAACGATCGACATGATCGGCGTGAGCATCAGTCGCCAATCCATTGCCATCATCGTCACAGCGTGTGTCCTGATCGGGGGTCTGGCCATAGTGCTGCAGCGTACGCAGTTGGGGAGACAATTTCGCGCATGTGCGCAGGATCCCGAAATGGCGCGCGCCGTCGGAATTCGCCTCACCCGCATCACTCTGTTGAGTTTCGCACTTGGCACCGCATTCGCCGGCGCTGCCGGTTTGTTGCTGGCCCATCAGTTCTTTATCAGCCCTGCTGATGGCGCACCCCTCATTCTGAAAGCCTATATCGCCGTGGTTATCGGCGGCTGGGGCAGCCTGCGCGGCGCCGCTATCGGAGCATTTCTCATCGCCGCATTTGAGGTCGGCGTTGCCGCAATATCGTCCCAACCCCTGGCAGAAGGGTTGCTCTACGGGATTGTTTTACTGGTGTTGTTCGTGCGCCCTCAGGGCTTGTTCGGCGAACCGCAACAGGTGCGCGCGTGAATTCGCGCAAGACCCTCATCATCTTCGCGGGTGGCGGGCTGGCGATCTATGCCCTGTTCTTTGCATCCTCTTATGATCAACGCCTCCTGACTTTGTCCGGTGTCTATGTGATTTTGGTGCTTGGCTATCAGTTCATATTTGGTCACGCAGGCGCACTCAGCCTCGCTCAAGGCGCATTCTTCGGCGTCGGAGCCTATACAAGCGGTATTCTTGGCAGTCTGCACGGTGTTGAATTTCTGCTGACCTTCCCGCTCTCCATTGCAGTGGCTGCCGCTATCGCAGCGCTGGTTTCGATCCCGGTTCTGCGTCTGCAAACCCATTACTTTGCTCTGGCAACTCTTGCCCTCAGCCAATTGTTGTTGCTGATCGCCGTTAACTGGGAACCTGTCACAGGCGGCGCCAACGGACTGTCCGGTGTACCGCCGGTCACACTTCTTGGCTGGCAACTCTCGCGCGGCCTGCCGCTGCTCTCCTTTGTCTGGATCATCGCAGGTCTGGCCATGTTGATCTCGTACTGGCAAATCAACGCTGCGCGCAAAGCAGCGTTCACCGTGATGCGGGAGACACCACTCGCGACGGCCACCTTTGGGATCGACAGCAGCATACTACGATTTCAGGCCTTCATACTCAGTGCCGCATTTGGTGGGGCAGCCGGCGCACTGTTCGTTCACACAAACCGTGTTGTATCGCCCGAAACTTTGGGTTTCGGGGTCATGATCACCTGTCTGACCATGACAGTTGTTGGCGGTCGCTTCGGAATTCTGGGAGCCGTTATCGGCGCATTGCTTCTGACACATTTGCCGGAATGGTTCCGGGACCTGCAGGAATACTATCTTGTCGCGGTCGGCGCGTTGTTGCTCGTGACCGTCGTCTTCGCTCCGAACGGTATAGAAGGGCTGATGCCGATGGGCAGGCCCACCCAAAAATTATCCACCAAACCCGCGACGGATAAGACCGTGGAAGACGTTGCCAAACGGGGCAGTGAGTTGATTGCGACGAATGTTTCAAAACGATATGGCGGCGTGCAGGCGTTGAATTCCGTGAGCTTGCGCATACAACCCGGAGAAATCGTTGGCGTTATCGGGCCCAATGGCGCGGGGAAAAC
>JABJAG010000176.1 GCA_018666195.1 Alphaproteobacteria bacterium
ACTTCACCAAGTTCACGCGCGGTTTCGACAATTCGGGCCTGGACAGCTGGAAGCCAGGGCGCGCCCTCCGGGGCCGAGCGGCCAAGGGCGGACCAGGCCCTGAGTGCCGCTTCCTCCCGACCTTCCTGATAATCTGACAAAGCCAGAAAATAGCGTGCCCGCGGATCACCTGGGTTCGATGTGAGCGCGATGGTGAAGGCATTGCGGGCTTCTGCGGTTACGCGGCCCTCTGCCTGACGTGCGAGCGCCTCACCATAGGCCGAGGCGATGTCTGCGCGGTTGTTGCTGGTTTCCATGGCCCGGCTGAGGGCCTCCACGGCGCCGTCGGTATCGCCCGATACGAGCCGGAATCGCCCGAGATCAAACCACCCTTGCGGATCGTCGGGGGCATTGTTGGCGCGCTGTTCGGCGGTTTCCAGTCGCGCTTGGGCCTGCGCCGCAATACCGTTGGCCGCAGGAGCGACAGGTTCGCGTTCGGCAAAGGGCAGATTGGGTAATTTTGGTGAACCCAGATCCACATAGAGTGGAACAGTGATGACAGGAACTGCCAATAGAACCATGGTTGCCAGAACAACATGGCTGCGTGGTGCGTTTGGTTTTGCCGGTGCCTCGTGACCCTCGGCGCGTGATGTGGCCAACAGGCGCCTTTCGATTTCTGTACGGGCAGCCTCGACCTGACTTTCATCAACCAGCCCGCGGGCGTGATCTCTCTCCAGTTCGTCAAGTTGGTCCAGATAGACCACGGCATCATAGGCATCGCGCCCTTCACCAGCGGCGGTGGGTCGTAACAGCGGCCAGCCAATCCAGACGAGCGTGATCCCGGTCAGCACGGCGAAGAAAATCCATAACATCATGAACGTGTGTCGCCTTGTCCCGCATCGACATTGCTGTCTTCGGTTTCGTCTGTGGTGTCAGGTGGGGGTGGTGTCAGACCTTCTGCGAGCTCGGCTCGGAACTGGGTTTTCGGACCGGAGCCCGACTCCGTCGTGGCGGCGATCCGTTCGACCAGGGCGTCCAGTTCTGCCCGGTCATGGGGCGACAGGGGGTCAGGCCCCAACCCGGCATTTCTTTGTCGTTGATATGTTCGCAGGAAAACCACGAAGAGTGTGGCGATCATGATGGCCATGATCGGCGGGCCCGCCCAGAGCATATAGGTGTTGGGTTGCCAGGGCGGTCGAAGCAGCACGAAGTCGCCATACCGGGCGACAATATAGCTCACCACCTGCTCGTCATTATCACCTGCTACAAGCCGCTCGCGCACCAGCAAACGAAGGTCGCGTGCGATTTCAGCATCGGAATCATCGATTGACTGGTTTTGACAAACCACGCAGCGAAGTTCGGTGGAGATTTCGCGTGCTCGCGTTTCGAGGACCGGGTCGTCAAGGACTTCATCCGGATTCACGGCCAGGGCCGGTGCCAGAGGTGTCGCGGTAAATGCCGCCATAAGGAGCAATGAGGTAAGGAGTTTCTTCATCCGCCTTCCGCTTCACGTAACTTTGGCAGGATCTTCTTGTTCAACACGTCTTTTGTGACTGGTCCGACATGTTTGTATGCGATCACGCCATTGGCATCGATGATGAATGTTTCCGGGACGCCCGTCACCCCCCAGTCGAGTGAGGCGCGTGCATCCAGATCGGCGCCCACAGCGATATAGGGGTTGCCGTGTCGGCGTAGCCAGTTCGTGGCCGCGTCCGGTTTGTCGCGGTGGTTGATGCCATAGACCGCAACGCCTTGCCCGGCGAGTTGTGAAATCATTGGGTGTTCGGCCAGACAAGGCACGCACCATGACGCAAAGACATTCACGACACTCACCCGGCCTATGAGGTCACTGGTTGAAAACCCGCCCGGGACAGAGTCCGAAACAGCCGGTAGATCGAAGGCGGGTGCTGGTTTCCCGATCAGGGGTGAGGGCAGGCGGGAAAGATCTGAATTGCGCTCGCTGTCTGTCAGCAGCGCGACCATCACGCCGATCAGGCCCGCAAACAATGCGACGGGCAGTATGACAATGAGCCTGCGCATGGGTGCTACTCGGCTGCCACTGGGGAAGGCTGCGAGGTGGAGTCCGTCGCGGCGGCGCGGCGTGGCGCGCCAACCCGGTGACGTCGGTCAGTCAGAGACAACGATCCACCGAAGACCATCACCATGGCACCAAGCCATATCCAGGGTACCAGCGGGTTGACGAAGAAGCGCACCGTCCAGGCATCTGACGTATCGGGTGTACGACCACGCTCGCCGATCACGCCATATAGGTCCGAGAGGATGGTTGTGTAGATGCCAGCCTCTGTCGTTGTTTGTCCTGCGATCGGGAAAAAACGGCGTTCGGTGGTCAGCGTTGTAATCTCACGGCCATTGTCTGTGATCAGCAAGGTGGCGCGTTCATAATTGTAATTCGGGCCACGCCCCTGGCTGATCTCGGAGAGGGTCACCGTATGGCCTGCTCCATTTGCACTTTCACCGGGGACCAGGGTGGTGATGAGTTCCGTCCGCCAGGCTGATGACCCGGTGATCCCCACAATCATGATGGCAAGTCCGAGATGAGCCAGGGTCATGCCGCTGGCTGCCCGGGGCAGACCTTTCAGACGTCGCCAGCTTTCTGGCACTGGAATGGCGAAGAGTTTGATGCGACCTGCCCATTCCGCCAGAGTTCCCGCCGCCAGCCAAGCGGCCAGTCCCATTGCAAATGGCGCGAGTCCGGGACCTTCAGGTACCAGAATGAAAGTGGCGCCAATCGCAAGGATCGTCACAATCGCCGCCGGGATCAGTTTGTGTGCCGCTGTTCTCAGGGTACCCCGTTTCCACGCCAGCAAGGGGCCGATGGACATCATGATGACCAGTGGCACCATGATCGGAACGAAGGTGGCGTTGAAGAATGGCGGACCGACGGAAACTTTCGCGGTGCCGCCGGAAAATGCTTCCAGAATGAGCGGATACAATGTGCCCAGCAGAACGGTCCCGGCTGCAATGGTCAGCAGCATGTTGTTGAAGATCAGCGCCCCTTCGCGACTGACGGGCGCGAACAGCCCGCCGCCTTTCATGCCGGGGGCACGGATGGCAAACAAGGTCAGCGCGATTCCGATCGTCAGCGCCAGAATTGCCAGAATGAAAATGCCTCGTTCCGGGTCTGTTGCGAAGGCATGCACGGATGTCAGAACCCCGGAGCGCACCAGGAAGGTGCCCAGCAGGCTCATGGAGAAGGTCAAAATGGCGAGCAGGATCGTCCAGCTTTTAAGGGCGTCACGTTTTTCCACGACGATAGCGGAATGGAGCAATGCGGTGCCAAACAACCAGGGCATGAAGCTCGCATTCTCAACCGGGTCCCAGAACCACCAGCCACCCCAGCCAAGCTCGTAATAAGCCCACCAGCTGCCCAGTGCGATTCCTGCGGTCAGGAACGTCCAAGCAGCCAAAGTCCAGGGTCTTACCCAGCGTGCCCATGCGGCATCGACGCGACCTTCTATGAGAGCGGCCACAGCAAAGGAAAACGCCATCGAGAAACCGACATAGCCGAGATAGAGCAGAGGCGGATGGAAGGCGAGGCCGGGATCCTGCAGCAGCGGGTTCAGTCCGGTGCCGTCCAGCGGAGCGGGCGAGAGCCGGGCGAAGGGATTCGAGGTGAAAATTATAAAGGCGAGAAAGCCCACGCCGATCATGGCTTGTACGGCGAGCACCCGGGCCTTCAGGCTCGGCGGCAAATTACGGCCGAACAAGGCGACTGCAGCGCTGAACAGTGCCAGCACCAGGACCCACAAGAGCATTGAGCCTTCGTGATTTCCCCATACGCCGCTGACCTTGTAGAGCATCGGCTTGAGCGAATGGCTGTTCTGGAAGACGACCGTCAGCGAGAAATCAGAGGTCACAAAGCCGTGGGTGAGGGCGGCAAATGCAATCAGCAAAGCTACCGCTTGTCCGATGGCCGTGCGGTCCGCCAGGACCATCAGTGCATTGTGGCCACGCGCGGCACCCCAGAGTGGCAAAGTGGCCTGCACCCCGGCCAGCACCAGGGCGAGTATAAGAACGAACTGGCCGATTTCGGCGATCATTGGGCAACGCTTTCGTCACGCCACTGCCCGCTTTCACGCAACGCGTCAGCGACTTCCTTGGGCATATAGGTCTCGTCATGTTTGGCAAGAACTTCGGTGGCCGTAAAGCTGCCATCCGGATTCAACGTGCCCTCTGCAACCACACCCTGGCCGGGGCGGAACAGATCTGGCAACACGCCGGTGAAACTTGCCGGGATCGTCTTTTGCAGATCGGTAACGTTGAAATGGGTTGTGGCACCATCTTTGCGGACACTGCCTTCTTCAACCAGTCCACCAAGTCGGAACAGGCTTTCCGGTGGTGTCGGGCGTTCTGCCAGGTCTGATGGTGTGTAGAAGAACACGAGGCTGTCTTCGACTGCAGTCAGCACAAGCGCTGCGGCAGCCCCAAGAAGGCCGAGTGACGTCAGAACGACCATCAGGCGTCGGTGTTTGCGTTTCATCCGTCTGTCCCCACAGGAGTGGTTCGTGAACGACGTAGCGGGGCCTGGGCCTCGGCAGCGCTGAGCGCGATTTTGCTGGCGCGCAGCGCGCGCAGGCTGGTGATTGTCATGACGACAATTACGAGTGTGGCCACGCCGAGAGCTGGCCAGACGAACGCGGCATGACCGCCCATGTCGAGATAATTGGTGATGTCTTCCACGTTTCCCAATCCGTCCCATTAAGACGCGCGGCAAGACGCGACGAAAACACTGCTCAGGTTCTTTTAGCGTGCCTGTTACTTTAAGCCCAGACCGTACGACATCACATTGATGTGGCGCAGTGCGGGAGTTTATGAATCTATTTCGTGACGCTCTTCAAATAGGCGATCACATCGTTGCGCTGCTTGGCTTTTTTCAGGCCCGGGAAGGCCATCCGCGTTTTCGGAACCGCCTTGCGGGGGTTTTCGAGATAGGCAGACATGTTCGCATCGTCCCAGACAATCCCGGATGCTTTCATAGCAGGTGAATATTTGTAGCCGACATTACGTTCCCCGGCTGTACTGCCGAAGATGCCCCAAAGATTGGGCCCAACCTTGTTGCGCCCGTCTTTCTCGACTGTGTGGCAGGCGACGCAGCGTTTGAACACCTTTTTACCGGCGGTCGCATCTTGAGCATGCGCAAGTGAAGGGGCGGCCAGAACGGTCAGGGAGACGGCGGCGGAAACGATCAGGGATTTCACGGCTCTCAATCCTTCGAATGGGCTTTGGTGTGTACCGTAAATAGGCATTCGGATCGTCTCTCGCAACGCGTTCCGGTTCACGTTGGTGTGGTCTACTCCGCGGCTGAAAGTCGCAGCGCACGTGCTCTGGTGGCGTTCAGGTCTGCCCGCATGCGAACCAGAAGCATGGTCAAAAAGTAGAAGGTGAAGGCCAGTGCCATCAGCAACAATGGCGTCAGAATGGCTGGGTCTATCGCCGGTGCGTCCAGGCGCGTGACGCTGGCAGGTTGATGCAGCGTATTCCACCAGTTAACGGAAAACTTGATGATCGGGATGTTTACGAATCCCACAAGTGCCAGCACGGCAGCAGCGCGTGCGCCGCGCTGGGGATTGTCGAAGGCATTGGTCAGGGCAATGTGTCCCAGATACAGGAAGAACAGAACCAGCACTGACGTCAGGCGAGCGTCCCAGACCCACCAGGTGCCCCAGGTCGGTTTGCCCCAGAGACTGCCTGTGATCAGCACGATCAGGGTAAATCCGGCCCCCAGTGGAGCGGCAGAGCGTGCGGCGATATCTGCCAGCGGGTGTTTCCAGATCAGGGCCACCGCACTCATCACCGCAATAAAGGTGTAGCAGGCCATGGAGATCCAGGCCGACGGAACGTGGACATACATGATCCGTACAGTTTCACCTTGCTGAAAATCTGCGGGCGAGGCGAATAGCGCGAAATAGATACCGATGACGAACAGCGCGATGGTGGCGGCTGCCGACCACGGCAGTACACGTGCGGCGATCCGGGAGAAGCGGGCTGGATTGGCGAAGCGATGAAACAAGGTCGGGTCCGATGTCGGTTTTGTTGATCTTACTCGATTGCCTGCCGAAGTGCAGCCGCCGTCGCCCAGGGGGCGAGCGCCAGGGCCGCCAGCAGGAAACCGCTGAGGACCATGAGCTGGGGTCCAATGGGCCGCCCGGCAACCGCACCGTCAATCGCGCCGGCGCCAAAAATCAGTACGGGAATATATAAAGGCAGGATCAGCAGGGCGAGCAAAACGCCCCCGCGTCGCGCACCCAATGTGAGCGCCGCGCCGATACCGCCCACCAGGCTAAGGATTGGCGTGCCCAACAACATCGACACAATCAGGGCGCCGAAGGCTGAGGCCGGCAGGTTGTAGAGTAATGCCAGAATAGGCGCGGCAATCAACAGCAGCACACCTGTGGTCAACCAATGCGCCAATGCCTTGGCAAGCGCCAGAGTTCCCAGCCCGACCGGTGAGAGGTAGAGCAGGTCCAGGCTGCCATCCTCATGATCGCTCGAAAACATGCGCTCCAGCGATAGCATGGCAGCCAGCAAAGCAACGACCCAGATAATGCCGCCGCCAATCCGGGGTAGCATTGCAGGATCGGCGCCAACACCAAATGGGAAGAGCACAGCGGCAAGGACGAAAAACACAACGGCCATCACGGCATCAGTGCCACCCCGCAGGGCCAGACCCAATTCCCGTTTGACCAGCAATATCAGGCCAATCATCCTGCGACCCCGCTGCCGGAGGTTTGCAGGGTGAAGTGGTCCGCACGGTCCGCAATCAGCTCATCCAGCCGTCCGCCATGGGTCGAGATAATGGCGATGCCGTCGTTGGACAGATGGGCAAGGATCGTGTTGGCGAGCATTGACACTGCGCCCGGGTCTAGGCCGGTCGCAGGTTCATCGAGCAGCCATAAAGCAGGGCCCGCCGTCGAGTTCTGCCCTGCTGCCAATCGTGCGAGATTGAGCCGGCGCTTTTGACCGGCGGAGAAATAGCGGGCGGGCACATCAGCAAGATGTTCGATAGAGAATTGATAGAGCGCGGGTTCGATGGCGGGATCAAGGCCATAGAGCTGGGCCCAGAATCGAAGATTCTCGGTTGCCGTCATAGCTGGCTTCAGGGGATCGGCATGACCAATATAGGCCACGCGTGCGCGATGGGCATCCGGGTCTGCGCTGATATCAGCACCTTCCCATTCGATATGTCCGGCTGCACTGGGTAGCAGGCCTGCCAACACGCGCATCAAACTTGACTTGCCGCTGCCATTCGCGCCGGAGAGCAGCAGGGCACGGCCAGGCTTGATCTCGAGATCAAGCCCGGTGAACACGGCGCGCTCGCCGCGAATGCAGCTCAGTTTATGTGTGATCAGTCCCTGCACGTGATGTGGTTCCGTTTCTCCGAGCACATTGCCCGCGCGAACCTAGAGCAAGCCTTCGCCCTGCCTCAATGAAAAAGACCGCCGACTGGGGGGTGTCGACGGTCTTTAAGGGCCTTGATTGGCTTCGATCTGAAGGGGATCGGATCTAAGCTTCGGAGGCTTGTCCAGAAACGTTGATGGGGGACGCTTCTGGTCAGTCTTCAATATTGGAACCCACTTAGGCGACATCACGTTCGCAATGGGGCAGAAATGTGGTTTCTGAAGAGTTGGCCCGGGCGGTTCGGTGCAGCGATGTGTGAGGGACGTTCTCACCTGTGCTGACCTCTCTGATTGTTGCCCGGGTCACGCCGATATCTTCCAGGATTCGATCATCCAGTATCGTGAGCTCCCGCCGCGCATTCTGGCGAAACCGCGTCGCGATCCAGGCATCATGGATTTCGGCAAGAATCCGTGTGAACAGACGATCTCGTGAAACTTTTGATGTCGGTACTGGGCGTGTCCTGGGCCGGGAATATCTGTTTACAGCCATGTCCCCATCCTTCCATTGGTACGTTCGCGGGCTTCGATAAAGCGTGTGCGAATAGCGGGTTCTTCCCCGCAGACCAGGCGTTTTCGAGTGAGCCTGGCTACAAGTGAAATCGATCTTCGTGCGATCCGGGCCATCGTGGTTCTCCGTTATGTGTCGCCCATGACCCTCTAAATGCGGTAGTCAGACTCTTAAATCTAACGAATAGTTTTAATTGAAAAGATCATTTTAATTGATATGTTAGTGGCGTGACCGAAACACTCGATCTCGCCTATCTGCGAACCCTTCTGGCTGTTGTTGATGAGGGAAGTTTTTCGCGTGCAGCCACGCAGGTGCACCGCACGCAGTCTGCCGTCAGCATGCAGATCAAACGGCTTGAGGATTCGGTCGGGAAGAACCTCTTTGAGCGTGTTGGGCGCCGATCCGAGCTGACTCGCGAGGGAACCGCTTTGACCGACTATGCGCGCCGGATCTTGCGCCTGCATGACGAAGCGCTGATGGCGATTTCGAGACCCGAAGTGGTCGGCGCGGTTCGTCTGGGTGTGCCTGACGACTATATGAGCGGTTTTTTGCCTGAGGCGCTTTCGGAATTTGCTGAGACCTTCCCGCAGGTGGAAGTCGAGCTTCGTTGCGAGACCAGTGGCAAGATATCCAGAGCACATGAAGCCCGTGAGATTGATATCGGGTTGGTCACCATCGCAGCTGTTCCGCAACAATGTCGTCTCGTCCGTCGTGAACCAGTCGTCTGGGCGACATCGCGCCGACACCATGTACACACACGGAACCCGGTGCCGTTGGCAGTGTTTGAGCCCGGCTGCATATTTCGAAAATGGGCGCGCGATATGCTGGACGAGGCAGGCCGCTCCTATCGGATTGCCTATTCCAGTGAAAGCCTGGCTGGGCTTGTCACCGCGGTTGAGGCTGGACTTGCAGTAACATTGCTGCCGCGTAGCAGCATGCCGTCGGGGTTCCGGGAATTGATGCCGGATGAGGGTTATCCGCAACTGCCAGTCGTTGATATTGGCCTGATTCCACCACGGGCGGATGCCGGTGCGGCTGTTTACGCCCTGGCCGATCATATTTCTGACCACGTGACCCGAGACAGGGCGTCCTAGGATTTGTGCATTTGTGCGCCTTGGAGTCCCGCCAGGATTGTCCTATAACCCGGGCGCGTCTGATGTCGGATGGGTCACCACCCCCGTATTAGTTTCCGTATCACAATTTTGCCCCCGGATTCGGGGAAGGAGATGTGTCGATGAGCACAATCGGCCAGGACAGTTTGAAAACCCGCCGAACCCTTACGGTGGGTGGTCAGAGCTACGATTATTTCAGCCTCAAGGCTGCCAGCGAACAGATCGGTGATATTTCCCGACTGCCGTATTCGATGAAGGTCCTGTTGGAGAACCTGCTGCGCCATGAAGACGGCCGCACTGTTTCCACTGATGACATCAAATCGCTGGCCCAATGGGTGCAGGACCGGACGTCGACCAAGGAAATTGCCTATCGCCCGGCACGTATCCTGTTGCAGGATTTCACCGGTGTTCCAGCGGTGGTCGATCTCGCCGCAATGCGTGATGCTGTCACCAGCTTCAATGCGGACCCGCAGCTGATCAATCCCCTGTCGCCGGTTGATCTGGTGATCGATCACTCAGTGATGGTTGATCACTTCGGTTCCGAGAACGCGTTCGAGAAAAATGTCGAGCTTGAGTATGAGCGCAATGGCGAGCGCTATGAGTTCCTGCGTTGGGGTCAGACTGCGTTTGATAATTTCCGCGTTGTTCCGCCAGGAACGGGCATTTGCCATCAGGTCAATCTGGAGTATCTGGCGCAGACCGTCTGGACCTCCGAAAATGGCGGCAAGACGATCGCTTATCCCGATACCCTTGTCGGTACTGACAGTCACACCACCATGGTGAATGGTCTGGGCGTGTTGGGCTGGGGCGTTGGTGGTATTGAGGCCGAAGCTGCGATGCTCGGCCAGCCGATTTCCATGGTCCTGCCGGAAGTCATTGGCTTCAAGATGACCGGGCAGCTGCGTGAAGGCATGACGGCGACCGATCTAGTGCTCACCGTCACCCAGATGCTTCGTGCCAAGGGCGTGGTTGGCAAGTTTGTTGAGTTCTACGGCGACGGCCTTGATCATCTGACTCTCGCCGATCAGGCGACGATCTCAAACATGGCCCCGGAATATGGCGCAACCTGTGGCATCTTCCCGGTCGACGAAGAGACCCTTCGTTATCTGCGTTTCACGGGCCGTGCGGAAGATCGCATCGCGCTGGTGGAAGCCTATGCCAAGGAGCAGGGTATGTGGCGCGATGCCAATACGCCTGATCCGGTATTCACCGATACGCTGGAGCTTGATCTCACCAAGGTTGAGCCTTCGCTGGCTGGCCCGAAGCGTCCGCAGGATCGTATTGCGCTGTCAGCTGCTGCTGGTGCGTTCCGCGAGTTGCTGGGCGTCGAGGCGACCCCGCAGAAAGCCGATGATGCACCTCTCGCCGATGGGGATGTCGTGATCGCGGCGATCACCAGTTGCACCAACACCTCGAACCCGTCGGTGCTGATTGGCGCCGGTCTGGTTGCCCGCAAGGCGCGGGCACTGGGCATGAAGGTCAAGCCGTGGGTCAAGACCTCCCTCGCGCCGGGCTCTCAGGTTGTGACCGAGTATCTGGAGAAGGCCGGCCTGCAGGAAGATCTGGACGCCATGGGATTCAATCTGGTCGGTTATGGTTGCACCACATGTATCGGCAATTCGGGCCCGCTGCCTGACGACATTCGTGAGGCGATTCATAGTGATGACCTGAATGTCTGCGCTGTTCTTTCGGGCAACCGGAACTTTGAAGGCCGGATTAGCCCGGACATCAAATCCAACTACCTGGCTTCACCACCGCTGGTCGTCGCCTATGCGCTTTCCGGCAACATGCTGAACGACATCTACGAAGACCCTATTGGTCAGGATTCTGACGGCAATGATGTTTTCCTGAAAGACGTCTGGCCAACCAATGCCGAAATCAATGCGTTGATTGAATCTTCCCTGTCACGGGAAATGTTCGAGGATCGCTACGGGAATGTGTTCGAGGGCGATGAGAAGTGGCGCGATATTCCCGTGACCACCGGTCAGACCTACCGCTGGAATGGCGGTTCGACCTATGTGCGGCATCCCAGCTTCTTTGAAGGCATGGAGCCGGAGCCCACAATGCCGAAAGATATTTCGGGTGCACGCGTGCTGGCAATTCTGGCCGACAGTGTGACCACCGATCATATCTCTCCGGCAGGCGCGATTAAGGAAGATGGTCCGGCTGGTGATTACCTGAAGGAACATCAGGTGCGCCCGCTTGACTTCAACTCCTATGGCTCACGGCGTGGCAATCACGAAGTGATGATGCGTGGCACCTTTGCCAATGTGCGTATCCGCAACGAGATGGCGCCGGGTACTGAGGGTGGTGTGACCATTCATCATCCCTCAGGTGATGAGATGTCGATCTATGATGCGGCGATGCGCTACCAGGCAGAGGAAGTTCCTCTCGTGGTGCTGGGTGGTAAGGAATACGGCACGGGCTCGTCTCGTGACTGGGCTGCCAAGGGCACGCGTCTGTTGGGCGCGCGCGCTGTCATCGTGGAAAGCTTCGAGCGTATCCACCGTTCCAACCTCGTTGGCATGGGTGTGTTGCCGCTCCAGTTCCTTACGGGCATGGATCGCAAAACGCTTGAGCTTACGGGCAAGGAGATGTTCGACATTTCCGGGATCGAAAGTGGCTTGGCGCCGCGCTCAAATCTTGGTTGCACCATCACCTATGAAGATGGATCGACGAAGGAGATCGAACTGCTTTGTCGAATCGATACGCTCGACGAGATCGACTACTACCAGAATGGTGGCATCCTCCAGTATGTGCTTCGCAACATGCTGGCGGCTGCTTGAGCAGGGTCTCACCGTCTGTTGATTGGTTTGTGACGAGCGGCACGCTCATACTTTCGGGTATGCCGTTCGTCACAAATAACCACCGCGCGCACTCTCACGCGCTGCGATGCCTCGCCGGCGCACTCGCTCTCTTCGCCGTCCTTTCGGCGGGAACGCCAGCGCTGTCCGATGAAAAAATCACAGTCGTCGAATTATTCACCTCACAGGGTTGTCCCGCATGTCCGCGCGCCGACAAACTGCTGGGGGAACTGGCGGTTCGCGATGATATTCTGGCGTTGAGTTTGCATGTCGATTACTGGGACTATTACGGCTGGGTAGACCCGTTCGCGAGTGATGTGTTTTCCCATCGACAGCAGCGCTATCTGGACAAGCGCGGTCTGCCTTACGTCTATACCCCGCAAATTGTCGTGGATGGCAAACGTCACGCATCGGGCAACAAGCCCCATGAGGTCATGTCGAGCATCGAGAGCGCACAGCAGGACGTTCAGGGACGTGTTGGACTTCATCTGAAACGTCTCTCGGACACCCAGGTCCGAATTCAGATTTCCGATGTTGATGCCCGGTATCGCGGCGAAGCAGAGATCATCATTGTTCGCTATGACGACAGGCATGTCACGGAGGTGACCCGCGGTGAAAATCGGGGGAAGACCATCACCAATCATCACGTGGTACGGCTGATGCGACCGGTGGCACTCTGGAACGGAGAGGCGGTCGATGTTGTGATCGCGCTGCAGGAGCTCGAGGGAGCCAATCCCGCCTATTGTGCGATTTTCGTCCAGGAGCGGGGGCAGGGGCGCATTCTCGGCGCGTCGTCGGTTGATATGCGGACGGTCGCGCCGCGCGGCTAGAGGCGTTCAGCTAAACCTGTTTAGTCAGCTGGCGGTGCGAGGCTGACAATTCCCAATTTGGCCAGCCAGAGAATGGCGCGAAGCGCGGGCGCACGCGGAACGTCATTGGCTTCGAGCAGTTCTCCAACGCTTGTATTCCTGTCTTCTTGCGGCAGCGTTGCGAGTAAGGCGCGCATCTGCGGGGCTTCAAGCACCAGCCCGCCGACCGCGCTGTTGATGTCGAACCGGACGAGCTGTTCGAGCTCAGCATCGGTACCGCGTCGCCGCACCACATAGTTATCCGCGATCGCTGATGTCGGATATCCGGCGAAGGTTCGGAACGGGTCATCGCGCAACGGGTCCGCGACCTGATCTTCAGCCAGCGCGGAGATTTCAGCGTCTGTGGCCCGTCGTTCTGCAAGTTCGGCCCACAAAGCCTCGTATTCGGGCAGAATCACCGACCAGTCATAAATCTGTTCGGCGCGTTGCTTTCCAGCTGCTCCCATCTCGCGGCGTAGCGCATCATCGCCGACAAGGCGTGTGTAGGCGTCGGCAACAAGGTCGGTGTCGACATAGGTGAATTGCGCCGTGCGGCCAATATATCCACCGTAGCTGTAGCGGGTGCTGCGATAACGCGATGCGATATCTTCACCATTGCCAGCGGGTGCAGAGATGGTCGGGATGGCAATGCCCTGAACACCGTCTTCCAGCGTGTCACGGTAGCCGTTCCAATCGGTGATCACGACAGGAAGACCGGCCGCCATGGCTTCCACGGGAGTCAGTCCGAAGGTTTCCTGAATATTGTCGGAAAGCGAAGTGAAGAAGTCGGCGGCAGACCAGGCCTGTTTGCGGACCAGGGAGTCGCGGCCATCGGCGAGGTGAATTCGGACATCCGGGCAGATTTCGCGAGCGAGACGTTCGATCTGGGACCGTTCCGTGTCGGATTCAAACCAGCCAGCCAGGATGAGTTCGACATTCCGGCCGGTGCGTTCGTGGGCGGTTTGCAGGCCTCGGAACATCGGCAGTGGATGTGCTTTGGCGGTTGCCGAAAGGCGTCCGAAAAACAGCGCGACCACGGCATCTTCCGCAATGCCCTGATCGCGACGGAAGTCGCCTCGTGCATGGGCATCATGAGCGAAGGCCCCGGCTTCAATACCCAGTGGGATAACGGGCAACTGCAATCGAACCGGTGGCTCGTTGCCCGCGCCCAGGCGGGTGCCCAGATAGTCCTGCCAGTTGTCGAGAACACACTGGACCATGTTGCGGACGGCGGTGGAGGTGCAGATCACTGCATCCCAGCTTTGCAGCGGGGCCGTGGCGAAGCTGCCAATGGCCTCCATGACTGTGTCGCTTGCGGTGGTGTGGGTAATCCCGCAAAGGCTCCAGGCACGCTGATCATAACGCCGACGCTGCCATGCGTGATCACTGATCGTCGGGCTTGGGTAGTAAAGGCAGCCTGTGCGCGCGATACGTTCGGGCGAATCCAGTGCAATCCAGCTCGCGCTGTTCAGGGGCCGCCCTCCGGTCTGCGCTGCGCTGCGCACCGTTTCGGAAAATGTTTCCGCCGCCTGGCGATCGGGCGCCATGCAAACAAGATCGCGTGTGGTGGCGTGGCGGGCATATCCGGCAAGAAAGCTGGCGCCAGCAGACTGCCGCCCCATCAGACGCCGGCCGGACATGCTGTATCCGTCGGGCATGTAATAGATGACCGCCGATGGCGGCATTGATGGGTCTTGAGTACTCAACGCACGGCTGCTGGTGGGGTGCTGCAATAATACCGCGACTAAGCCATTCAAGTGGAGTTACAGCAACCCCCAAATCCGGGCTTTTTCCCACAGGCACCGGGAGTTGCAATCGCAGCCCGGAGTCGGGATGCTGTGGCATGTCGTACCATCAGAAGCCCCCTGTCAAAGCTGTCCTGGGGCCGACCAACACCGGTAAAACCTATCTGGCGATTGATCGCATGCTCGGCCATGAGACAGGCATGATCGGGTTTCCGTTGCGCTTGCTCGCGCGGGAGAACTACGACCGTGTGGTGCGGCTCAAGGGCGCTGGCGCGGTGGCGCTAATCACTGGCGAGGAACGAATTGTTCCCGCCACCCCCCGGTATTTTCTCTGCACGGTCGAAGCCATGCCGAGCGACATTTTGGTGGCGTTTCTCGCGATCGATGAAATCCAGCTCTGCGCCGATCCCGAGCGCGGTCATGTGTTCACGGATCGCTTGCTGCATGCCCGCGGCACTCAGGAAACCATGTTGTTGGGCGCCGAGACGATGGCCCCCATTATTCGTAAACTTGTTCCGGATGTTCAGTTTGAGCGTCGGGAGCGATTTTCACGCCTGAGCTATGGCGGGTTCAAGAAACTGACACGATTGGCCCCACGCAGTGTCGTGGTCGCTTTTTCTGCGGCCAATGTTTATGCGGTCGCGGAGTTGTTGCGCCGCCAGCGCGGTGGCGCCGCCGTTGTGCTTGGCGCACTCAGTCCGCGTACGCGCAATGCGCAAGTCGCGATGTATGAGGCTGGTGAGGTCGAGTATTTGGTCGCGACGGATGCTATTGGCATGGGTCTGAACATGAATATTGGTCATGTCGGATTTTCATCCCTGACGAAATATGACGGGCGCGGGTTTCGTCGGTTGGGACCAGCTGAGGTTGCGCAGATTGCAGGACGTGCGGGCCGGTATATGGAAGACGGGACCTTTGGCCCTACAGCGGATTTGAATCCGTTTGAGCCTGAGCTGATCGAAGCGGTTCAGAATCATGATTTTGAGGCTGTGCGCAACGTTTTCTGGCGTTCCAACGCACTCGATTTCAATTCTCCCAAGGCTTTGAAACGCAGCCTGGACACCCGCCCACCATCTACGGAGCTGCGTCGGGCAGGCGTGGCCGACGATTACGCGGCGCTGGTGGCTGTGGGGGCTCATGCCGATATACAGGACATGGCATCAAACCCAGAGGCGGTTCGTTTGTTGTGGGAGGTTTGTCAGATTCCCGATTTCAGCGGCGATCTCTCCGGCAATCATCACCGGCTGGTCGGACGGGTTTATCGTTTCCTGATGAATGAAAGATCAGTAATTCCGGCGGACTGGATCGAGAGGTCGATGGGTCAGTTTGACCGCACCAATGGTGATATAGATACATTGATGGCGCGGATTGCCGGCGTGCGTACCTGGTCCTACATGACCCATCGTCGGACCTGGCTGGAGGACCCGGAATTCTGGCAGGCACGGGCGCGAACGCTCGAAGACAAGCTCTCCGATGCATTGCATGATCGACTAACCCAGCGTTTTGTCGATAAGAAGGCGGCGGTATTGTCTCGCCGGTTGCGCGAAAACGATGAATTGCTTGCGGGTGTGGGTGAAGATGGCAAAGTTACAGTTGAGAGCGAAGAAGTGGGGCGTCTTTATGGTTTCAAGTTCATGCCGGCTGACGATGAAGTCGCGGCGAGCCCGCGTCTGATGGCCGCCGCCAATAACGCGGTGCGCGAATCTATGGGCGCGCGGATTTCCGCGCTTGCAGGTTCACAGGATGATGCCTTCAGGATCGACTACGCTGCGGCGCAGATCCTTTGGCAGGATTCGCCGGTTGCGCGGGTTGTGGCTGGTGCAGATATCCTGCATCCGGCGGTTGATGTTCTGGCCAGCGACTTGCCAGATGCGCCGTCACGCGAAGAGGTGCGCAAGCGCCTTCAGACTTGGCTGGAGGCTCTGGTGAAGAAGGAGCTGGCACCGTTGTTCACGTTAGCCGAATCCGAATTTTCTGGCTCTGCACGAGCGCTGGCTTATCGGCTTGGGGAAGGCCTTGGCTGTGCTTTGCGGGCACGTGGCGATGACCCGAGTGCGCATCTAAGTGAGGATGATCGCAAGGCGATTGCGCGTGTGGGGGTACGCATTGGGGTTGCGACCGCTTATCTGCCAGCCATGCTCAAGGGACGCGTCATGGCGTTGAAAGCGATGCTGTTTCGATTGTCTCACAACATCGAAGCTTCCTTGCCTGATGGCGGAGCGACGGCAATGCCGTGCTCCGAACTGGTCGACAACAATTGGTATCTGTCTTTGGGGTTCTGCCCGGCGGGACCCATCGCCATTCGGGCAGATGAGCTCGAACGAATGTTGGCAGCGCTGCGCCGGGGGACCAAAGAAGGGGCGTTTGCAGTCAGCCCTGATATTCTTTCGCGGATTGATGCGCCCGCCGATGTGTTTGCTCGCATGCTGCGTAGCCAGGGTTACGACGTGAGCGAAGAGGATGGCAGCATCAAGTTGACTCGGCGACCGCGGGCCAAACGGAAACCGCCGCGTGCAAAATCAGGGACTCCGGGCACGGGTGTGAAAGCAGCGCGTCCCCGGCCCAAAGCCAAAAAGGCTGAGCCGGCGTTTGATCCGGATTCACCGTTCGCGAAACTTCAGGAGCTCAAGGAGCGCCTGCGTTGACGGAGGACGCTGTCGGGACCCAGCGTCTCGACAAATGGCTCTGGTATGCCCGCTTTTGCAAGACGCGCAGTTTGGCGACATCGATCTGCCGCCACGGTGACGTTCGTGTGAACAAGGTTCCGGTGCGCAAGTCCAATCATGCGGTTCGCAATGGGGATGTGCTGACCTTTGCGCAAGGACAACGCATTCGGGTTATTCGAATCGAAGGACTTGGTACGCGGCGGGGGCCTGCGGCGGAAGCTCAGACGCTGTATGAGGATATCTCACCACCCATGCCGCCACGTGAGAAACGTGTGCCTGTCAGTGGTCTGCGTGAGCCGGGCGCCGGCCGGCCCACCAAGCGGGAGCGTCGCGCGACAGACCGTCTGCGGGATGTGTGAGCGACATGATCGATAGTCACACCACTGTGGTTGTCTGTTGTGTCTGCTGTCGTGTAGACAGACCGCATGTTTGATCGATTGAAAAAAGTATTTGGCGGGGACGTCGCATCCGGAGATACTCCACGTGAGCGGGGAGTGGATGATTTGCATCTGGCCTCCGCAGCGTTGCTCACGGAAGCTGCGCGTATGGACGATGACTTTGGAGCTGACGAACAGGCTGTGATTGCTCGATTGTTGCGTGAGCGCTTTTCGTTGCCTGAAGATGAAGTTACAGCGCTGATGGCTGCGGCGGACAAGGCATCGACCCAATCTGTGGAGCTCTTTGGATTTACCCGTGAAATCAAGGATGCGTTCGATCATGACGAACGAATTCAGATGATCGAAATGCTGTGGGAAGTCGTTTACGCCGATGGCGAAGTGCACGACCATGAGGCAAACCTGTTGCGGCGGGTCGCTGGCCTCATCTACGTTAGTGACAGGGAGAGTGGGGATGCACGTAAACGCGTGCTTGACCGAACGGGCACAGCTTCGTAAGTCGATCCTCAAGCAGAAGGCCAGAAGGAAACCTGAATATGCCGTACGTCGTTACAGAAGCCTGCATTAAGTGCAAATACACAGATTGCGTTGAAGTCTGTCCGGTTGATTGTTTCTACGAGGGTGAGAACATGCTCGTTATTCACCCGGATGAATGCATTGATTGTGGCGTGTGTGAGCCGGAATGCCCGGCCGAAGCGATTATCCCCGATGTGGAGCCCGAAGCCGAAAAATGGCTCGAGATGAACCGCGACTATTCGGAGAAATGGCCGAACATCACGTCCAAAAAGGACGAGGCGCCTGAAGCCGATAACTTCAAGGGCGAAGCCGGCAAGTTCGACAAATTCTTCAGCGCCAATCCAGGCAGCGGCGACTGATTCTGCACGTTTGGTCTGGTCTTTCGCAGACCTACCAAAACACCTGATTTTCTGTTATACTCTGGTATCGCAAGGGACGGCTCTGGCCGTCCCTCGTTTTTGGAATATGCACAATTGGCGGGTGTTTCCGGCTGTTTTCCATAGATAACGGTTCCGGGACACTTAAATTGCCGCTGTGCGGCACACATGACGGAATTGAATATGGCGAAAGCAGCGACCGCAAAAGCAAAATCGGCCAGCAAAGCAAAACCGGCAGCCAAGAAGCCCGCCGCGAAGGCATCTGGGAAGTCGGCCACGGCCAAAAAGGCAGCCCCGAAATCTGCTTCAAAAAAGCCGGCAGCCAAGAAGCCAGCAGCCAAGAAACCCGCACCGGCAAAAGCCAAAGCAACAGCCAAGGCAGCGGCGAAACCTGCCGCCAAACCAGAAGTTAAGGCCGAGGCCAAAGCTCCGGCCAAGCGCGCACCGGCGAAAAAGGAAAAGCTGGAGTTCTCCGAAGGCGACTTTGTGGTTTATCCGACCCATGGTGTCGGGCAGGTCACCGGTGTGCAGAACTTTGAAATCGCCGGTGAAAAACTCAAGCTCTTTGTGATCAGCTTCGAACGCGAGCGCATGACCTTGAAGGTCCCGGTCACCAAAGTTCAGGAATCGGGTCTGCGAAAGCTGGCGAACCGCAAGATCATCGACAATGCACTCAAAACCCTCAAGGGTCGTGTACGGGTCAAGCGCACCATGTGGAGCCGCCGTGCGCAGGAATACGAGGCAAAAATCAACTCGGGTGATCCGATTCAGATCGCTGAAGTGGTACGTGACCTGCATCGTAACGAGGATCAGCCAGACCAGTCTTATTCCGAACGTCAGATGTATCAGGCTGCTCTGGATCGGTTCTCGCGCGAACTGGCGGCGGTTGAAAGTACGACGCCGGAAGAGGCTGTTGAGAAGCTTGAGAAGATTCTCTCGTCTAAGGAAACCAAGGAGTCCAAAGAAGCCAAAGAGGCCAAGGAAGCCAAGGAAGCCAGCGAGTAGCGAGAGCAGACAGATGAGAAGAGAAGGGGTCGGTTCCTGCGGGGACCGGCCTTTTTTCGTTTTTGATCCAATCCGTCGGGCTTGCTCCGGCGCGAACCACTGATTCATCCTGCGCCCGCGAGGAGTAGCCGCATGTCGCAGATGATTGCCGATGGTAACAAGTTCGCCCTGTTGCGAGGTGCGCAACGGGTTTGGGCAATTGCTTCAATTCATGGCGAGAGTGAGCGTTTACGGGACCTGCATCGCGCAATTTCAGAGCGATTTGTACCCGGTGACCGTCTGGTTTATCTGGGAAATATTCTCGGATATGGGCCTGATGTGGCATCCGCCGTTGATGAAGTACTCTCCTTTCGGCGTGCGGTGATCGCTGCCCATGGCATGTTTGCGGCCGATGTCGTGGTCTTGCGTGGTGCGCAGGAAGAAATGTGGCAGAAGCTTTTGCAACTGCAGCTTGCCCTGAATCCAGGGGAGGTCTTCGATTGGATGATGGAGCAGGGGGTTGGAGCGACGCTCGAATCCTATGGAGGTCTGATCGGCGATGGCCGTGATGCGTCCCGGTCCGGTGCGGCCATGTGCGCCCGATGGACAGCGAGCCTGCGTGATCACGTTCACGCTCGTTCCGGGCACAGTCAAATCATGTCCGCATTGCGCAGAGCAGCGGTGAACATGTCACCGGAAGGCAAACCAACACTTTTGTTTGTGCATGCAGGGATCGACGAAACACGCCCTCTGGAGGCTCAGAAGGACAGTTTCTGGTGGCCGCCGCGTGAGCTGGGAAGCAGCGAAGGCCCCTATGGCGAGTTTGCCCGCATCATTGCCGGGTTCGACCGACAGGCCCGCGGTGTCACCGAAACACCTTTTACCATCACGCTGGATGGCGGGGCCGGCCGTTCTGGAAACCTGCTTGCGGTTTGTGTCGAAAGCGGAGGTGCAGTGGCCGAGGTGCTGGAAGCCTGACGAGGCTGCCTAGTTGACGATCACTTTGACCACCTGACCGGGGAAGGGTTCGCTTCCGGGTTTCAGACCGTTGAGAACGCGGAACCATTCTTCCCTGGGGCCCGGCATGGGCATGTTGCGCGAAAGACTCTTCACTGTGTCACGCCGCCCGGTGACTTTGGTGTCGACTGTCCAGGGGCCGTAGCGATTTCGGTCCGTGCGGGTCAGCTTACGAAAACTTTCCATGGTGGCACGCAGCTCGGTCTGCAATCCTACCGTCTGGTTGGTCGGCGTGAGGAAAACAAACCGGTAAACCTGGTTGGGACTGTGGCGGATGGCCACCAATTGGGCATCAAATCTCCCGCTTCTGTTGTTCACAACCGTACGTCCGGTTGCGGCCTCCATACCGTTGATCTGGATGGTCTCGACCTTGGTGAATCGGGTGTTCTTGGCCCAGACCTGCGTGAGATAGGCATCCATTCGGCTGCCGGCAGGTGCATTGCCGCCGCTGAAAATGATCACAGTGTTGTTGGGCCCTTGTGCGACGACCTGTTGTGAACCGTTGGTCAGATGGAAGTCTTGCGGCACTTCGAAGAGGAAATTCAGCGGTTCGTGCACAAAGATGCGTCCACGCACCAGCCCCGCTTTTTCCGACCCGCCAAACGTGATGCCGTCGATGGCTTTCATGTAGTTGCGATTGCCGATTTCGGGATTGGGGACGGATTGTACGTTTGCTGCTCGTGTGGCGGCCACGACGCGATCCTGCGTACGCGGATGGGTCGACATGATATTCCGGCGCTCTGCCGGGTCGGGCCGTCCGCTCACTTTCGCTTCGAGCGAACTGTAGGCTTGGAGTGAGGCGAGGAAAGAGGCCATCGCGTCTGTGGCGTATCCGGCCCGCGCCAGATAGCGCACGCCGAGGGTATCGGCCTCGAATTCATGCTCGCGGGAAAACGATTGCAGATACAGCGCTGAGCCCTGTCCCACAGCCTGGCCGATGTCGGGGGTTCCCAGAAATATTGAACCGAGAATCCCGGCCCCGACCGACAAGCCTTGGGCAACGACAGAGGAACTGTAACGCTGTGCGGAGTGTCGTGCGGTGACATGGCCGATCTCGTGACCCAGCACTCCGGCGAGTTCGGCTTCCGTGTTTGCCAGGCCAAGAAGCCCGCGAGAGATGTAGACATATCCGCCGGGCAGAGCGAAGGCATTTACGATGTCGTCGTCGAGCACGGTGAATGTGAAATTGAGATCCGGCAACTCGGAGACCTTTGCAAGGTTTTGCCCGATCCGATTTACATAAGCGGTGACCTCGGGATCATCGTAGACGCCGCCAAATTGTTGGATGATTTTCGGGTGTTCTTGTTGACCGACCCGTAACTCTTCCTGAGGAGACATGAAGGCCGTGAAATCACGTTCTCCCGTGGCCGGGTTGACCGAGCATGCGGTGAGCAGGAGTGCGAAAGCGCTGAGTGTGCTCTTGGCACGGGTATTTTTGATCCCTGCAGGAAGCTTCATGGGGTGAGCACCTCGATTTGTTCCGGATGGGTGACTTCAACCATCGGGCCATTACGTGATTTGAGCCATCCGCGTACACGGACACGCCGACCTTTGTAGTCCCCGGGATTGATCCCGACATTCAGAAAATTTTTCCAGTATTTAGGCGCGATCGAAA
>JABJAG010000177.1 GCA_018666195.1 Alphaproteobacteria bacterium
CTCGTCCTGGACATCAGCCAGGATCACGCGTGCGCCAGCCTGCGCGAACAAGCGTGCTTCAGCGGCGCCCTGACCACCACTGGCTCCGGTCACGATTGCGGTTTTGTTTTTGAGTTTCTGGTCCATCGTGTCCTCGATCGGCAGGCTCAGAAGAGTGCGAGCATGCGTACAGCAATATACATCGGCAAAGGGAAAGCTATCATAGGCCGGTTCTTGGCCAGTTTGCGCTGAATGCGCAGTGCGGCTTTGTCTGCGTCCATCAGCAACGGCATTTTGAAGGTGTTGGCAGCGGTCATGGGTGATCGCACGAACCCCAGGCAAATCACGCTGACGCTCAGGCCTTCGGCACCATGCGCACGTCGCAAACCGGCGCCGTAAAAGCGAACGGCAGCCTTGCTGGCGCAATAGGCGGGGGCGTCACGAAACGCGCGAAAGCTGGCCAGGCTGGACATCAAGGCGATTTGCCCGTGTCCGCGCGTACGCATATTCGAAATCGCCGGGGTGAGCGTATTGACCACTCCGTCGACATTTGTGGCGAAGACGTCGGCTTCGGCAATATCCGCTGCCGCCCCTTTCTTGCGTGTGCTGACGGATATCCCTGCATTCGCGATGACCAGATCCAGCTCTTCAAGGGGTGCAATCCACTCGCGCATGCCAGTCGGGTCGGTCACATTGACGACCTGTGTTGCACAATCTGCGCCGGTGTTCCGGACCAATACCTCGATATCGTGCAGTCGGGTCTGGTCTCTACCGCCGAGATGCAACCGGTTGCCGGGCTTGGCGTACGCCACCGCCAATGCGGCACCAATGCCGCTGGAGGCACCGGTGATCAGAATGTTTTGAGGGTTAGCGAATGAGGTCATGGTGTGTCGACCGGCAGGCTGTCTTGTTGGGGCAGGGGCTCCAAGCTATAAGGCCCATCATGAAAACAACAGACCAACCATTTGCATTTTTTCGCGGTCTCCACGATCGAGAAACGACATGACCATACAAAGCATGACCGGATTTGCACGTGCTTCGGGACAGGACCATCGTTATTCGTGGACCTGGGAAGGTCGTAGCGTCAATTCCAAGGGACTCGACATTCGATGTCGGGTTCCCAACGGCTATGAGGCTGTCGAACAGGCTGCCAAAGCCCTCGCCAACAAGCGCTTCAAACGCGGGAATATCACCTTCGGGCTGACGATGGACAGGCTTGATCAGGGGACGACGTCATATCGGATCAATCGCGACCTGTTGGAGCAGGTGCGGGGATTGCGTGACGAGCTTGCCGGAGAAGTTTCACTCGATGTTCCCTCGATCGAGGGCTTGCTCTCGATCCGGGGCATGCTGGAGACCGTTGACGACAGTGAAAGCGATGATGCGCTGGCCGCCCGGATCGCGGGGATGATCGAATCCGGACAGGAAATGCTCGATGCGCTGGCTGTCGCACGTGGCGCAGAAGGTCAACAGCTTGGCAAGCTTCTGGATGCCCATCTGGGAACCTTGTCGGACCTGGTGGACGCGGCCACAGCGAGTGCTGCGAGCCAGCCCGATGCTATTCGGTCTCGCCTTCAGGAAATGATTGCGGAATTGCTTGACGCGGATGCACGCCTGCCGGAGGAGCGATTGGCGCAGGAGGCAGCAATGTTGGCGGGCAAAGCCGATATCCGGGAAGAGATTGATCGACTTCGGGTCCATGTTTCGGCAGCCCGCGACCTTATGGCCGAGGAAGTTGCCGTCGGTCGTCGTCTGGATTTTCTCTGTCAGGAATTGAACCGAGAAGCGAACACGCTGTGTTCGAAGTCGGCTGACGTGGAGTTGACCCAGATCGGCCTGGACATGAAGGCAACGATTGAGCAGTTCCGTGAACAAGTTCAGAATGTGGAATAGGGGGACGCGAGATGGGTGATCGTGAAAATGGTGGATTGAGCATAAAGCGTCGCGGTCTGATGCTGGTACTCTCCTCGCCCTCAGGCGCTGGCAAAACTTCCATTTCGCGTGAGGTCCTGGGTCAGGAAGACAATCTGTCTTTGTCCATTTCCGCGACCACGCGTCCGCGTCGGCCTGGCGAGGTGGATGGCGAGCATTATCGGTTTATGGATAAAACGCGATTTGATATCATGGTGAACCAGCAGGAATTGCTGGAATACGCCAAGGTCTTCGAACATTACTACGGCACGCCACGCGCCCCGGTTGAGGATGCGCTTGAGTCGGGGCGTGACGTGCTGTTTGACCTTGACTGGCAGGGCACCCAGCAGTTGGACGAGCGCGCCCGCGAAGATCTTGTGAGTGTATTCATTCTGCCACCGTCCACAGCGGAGCTCGAGCGCCGTCTTCACACCCGCGCTCAGGACAGCGCCGACGTGATTGCCGGACGTATGGCGAAGGCCGCTGATGAGATGACGCACTGGTCCGAATACACCTATGTGGTGGTGAATGAGAATTTTGAAGACAGCGTTGCCGAAGTGCGCGCCATCCTGAAGGCGGAGCGCCTCAAACGTGCGCGTCAGGAAGGACTTTCGGACTTTGTGCGACTGCTTCGGCAAGGGCAGTAGTACGCTATTCGGCGTTCAGATGCCGCGGGCTTTGCTGGCTTCTTCGTCCAATAGAACAGCGAGCTTCTGAATCGAATCTTTTCGACAGAAAGGCAGGGCCAGTCTGGCGTATTGCGGTTCGTGAGTCCGGTGGCGAAACCCCGGGATTTTATCACCCTTCGGGGATGTCGCTGATGGAGCAAAAAATCTGGTCAGCTTTCGAAACGGGTTCGTGATGGTCTGGTTCGTCATATCCGGTCAACTTTCCCTATATTTCAAGCAACTGCGCAATTGCACAAAATTGCTCAACGGTGAGTTCTTCGGCGCGGGATTCCTCACGAATACCCGCCTTTGCCAGTAATTCTGCGCCGCCGACTGCTGAAAGCGAGCGTCGCAACATTTTGCGCCGCTGACCAAATGCAGCGCGAGTCACGATTTCAAGCTTTTCGCGCTGGGCTTCGGCAAGCGGTTGAGAGCGAACCACCATATTGACGACAGAGGAAGTCACGTTCGGGGGAGGCACGAAGGCCGAGGCTGGAATATCGAACATCATACGAGGCTCGGTGAGCCATTGGGAAAGCACAGACAAGCGACCGTAGGCCTTCGTCGAACGGCTGGCGACAATGCGTTCGGCCACTTCCTTCTGGAACATCAGAGTGAATCCCAGAAACTGATCTGCTTGCGATAGCCAGTTGATCAGCAGTGGCGTCCCAATGTTGTAAGGCAGGTTTGCGATCACCCGGCGTGGGCCGCGAACGGCTTTTGTCAGGTCAAGGTCAAGTGCATCGGCATCAAGAACTGTGAGCCGACCGTCTGCAATTTCAGCGAGTTCGCGAAGCGCCGCGATGGCCCGCGGGTCGCGTTCCACAGCATAGATGTGAGTTGCAGCACTTTCCAAAAGTGCGCGGGTCAGGCCACCAGGGCCGGCTCCGATTTCGACAACGTTTACGCCGGTCAGATCGCCAGCCACGGAGACCACACGCCGGGTGAGATTGAGGTCGAAAAGGAAATGCTGGCCAAGGGATTTCTGCGCCGCGATATCGAAGCGGCCGACAACTTCTCGCAGGGGCGGCAGAGAGTTGGCGTTAAACACGCAAGTCGACGAATGCGGCACGCCGCAGGTCACGGAGATACCGGCGAGAGAGCATATCAACGCGTTCGCGCAGCAAGGTCTGTCGAATTTCATCCCTGTTCGGTCCGGACGTGTCCTGACGTTCACATACCATCAGAACCTGAACGCCAGCGAGCTGACGCAGGGGCTCACTTGCCTGTCCGACCGGAATGCGGGACGCGACGCCGCGGAGTTGCGCGTTCAGATCATTCAGCTTGAATTCCGCAGGTTTGTCCGGCTGTGGCGTACCGTTTTCTTCTGCCGCGGCCGCGAATTCGACACAGCCATTGACGCTGGAAGCGATGGCTCTGGCTTTCTGTAATTGGACATCGACTTCACTTTGCGGCGCGTCCTCTTCGACCAACAGCAGCAATTGCCGTAACTGGACGGTGCGCTCTCCCTCGTCCGGTGGTGCGTTCGTGCGTTGTCCAACAAGTGAGATGATGGCGATCCCGTCAGAGACATCGAGTGGCTCTGAAACTTCGCCGGGTTTCAGCGATACCAGGGTGGTGTTGATGGCAGGCTCCAGTTCACCGGGCAGGACCCATCCGATATCACCGCCAATGGCTGCCGTTGCGCTTTTGGAAAATTGTTGCGCGACGGCCCGGAAGTCAGCGCCACCGCGGATTTGTTGGACCAGTCGTTCGGCAAGGGAGCGAATGTCACCGGCATCTGCAGGATTGTCGACGGGGAGCAAAATTTCACCAACTCGGAATTCCGTTACTCCGCGGTTGCTTTCGACGCGTGTGACCACATCATCAATGGCTTCATCGCCGATCTCGATCGTGGGGATAACAGTCCGCGCGAGTAGTTTCTGCCATGCGATGTTGGATTGGATTTGGGCGCGCGCCGCCTCCGGTGCAATGCGCTGATTTTGCAGAAACCGCTCAAATCCACCGGGCGGAATACTGTTTGATTGTTCGACTCTGGCGACGGCTTCCTTCATGTCCCGTTCGGTGACCTTGATGTTCAACCGATCCGCTTCCTGTTTCTGCAGGGCCTCGTCGATCAAGCCACGCAATACCTGTGGTCCAATTCGCTGTTGCGTCTCACGTGTATTGGGCAATCCGGATGAAGCAATCAAAATTTGCATGCGCTGCTGCACGTCAAAAATCGAGATCACCTGTTCATTTACAACAGCGGCAATACGCTGAACGTCTTGCGCTTTGGCGGTGATCGGCACGATCACAGCACCAGCGAGAAACAGCATGGACAATGAAAAGGCGGCAAGCCGAGCGTTCATGTTTTGCCTATTGGTCATTCTACAACACCGCTGATGAGACTTGTCCCAAACTCTTGAATATCAACCGAAACGTCAGGGATTCCGTAGGTAGAATGTCACGGTCGCGTGTGAAGTTGCGGTTGTATTTTAGTTCAAAATTCATGCAGTCGCATTCATAGAACAGTGAAGCACCATAAGACAGTGTGCCGCCATTCGAAGTGAGGTCGCGGCGTGTGTCGATGCGGGCTGACCATTGATCCGTGATGTCGGAGGTGAGGCCAACTGTGACCTCTTCCCGGTCAGCGAACTCCAGAGTTCGATCGAAGAACACATAGTTCAGGTCGAGCTTCAGTGCACGGGGACCAGCGGTGGTTGAGATTTCTGTTCGACGTGAACGGAGTGAATCCTTGTCGAAGCGTGTTTTGTACAGCAGGTCAAAAAACCGACCAGGTGAAATCTGGAGGCTGGCGACAATATCGGAAAGCTGGTCCTCCAAACCCGATCCGTTGTCGAACGGGCTGGATTTTCGGAACCGATAGGATTGCCCGACAATCAGGGTCGTTGCACCGCCGGACCCGCCATAGAAACCTGTGCGCAATCCATAGACGACCCGTTGTCCGCCCTCGACGCGGTCTGAGCCCGAAAACCGATTGGCACTGAACAGATTGGTTTCGTCGAACTCGGTGCTCTGACTGTCTTCATTGGGGATGTTGGATGGGTTGCCGCCATTGGGGGCGAGGACCAATGCGGTCAGCGGTTCAAGAATTTGACTGCTGCTACCAATGCGACGAACCCATGGATACCGCCAGCTGACGGTTGCCTGAGGGAACACTCGTCCGTAGACGCCCTGGCTGTTGCCGCCGGTGGTGGCCACTTCGTGTGTGTTGTAGAGGTCGGATTGCAACGTTGTTCGAAAACTCGTGATCGATCCAATACTGTCCGTATGCGCAACTTCCCAGCCCGGTGTGATGCTGATGCGTTGACTGGACGCCCCCCGTTCTCGCGTGAGCGCCTGAAAGTTAGCGTCCATCGTCGTCATGCCGCCGAAGCTGTTCGGCTCACTGACATGGCTGTAGTTGAATCGCGGAGCCACGACGGGAATTTCATCCTGCTCATCGTCCTGCTGCAGGCCTTGAAAGTAATAGGCCTCTCCAACAGCATAGCTCCGTGAGCCAAACCCTTCGGCGAACAAATGGTTGGTGAGCGTATCCGAGCTTTTGAAGCCATAACGCTGCTGATAGGTGTCGTCGCTGGCCAACTTCACATCGAGACCCCAGCGCCAGAGTTCGTTGATGGAAAAGCGAGATTCCGAATCGATATGCCCCCGAAAGCGTTGCTGGTCGTTTACGGCGTCGTCTCTCGTGCCCGAGATGCGCGTGTAGTGTTCACCGTTGGCAAACCGTTGACGGTATCTGCCCGTAAGCACGGGCAGATTGTCATTGGAGAGAATGGGATCAAGCGTCAGGTCTTTGTCAGTGTTGATCGCCCAGAAATAGGGGACCTGAACCGAAGACCCGAGCAGGGTGGAGGCCCCGAATGTCGGTGTCAGAAAACCGCTCTTTCGCTTCACCGACGGGTCGGGGTGGCTGAGGTAGGGCGTGTAGGCGATTGGCACGCCCAGGAATTCCACAGTGGCATCACGGTAGACGACCTTCTGGCCTTCTGCGTCGTGGACGATGCGGCGCGCCTTGACCTGCCACAGGGGCTCGCCGTCGAGGCCCTCGCAGTTGATACAGGGGGAATAAGCAGCCCGGGTCAGCTCCGTTTCAACCCCGCCACGCCGCTGGGCGCTAACCGCTGCCAGCCGTGTGTCGTCGATCAGTAGCATGCGAAATCCACGAAGGAATCCCTCGCGCATGTCGTCGGTCAGTTCAGCGAATTCAGCAAACAGCACTTCACCGGTGGGCTCCAGCAGCACAACATTGCCGGATGCGGTCACGATATTGTCACGCTGGTTGTAGGTGACGGCGTCGGCGTTCAGTACACGTTCACCTTGAACGATTTCGACATTTCCGCGCGCTGTCGCAAGACCGAGGTCTTCGTCAAAGCTCAACTCGTCCGCACTGAGCAGAACGGGCGTATCGGGATCGATGTCCTGCGCGAATGCGGCCGTGCCGGTCACGAGCAGGGTCAGGGCGAGTAGCGCCGGTATCATTCCGATCAAACGCATCAACCGTCTTCCAGATGCAGCAGCATGGTCAGCCCCGCCATCAGACACACGCCAGCGGGTGTCCAGGCCGCAAGAATTACCGGCACGCTGGCACCCAGTCCAAGTGCCTGAACAACATTGGTAAGAAGGAAAACAAAGAAACTCACCAGCACGCCAGCCCCTACGAGAAGAAGTATCCCACCACGGCGGGTGAGCCTCAGAGAAAAGGTAGCCGCAATCATGATCATGGCTGCCAGGAGTATAGGCTCAGCGAGAAGCGCATGAAACTGAAGGCGATGGGCTACAGGCGAAAAACCGGTTTCCTCGAGCACGCGTATGAACCTCGGCAAGTTCCAGAACGCAACCGTCTCGGGGCTCGCAAAACTTTCCTGAATTTTGTCGGGTGTCAGGTCAGTCGGCAATTCGTGTCGCTCAACAAACACACCTGCTCGTGTCGGGCGCGTGAGCCAGGCGCCCGAAAGCTCCCAGTGACCGTCTCGCAAATAGGCGCTCTGCGCGTCCACACGTCCGATGAACTGATCATCTTTGCCGAATTCGAAAACAATCACTTCTTTGAGTTGCAACTCATCCGGTTGCACGCGGGCGGCATGGACCACGGTCTGACCTTCGCCGTCTACACTGGTCTGACGGAGCCAGATGCCTTCCGAAGACACAGCAAGAAGAGAGGATTGTCCGGTGAAGTATCGACCTTCAAGTTCCTCGAACTGAGACAGCATAACCGCGGAGAGCGGGTTGAGGACGGTGACACTGATCACGCCAATCAGAACAGACGCAGCGAGCGGTGGTGCCAGAAATTGCCAGACAGATACGCCTGCCGCCCGGACGACCAAGAGTTCATGATTTCGTGTCATTTTGAGGAATGTCAGGATGCCGCCGAACATGACCGCAAATGGGACAGCTTTCTGAGCCAGAAATGGTGCGCGCAGGAGTGCCATGCCCGTGATGATGGATGCCGTCGCATCAGGTTTACCGCTGCCGCGCCGCAAAAGCTCGACCGCATCTATCAGTCCTATAACCGTCAGGATAGTCGCGAACATGATCGCGAACCAGATCAGATACTGGCGCAGAATATAGCCGGATATCGTGGGTGAGGAGAGCATCGCCTGACGCCCCCTAACCTTCGGACAAAACGAGGTTGGAGGGTCTGCGAATGCGGGATCGCACGATCATGGTGAGGCCAATGAAAATAGCGCCTATTGGCAAGGCATAAAGGAAGGGAATAAGAGCCAGAGACCGGCGGGAGATATTAAACAGACCGATTGAGGCCACCTGGAGTGCGAAGATGATTGCAATCGCGACAAGCAAACGCGTGGTGTTGCCACGTCGGCTGAAATTGCCTGCGAGCATGGCAGCCATGGCGACAATGGCGAAGACCAGAATGTAGAGAGGGCTGGTCAGACGGTGGTGACCTTCGGCGATCAGTTGGGTGTTGTAGTAAACATCGTGCGCGCTATCGCCGGGTCGGAGCAACGAACCGAGGTATCGTTCTTCGGGTTCGCGCCATCGTGGCTGCGCTGATTCGTTGAAAATATTCAGATCCAGCGAATATTGATCGAAGTTGAATACGGTCAGTCGTCCTGATGCGCGGTCAACATCCTGCTGACTTCCGTTGAAGAGAACAACGCGTGTTCCTTCCGGGGACTGCACCGCGGTTCCCCGTTCGGCAATATAGGTCACCGGGCGATCAGGTGTCCGGGAGTCATGTGCGAAAATACCGCGGAGTTCGCCTTCGCCACTTCGCTCCCGAATATAGATCGTAAGCCCGTTGATCGGTGTGTTGAAACGCTGTTCCTGCAGCAGGACACTGCCATAGGAGTTTCGGTAATCGATCTGCTTGAGCCGGAATGTGTGAGTTGTGGCAGGTACCAGATAAAGCTGCAACGCGTAGCCAATCAGCACAGCGAAGATGCCCAGTGTGAGACCAGGACGCGCCAGTGCACCCTGGCTCATGCCGGCGGCACGCATCACCACGAGTTCGCTGTCGTTTCGAAGCTTGTTGTAGACCACGAGAACAGCTGCAAAGACGGCGATGGGCAGCAAAATTGCAATGAACTTTGGAAGGTTGAGCGCACTCATCTCAAACAGAACCGAGATGGGGAGGCCGCGGTTGACGATGAAATCAATCAGGCGCAATGAGCCGAACAGCGATACCAGAAGCGTCAAAACGGCAACCACGAACAGCGTCGCAAGTGCGAGCTGTCGGAAAATATAGCTACCGATCGATGTCATGACCGCTCCGGACCGGGAAACATCGTTGAAGCGTCTCCCAAGTCGCTGATTCGAAAAACAAACATGTTTGTTTGCGCCGACGTTTTGTACCAGATCGTTTCGACCCGACAAAGGGCGCTCCGCACCGGACCGATGTGCTTGCGTGGGATTGGCGTGTACTCTAAATCTCGAATTCTCTGAACGAGTCCCGAATGCCAGTCATTCTTGCTATCGACGGAAGTGAACATCATGAAAATCAGCTTTGCCGAAACAAAATTGCCCATCAGTGGATACCTGGTTCTGCTCGTCGGGGGTGATGGTGAACTCAGTACTTCCGCGAAATCCATCGACAAAGCGACCAAAGGCGCGGTTTCCCGCGCGATTGATGCGCGCAGTTTTACGGGCAACAAGGGCGAAAGTTTGACGGTCTATGCGCCGCAGGGGCGTGAGAAGCTGAATATTCTGTTGCTGGGGACAGGATCCGGGAAAAAACTGGATGTCCTGCAGGCGCAGGAGATCGGTGCACATATCTACAAAGCGTTGCGCGGAGTGCCGGCCACGTCGGCAACCGTGGTGGTTGAGGCTGCTCGTGGCGCCAAGACCAAGGGCGCTGAATTGGCGTCCGCGTTGGCCGCTGGGGCACGTTTGCGTGACTACAGTTACGACAAATTCCTGACAAAGGCGGGTTCCAAACCGCGCCCGACTGGCCCGGATCGCCTGGCGTTCATGGTCAAGGGAGCCGCTGCTGCCCGTCGTTCCTACAACGAATTTGCAGCGATTGCCGATGGTGTTGATTTCGCCCGTGACCTGGTGTCGGAACCGAGCAACATCAAATCCCCGAAATGGATGGCTGCACAGTGCCGCAAGCTGACTAAACTCGGCGTGAAAGTTGAAGTTCTCGGCGAAGCGCAGATGAAAAAGCTGGGCATGGGCTCGCTACTGGCTGTTGGGCAGGGCAGTGTGCGTGAGTCCCAGATGGTGATCATGCGCTGGAATGGTGGTGCCAAGAGCGCCAAAACCGTCTCGCTGATCGGTAAGGGTGTGACCTTCGATACCGGCGGCATTTCGATCAAGCCGGCTGGCGGCATGGAAGACATGATCTGGGATATGGGTGGGGCCGGTACGGTGATCGGCGCCATGCACGCGATTGCTGGTCGCAAGGCCAAGGCGAATGTGATTGGTGTCGTCGGCCTGGTTGAGAACATGCCCGACGGCAACGCCCAGCGGCCCGGCGATATCGTGACATCCATGTCCGGGCAGACGATTGAGGTGATCAACACCGATGCCGAAGGGCGTCTCGTTCTGGCCGATGCACTTTGGTATACCCAGAAGCGCTTCAAGCCCGATGTCATGATCGATTTTGCTACGCTGACCGGGGCTATCATGGTTGCGTTGGGCCGGGAATATGCCGGTCTCTATGCAAATGACGACGCGTTAGCTGAAAAAATCGTCGGTGCAGGCAATGCCGTGGGTGAAAAAATCTGGCGGATGCCGCTGCATGAAGCTTTCGACAAGCAGATCAACACACCGCGCGCGGATATGAAGAATGTCGGACCGCGCTTTGGGGGCAGCATCACCGCCGCACAATTCCTGCAGCGCTTCACCAATGATGTGCCCTGGGCGCATATGGATATTGCTGGTGTTGCCTGGTCCGACAAGGAGCTGCCTCTCATGGAGAAAGGTGCGGCCGGATTTGCGGTGCGAGCCATGGACCAGTTCGTGCGTGAAAACTACGAAAACTAGATCGCCAGGCCTGTGACCGAGATCAGATTCTATCATCTTACCCAGAAATCTCTCGAAGAGGTTCTTCCGGTCATGCTTGAGCGCACTGTGGTGCGCGATGGACGTCGGGCCTTGGTGGTGGCGGGATCATCAGACCGTGTCGAAAAACTGAACGCGCATCTCTGGACCTGCAATGACCGCGTTTTCCTGCCGCATGGAAGCAAGACTGATGGGTTTCCCACGCGCCAGCCAGTCTGGTTGACCGATACGGATGAAAATCCGAACGAGGCGAAAGTGTTGTTTCTCGCGGATGGCGCGACAAGCGAGCATGTCGGGGACTTTGATCTTGTGTGCGAGCTTTTTGATGGTCGGGATGACACAGCGGTGAACGCGGCGCGATCTCGTTGGAAGGCCTACAAGGATGGTGGGCACGCCCTGACATACTGGCAGCAGACAGAGCGGGGTGGCTGGGAGCAGAAAGCCGAAGGCTAGGTGTGAACCGCTTCGTGCCTGTTTTCTGGCGCGGTGATCTTTGCTGCGGGTTGTGGTGTTCTGCCGGGCTGGATATAAGGCGCGCACAATTCACATCCCACCGGAGTAAATCCCATGGCGACCGAGCGCACATTCTCGATTATCAAACCCGACGCAACGAAGCGGAACATCACTGGCAAGATTATTGCCAAGTTCGAGGAAGCGGGCCTGCGGGTTATTGCCCAGCGCCGAATTCAGCTGTCCAAGGATCAGGCAGAGAGCTTCTACGGTGTTCATCGCGAGCGCCCGTTCTTCAACGACCTGGTCGCGTTCATGACGTC
>JABJAG010000178.1 GCA_018666195.1 Alphaproteobacteria bacterium
CAAGGCCTTTATGCGTGCCTCCGGTGGGGCATCTGGCACGCTGTTTGGGCTGATCCTAATGGAAATCGAAGCACATCTGGAAGCGGACGCTTCCTTGGAGAACGGGCTGGCGCGGGCGTGCGATAGGATTTGTGATCTGGGCGAAGTGGCCCTAGGCGATAAAAGTATGGTCGATGCACTTAGTCCTGCAATTGATGCTCTTGCTGCAGGTGGATTGGCGGCTGCAATCCAGACCGCAAAAGCCGGACGTGACTCCACCAAAGATTTGAGCGCCCGTAGAGGTCGCGCACAATATGTCGAAGATGGCGGGCGTGGTCATCTGGATCCTGGCGCCGTTTCGGTGGTGCATTTTCTAGAGACACTGAAAGAGGTGTCGAAATGAAAAAGCTATTCAACAGCCCTGAGACCATGGTCGATGATATGCTGGACGGATTTGTAAGCGCTTTCCCGCAAGTGAAGCGCGGCATATACGATCCACGCATAATCAAGCGTGGGATACATGCCAAAGACCCAGATGAAAAGGTCACGCTGCTTATTGGCAACGGGTCGGGCCACGAACCGATTGCCATGGGATTTGTCGGTCAAGGGGTGCTGGATGCCAACATAGTGGGCGATGTTTTTGCCGCGCCCTCTGCGGATCTTATCCTCGATGGTTTGACTGAGGTAACCGGCAAGGCTGGATCTATATTGCTGATTTCCCAACATTCTGGTGACATGATCAACGGGCGCGCGGCAACAATGATGGCGCAGGACATGGGTTTGAATGCTGTGCCACTGCCGATGTACGACGATATCGCTGCGGCACCACCTGATCGCAAACATGACCGACGCGGTGCGCCGGGGACCATGTTCATCTATAAGATTCTGGGGGCCGCTGCTGAAGAGGGACGCTCGCTGGACGCCCTCATGGCACTAGGCGAAGAAGTTCGCGACCGGCTGGTGACGCTCGCGGCTGCGGTCACGCCGCCTGTATCGCCCTTGACGGGGCAAAAAATGTTCACGCTGCCAGAGGATGAGATTTTTCTTGGGATGGGTGTGCACGGCGAACCCGGCGTGGGGCGTGCAAAAGTAGGGGCGGTCAACCTGTTAATCGGGCAGATGGTTGAGAAACTGTTGGCCGATCGTCCGATGGCAAATGGCGCGCGCGCTTGTGTGATCATCAACGGCATGGGTGGCACGACCTTGATGGAACTTTTAACGATCTGGGAAGAAACCAGAAAAATTCTGAAAAACAGAGGCATAACTGCGATTTTTCCAATGATCGGAAGCTTCGTCACGACGCAGGAAATGGGCGGGTTTTCGATCTCTTTCCTTGAACCAACCGACGACATGCTGGCCCTTTGGTGTGCTTCGTCCGACACACCGTTTTTCCCCGATATCAAAAAGGAAAACACATGACAGTATTTGAAGGCCCAGTGTTCGGCGTTGCTGTGGATCAGGGCAGCGGCCTTGAGGGCGCCTTGCGCGCAGGGCGCGGATCCAGCGCGCAGGCCGACGATCTTCTAACCTTCAAACGCATCGTAGTGGAAACGCTTAGCCCGGATGCGACAACTGTTTTGGTGGACGCGGCCCTGGGGCGTGATCTTTTACCTTCATACGACGCGAATTGCGTCAAGATGCTTGCCTATGAAGCGGATGTTTATCACATCACGGATGAAGACCGGATTACGAAATTACCCGAAGATCTTAGCATTTCGGATTACCCCGTTCTCGGCGTGCCGATCCTGAAATTCTTCCTGTATTACGGCCCGAATGAGCCGGCAGAGTTGAATCAACGCAAGGCTGATCTGGTCGCACGGATCGGGGCGGAATGCCGTGCAAATGGCGTAACTTTCCTTTTTGAACCCATCGTTTATGATCGTACAATCCCGGACGGCATGTCGAGCGAATACGCGCTGGCCAAGCCGGGATTGGTGCGCGCGGCCACGGAAGCTTTTGCCGCCCCTTCGTTCAATATCGACTTTCTTAAAGTCGAAATTCCGGTCTCTTTCACCCAGATCGGTACGGCAATGACCGAGGCGCAGGCGATGGCGGCATTCCGCAGCGCAAGCGACGCTGCGGGTGATATCCCGCTTTTGTACCTGTCCGCTGGTGTCACTTTCGAACAGTTCCGCGATGCATTAAAAATGTCGTGCGCCGCCGGGGTCAATGCCAAAGGTTTCATGTGCGGCCGCGCCATCTGGAGCGACGCCATCGGTATATTCTCATCCGAAGGCCCCACGGCCATGGAAGCCTGGATGGAAACCACAGGTCGCGACCGCTTGTCTGCTCTGAAAGACGCCATCACATGAGCCGGACGCCCAAATATCTAGTCGTGCACGACAGTATCTTGCAGCGTCTGCACAGCGGGCAATACGCGATCGGGATGCGCCTGCCGACTGAAGGAGAATTGTCCCGTGCATTTGACGTCAGCCGCGTCACGGTCCGCAAAGCCCTTGAAATGTTGGTTAGGGCCGGGTTCCTGACGTCCCGGCAAGGGAGCGGCTATAGTGTTACGACCTTGTCCCCGCCTGACTCGACTTGTTTGGTCAGCTTCACCGATAAGGTCTTGCTGGAAGGTCGGGTTCCGGGTGCGCGATTGCTGCGCGTGGACGCCCCAACGAAAACCATTCCCGCAGTGGTGGCCGCGCTGTTTGACGAACCTTTGGCTTTAGTCGAACGATTGCGCACGGTTGATGGCGAACCCAGGATGCTGACGCAGACTTGGATACCCTGCCGTCTTGTTCCCCTTATCGGCGCGGACAATTTCCCGGAAACGGGCCAGAACCAATCGATCTTGCGGATCCTTCGCAAGGAATTTGAACTCGATTGGACCTCGGCCTGCGAAACTCTGGACAGTCTGCTTGCGACGGCGAGTGTTTCCAACATTTTGGAAGTGCCTGAAAACACGCCGATCTTGTCACAAGCCTGCACTGCCTTCGCCATGGACGGCGCGCCCGTCTTCTTCGATCTGGTTTATCGCCAGGGACCCATCAGTTTCGACCTTGCTGGGCCCGCCCCGCGCCAGATCGCATGATTTCGTACAGGACACGCCCATGACTTTGACCATCGGTCTGATAAAAGCCTCGTTGCCAAGCTATTTCCCTGATAGACACGGGGTGTTTGAGGCGTGCGAAACTTGGTTGGAGGACCTTGCGGGATCACTTGGCGCGCGTGTCGTTGTAGCCGATGCCATCCCGATGAACGGGGTTGAAGCGCGCGCAGCGGTGGCAGACGTCCAAGCGCAGGG
>JABJAG010000179.1 GCA_018666195.1 Alphaproteobacteria bacterium
AACGCCACCGCCCCAGTTTCCGTCATCCTCGTCCTCAGGCTCGATATCACGGCGCCAGACAACACCGCCGTTATCAACCCGGCGAGCCGAGACCTCGGCGTCAGAATCCATCGAAAAAATCAGACCCTCAGCAACAACCGGGCCAGAGAGAATCGGCGCATCATCATCCGAGCTCGAGCCTATACTTTGCGACCAGGCCTCGTTGGGAACGTCGCCCAGCGCGAGATGATGCATGGCGTGATTGGCAAAGCCGCCTTGCTGGGGCCACTCATCATTGACCAGTGGTCGTGGCAAACGAACGGATAGATCGGCTACACGTAAAGACGGTTCGATCTGGTTCTGCCCGGACAGCACGGCAATTCGCTCACCAGGAAGCGGGTCCTCATTGCTATCTCCCAGAAAATCGAAGGCACTACAGGCCGTTAGCGCAAACATCGCGACAGGAACCAGACAAAACTTTCGCGCCAGAACAAACATCGTCAGGGCCATTCTCAGTTGCCTGTCAGCGCAAGCAGTTCAGTGGCGCGCGCACGGGCCGACAAAGGGGTTTCATTGTCTTCCATGTTCGCGCGCAACAATTCGGCAGCGCGCGCATCATCACCGGCACGAATGGCGGAAACGGCAAGAAACTCTCGCGCTGTGATACGGAACGGGTGGGTCGGCGTGTTAAGGTCTGACAATCGGTCTTCGACCTCCGCCGCAGACATGATTTCCATGCCGCGCGCAACGGAGAAAATTCGAGCCAATTCACGATGCGGGTCGCTGAATGCATCATCTGCAGCGACAGCGTCGAAAATGGCAACCGCCTCGGCAACATCACCAGATTCGGCCAGCAGCGTCGCTTCCCGGAGGCTGGCAAGGAACCGGTAGCCCGTTGTGCCGTCCCGGGCGAGGTCCCGCAACTCAGCGATGGCGGTATCACGCTCACTCTGCTCCTGCACCACAGCGGCCAGGAACCGCGCAGAATCTGCTTCGCGCGCGTTTTGCTGTGCATCACGCCAGACCACGAATGCGATCACAGCACCCAGGAAAACCACAAGCACCAAAGCTGCGAGGGTGCCATACCGCTTCCAGTGTTGCTGAAAACGGTCCTGACGGACCTCTTCGTCTACTTCGCGAAACAACTCGTCCGACACGAAAACAATTCCTTTTCAAACACTTCGCTCAACGGCCTGAGCGGTATATCGCCGGAGCGGGCGACGAAATCAACCTCTTAACAGGGTTTTGATGCAAAGCCTCGCGCGTTCACACCATTCCTTAACTGACTTGCGAGAAAATTAGCGCAATTCTGACCGACAAGCGATCATGACAAGCCATATTAGATATTTTGCCTTGATGCTCGTGCCGTTAACGCTGACAGCCTGCGCGGACCCAGCTTCTCTGGCCCTTGGTGGGGCGAGCATCGTGACGGTTGTCGATTCGGGTAAAACGGTGACAGACCACGCTATGTCCTATGCCACTGGTGAGAACTGCTCGTTCCTGCATTCAATCCGCGGCGAATCCTGGTGTCTCCCCGAACGCGGCGAAGCGCCTGCTCCACCAACGGAAATCTGCTATCAATCGATCGCCGCAATGACCTGCTATCCAGTCAAAAACCCGCACGAAACGCAAAGCCGCCGGGTTCAGTAGGCGAACACCGTGTCGGCTGGACACATCATGGAAAATCAGGAAAACTCTTACCCGAATCATATCACTTAAACGGGCGAGCGCATTTCATATGAGTTCCGTGCATATCGTAACCCAGAAAAACCGCAGCCCCAGTCAGGTCACGTTTGACCGAAACGAACTCCGCATTCTTCTCAACGAATACAGCCGCCGTGTTGCTGCTGGCGAATGGCGGGACTACGCCATCGATCTTTTGCGTGACAGGGCCGTATTCTCTGTATTTCGCCACACAGCTGAACACCCGCTTTATTCGATTGAGAAATTTCCCAAGAAGGGGAACAAACCCCAGCGATACGCGGTGTCTCGCGGCCCCCAGAAACTGAAACAGGGGCAAGATCTGATGGGCGTACTCGGCGCGATCAAGAAGCGCCCCAAGCTGGTGGCAATCAACTGAATATTCCACGGTTTTACCTGTGAAATAGCAGAAAATTGCATCGAATCTCCAAAAACTAAAACTACGCGCGATCTTCGTTGCGCGCGACACAGCAACGCGCAAAGACTATGGCGCACATGCAGCTTTGCGTGTGCCGCCGATCTGCTGAAAGGCGCATCGGGTTCGCCTTGAGAAGAACTCTGGAGCGTGACATGGAGACCATAGAACGCATCAAACTCAGTCCCGCCCCCTATGCGGGTTCGTATTCAGGTTCGATCGCCGCGGATCTCAAAGATGCCGAGGAAGACATCCGCGCGCTCTCACCTGACGAAATACGCGAAGAACGCGCCAAACTGATCGAAACGGAAAGTCGAATTTTCCAGGCACGCCTGAGCTACGACCCCGTCGATGCCGATGTTTTTGTCGAAATCCTCGACCCCGTGACCGGCGATGTGATTCGTCGGCTACCCGCCGACAAGGCCGCCGAAGATCATGTGCTCCTACATGATGGCGGCGCGCTGCTCGACCGCATGGTCTGAGCTTTGCAAGGCGGATCTGAAAAACGATCCACCCTTCCGCAACCACAGCGGCCGGATATAGGCTGCAAAACATGCAAGCTCCTCACCATCCAGAGATACAAAAGCGACCTGTCCTCTCCGGTCTTGATCGTTTGCTGGCAGACACTGAGACCATTTCTCACCTGACACGCCGCCAGGTTGGCTTGCTGACCAATCATGCATCGACAACCGGCGATGGTGTGCCAGCCTCCAAAGCGCTCAATGACAGACTGCGAGACGCTGGCGGACGTCCCATCAGGCTATTCACCCCGGAACATGGAATGCAGCTCACGGCAGGCGCAGGCGAAGTGGTCGATCATGGCATTGACCCCCTGACGGGGCTTCAGGTCCGCAGTCTCTACGCACATGGTCGGCTGGACGATGACGCGACATTTGGCGCAATCGATACACTGGTGATCGACCTCCGCGACATCGGCGTGCGCTGTTACACCTATGCCGCGACTGCTGCACGCGCGGCTCACAAGGCTCAGGACCAGGGTATCGAGGTCATTGTATGTGATCGGCCCAATCCACTTGGGCCGGGTGCCGACGGCCCCCATCCGGAATCTGATCGCCGCTCTCTTCTCGCTTTTTTCGACGTGCCCTTTGTGCATGGACAAACACTCGCCGAACTTCTTGCCCATAGCGCCAGCCTTCTCGGGACTGAATCACCCTATCGCGTCTACGCCGCCGATATTGCGGGCCCCGCCGATCTCGGATGGACACCACCGTCTCCAGCCCTCTCGCATCCCGATGCGGTTACAGCCTATGCCGGGCTCGTTTTGCTGGAGGCCACCAACATCAGTGAAGGCCGAGGTTCATCCGTGTCGTTCCGCAGCGTCTCCGCACCCGACCTTAACGCATTGTCACTCTGCGATATCTTGCCCGTGTGGGAGACCGGATTCGCTGCCGCGCCTGCCGTGGTGACAAGTATGCGCGGCGACAATGCCGGACGTCCGCTGCCGGGCATCCAGGTCTGGCCTCAACGCGGCAAACCGCAAAAACCGTTATCTCTGGGCGTCCATCTACTTTCATGGATGCGTCACGAACATGCGGATTTCGCATGGCTGCCACTCCAGAACGAAGGCTCCGGCGCGGCAATAGACAACCTGTTCGGTCGTTCGGATTTACGTGAAAAACTGGATGCAGGCGTCAGCGCAGATCAGATCATCGCCGACTGGCACTAGATCAGTTTAGAGAAATGGTCTCACCTTCGACCACCACTTCGGTCATCTTCATCTGTCCATCCAGCACAACAAGATCAGCCCAACCTCGCACAGCAATACGGCCGCGATCCCACCGACCGACAAAATCCGCAGGATAGGTAGAAAGCCGCAAACTGGCCTCCTCGACCGGCAACCCGAGCGCAAGCAATCGCGCCAATGCCGCGTCCATCGTCAGCGCACTGCCCGCGAGTGTCTCGTCATCAAGAAACACACTGTCGCCGCGTTTTGTGACCATGTGACTCCCCAATGGATACACGCCGTCGGGCATTCCAGCAGCCGCCGTGGCATCCGTCACCATGAACAGCTTGGGGATGGCTCGCAGAGCAGCAAGCAGCGCCCCATCAGCAACATGAACGCCATCGGGAATGATCGCCGCGTATTCGGCGCGCGCCAGCGCCGCGCCTGCCACACCCGGCGCACGGTGGTGCAAGGCTGACATGGCATTGAATAAATGGGTGAACCCCCGCGCACCAGCATCCATAGCCGTGCAGGCTGTTTCGTAGTCAGCGTCTGTATGGCCGATTTGCACAGCGATTCCAGCTTTCGCAAAAGCGCGAATAGCATCCAGCCCACCCTCGATCTCAGGGGCCAGGGTGACCAGTTTGACGATCTGATCAGCGCAGACCGACTCAATGAATTCTGACTCCGGACCACGCGCGAAAGGAGGCTGCGCGCCCAATCTGCCCGCGTTGATATACGGACCCTCCATATGCGCGCCCAGAACACGTGCCTCACCCGGCTCACGTTCGGCCTGCACCTCACCAATGCCTGACAGTGCAGACGTCAGTTCCTCTTCCGGCGCCGTGATCGTTGCCGGAAGAAATGACGTTGTCCCGTGACGGGCATGAAGACGGGCTGCGACCCGCACGGCGTCCGTTCCCTGCATGACATCCGCCCCGCCACCGCCGGGCACATGCAAATCCACAAACCCCGGGATGATCCGCGGGGCGCCTGATGCCACCGCACCTGGCTCAATCGCCAGTACATGTGTGTCGTAAACAATGCGCCCGGCCACCCAGCCGCCGGGTGTCAGGATTCGGCCAATGCGTTCTTCTTCACTCATCGGTTTTGCCACACAATTGTTTCGTCAGGTGCCTGTCCCCGAGCGAGCATCAACGCACCGGCGATCGGCTCGTCCTGCGGCGCGCGCGCCCAGATGCGCAAACGATCCGGAAGGAACGGATCCAAAGGTTCGGCCAGACCACCAACAAGTGCAAGCGGGACATTTCGGGTCACATCCAGCGCTTCCGCCAGCGCATCGATCTCGCGACCCGCTTCCGTCACAATCGCCAGAGCTGCCATATCACCATCACCAGCACACTCAATCACCAGTGGTGCAATCTCGGCAAACCGCGCTGGCTCAGCACCCCAGAGCCAACTCAACATTTCATCCCGGGTGACACCACAATGCTCGCCAATCGCCCGATGCATGGCCGTTGCCGGCCGTCTGTGGCGGGCATCAAGCACCCGCACAGTCTGCATGATGGCCTGTCGCCCGATCCACGCACCGCTGCCCTCATCTCCGACCTGAAAGCCCCAGCCGCCCGCAAGACGGCATCGTCCGGCCGCTTCGATCCGGTAGCCGACGCTACCCGTCCCGACGATCACCACAGCACCTGCAGCACCACCATGCGCGCCCAATGCCGCGACATAAGCATCTGTCGCCACCCGCAGCCCCCCGACGCGCGGAGCCGCCTCCATAAACAGCTGTCGTTGTGCGGAGTTGTTGGCTCCCGCCAGTCCAATACCGAAATGGGTCTGCCCCAGATAGTCACCCTCAAGCGACACAGCGCGAGCAACATTTTCCAGAACGGACAGAATCTCCTGCCACGCGTCCGCACCACGAATGGTCAGGCTTGTAGGCCCACCAACCGATAGGCCGAGGCGCTGTCCCGTGTCGTCAAAAAGCGCCACACGGGTGTTACTTGCGCCTCCATCGACGCAACAGAAAAGGCGAGAATCCATCGACGACTTATCTTCCAAACAGGTTTCGTTGCTATTCTACACCAGTGCGCATTGCGTCGCCGTTTCTGAACATGGCGACGCGACGGCGTGTGCTATTCATAGACGTTCAATGCAGCCATTGGATTCCATGCGCAAGACAGAAGAATTTTCCGAGATCTATCGCGATCTGGAGACCCGGGAGAGCCCGGAGATCCTGACCACCATCCTGGATGCCCAGGAGCGCGGTCTGGCGTCCCTCAAACCCATTATCCCCGCCATCGCAGCCGCGGCAGACGCCGCCGCGAATCTTTTGCGCGAACACCCCGCCGGCCGGCTCGTCTATGCCGGGGCGGGCACTTCGGCTCGGCTCGGCGTGCAGGATGGCGTTGAACTCGTTCCGACTTTTGGCTGGCCCGAAGAACGTCTTGCCTACTTGATTGCTGGCGGGCCGGCCGCACTGACCCGTACCGCAGAGGGCGCCGAGGACAATGTCGATCAGGCCATGGCAGATGCCCGGACTCTGAAGCTTTGCGCGGGTGATGTCTGTATTGCGCTTTCGGCGAGCGGGGTGACCCCCTATGCGATCACCGCCTCCAATGCGGCACGCACAGCAGGCGCATTGACCATTGGTATTGCCAACAATCCTGATACGCCTCTGCTCTTTTCCGTCGATCACGCCATTCTGCTGGAATCAGGTCCGGAACCGGTTGGTGGGTCCACCCGCATGACAGCCGGTACGGCGCAGAAAGTGGCCCTGAACCTGTTTTCGACCCTCACCATGATCCGTTTGGGTCGCGTCTATCGCGGTATGATGGTCGATGTCATTCCCTCAAACGCCAAGCTGCGCAAGCGCGCTGTGCGGATCGTTGTCGATGGCGCAGATACCGATGAAAACACCGCACGCGCGGCGCTCGACACCACCGACTATCATGTGAAACCGGCAATCCTGGTGGCGCGGGGGTATTCCCTGGACGATGCACGCAGCCTGCTGGAGACGCACCACGGTGATCTGCACGCCGTGCTCGCTGCACAAGGCAACGCATAGCGCAGGAAATGACGGCATGTCTGACCTGAACCCGTTTCGCATCACCTGGAATCGTCACGGACGCAAACAATGGGACGGCATGCTCGCCGCGTGCAAACGCGCAAGCTTAACCCAATCCTCCACCTACGCATTGGCCATCCACGAACTTCAGGGCATGAAGGCCGATCTCGGTGTGATCCGGTTCGACAACAAGCCCATTGGCATGGTCGTGGCCCACGGCAAACCGATCATGGGTACACCCGGCAGCCAGACCATCTATCGCGGGCCAGTCTGGATTTATGACGAGATTCCCGGCGAGATGCAGAAACTCGCCCTTGGTTTACTTCGCAAGCGTTTCCGGTTGCGCAACGCCCGCCCGGTCACCTTCCATCCGGAACTCGAGGATACGCCCGCCCATCGCCACCAGCTCCTGATCGCCGGTTTCAAAAGGATTGCGGAAGGTTATGACACGATCTGGCTCGATCTTTCGCAACCCCTCGAGGACCTGCGTACCGGACTTCAGGGAAAGTGGCGCAACGCATTGGTACAGGGTGAGAAAGCCAATCTGACGGTCATTGATGACCCGAAGTGCCAGCGTCTGCCTTGGCTGATCGCACAGCACTCCGAACATATGGAGCTTGGTGGTTATCTCGGCGCGTCCGGCGCGTTGCTCGAAGCACTGCAGCGCCACGCAAATCCAACCACGCAATTGCACCTGCTGGTCGCGGAATCCGACGGCCAACCTGTCTCCGGTGTGTTGCTGGCTCGTCACGGCAGCACTGCAACATTTCTGGTGGGCTGGACCGGTCAGGAAGGGCGGGACCTGCGCGCCACGCATCTGCTGCTCTGGCAGGCTGTGGAGAAGCTCAAGGCAGACGGCATTGCTTGGTTTGATCTTGGTGGCATCAATGTTGATGCACCGGGCGTTGCGCGGTTCAAACGCGGACTGGGTGGCGAAGAGACAACCCTTGTGGGCGGGTATCTCTAGAACTAGGCCGCGACAGTTTCGCTTTCACGTGATACAAAATTCGCTGCTGTCGCCACGAGGCTGACCGCCTCGACTGCCGAACCATCGAATCCCGGCGCATTCTCTGAGAGATACCGACGAAACGCACGCGCGCCGGGCAGGCCATTGAACAGGCCGAGAATGTGTCGCGTGATCGCAATCAACGGCGTTCCTGCCGCAATCTCCCGTTCAATGTACGGCAAATAGGCTTCGATAATTTCGTGCCGGGCCAGTGGTGCGGTGTCCGCGCCGTAGAAAAGCTGATCCACGTCAGCCAGTACATAGGGGTTCTGATAGGCCGCGCGGCCGAGCATCACGCCGTCGACATGTTCGAGATGCGAACACGCCTGTTCGAGAGTCTCGATCCCGCCATTGATGGTGACGTGCAGATCCGGGCGTTCGGCTTTCAGGCGGTAAACCAGATCATAGTGCAGGGGCGGAACCTCACGATTCTCGCGCGGGCTTAGCCCGGCCAGCCATGCTTTGCGGGCATGCACGATGACCTGCTCGCAACCGGCCGCCGCCACCACATCTACAAATCCGATGAGGGTCTCCCATTCGGGCTGATCATCGATCGCGATCCGGTGTTTGACCGTAACCGGAATATCCACCGCAGCGCGCATGGCTTCCACGCCACGTGCCACAAGGTCTGGCTCGGCCATCAGGCAGGCGCCGAACCGGCCGGATTGCACGCGATTCGACGGGCAGCCGACATTCAGATTGATCGCGTCATAGCCCATATCCGCGCCGATCCGCGCACATTCCGCGAGCGCCTCGGGCTCCGACCCGCCAAGCTGAAGGGCAACGGGATGCTCGGCCGCATCAAAGGCCAGCAGCCGCGCGCGGTCCCCGTGCAGGATGGCCCCGGTGGTCACCATCTCGGTATAGAGACAGGCATGCAGGCTGATCAGACGCAGGAAGGAACGCTCATGGCGGTCCGTCCAGTCCATCATCGGGGCGACAGAAAGCGATGTGGGCCTTGAATCGGGCTTCGAATTGGATGTTTTGGCACTCATGAACGCTATCTTACGCCATTTTTCGACAAAACTTAAGCGACCGACATTGCCGGCCATCCACCGTTAACGCGCGATGGTTCCCTCGTCCGGGCCCTTGGAGACCTCGCCCAGAGTAGGATCCTCCGAAAGCCAGTCCCGGCAAATTTCCTGCAACCGGTCCGCGCGGTTTCCCAAATCCGGCTGGATATACCCCTTGACCTTCTTGTTCACCATGCCAGCCATCAGCTTGCCGGAAAACTTAGGCGACGTTGCCTTGGCGAACCGCACCTTCACCATCGTGCCTTCCCCGACGGGCAGGAACTCATTGGTCTCGTAGAGCGTGATCCCCATGGGCAGGTTGTAACGTCCCGTCGCATATTGGCCCGGGCGCCAGTCCACGATTTCATAGGGAAACAGATCCTTGCCATGATGGCAGTGATAGAGCGCCCCCGGCTCAACCTTTCCCTTGTTGTCGTGGAAAAGTTCGACCAGATTCGCCCCATACCAACGGCCCCGTGTGTCAGGACGCGTGCAGATCGAAAACGCAACTTCGGGACCGACGGGAACCGGGATCAACCACTCAT
>JABJAG010000180.1 GCA_018666195.1 Alphaproteobacteria bacterium
ACCAAATTTGAGATCCTGAGGAGCTAGCCCGATTGACGCAAACGGGAATATCTCGGTTTCCGAGCCAATCGTTGTCCGTCCCCCAACCACAACATGGCTGTGCAGACGTACACCGTCACCGAGCGAAACCTGAGAGCCAACGATGCTGTAAGGACCGATTGCGACATCCGCACCTATCTCCGCGCCGTCTTCGATTACGGCAGTCGGGTGAATTGCGGTCATTCAGGCATCCATGATCATTGCAGAATAGGTTGCTTCCGCAACGGTCACGTCACCCACTTTGGCAACGCCATTAAACTTCCATACATTTCTGCGGTTTCGCAGAACTGTCACGAACAATTTGACCTGATCACCGGGCACCACGGGTTTGCGGAACCGGGCACCGTCAATGGTCATAAAATAGACCAGTTTGCCCAATGCTTTTTCACCTAGGGTCTCTACCACCAGTACGGCAGCTGTCTGCGCCATTGCCTCGACAACAAGGACGCCCGGCATGACCGGCCGAACGGGGAAATGGCCTACAAAGAAAGGCTCGTTGATTGTGACATTCTTGATCCCCGTTGCGCTTTGCTGAATGACGATATCTTCCACGCGATCGATCATCAGAAAGGGCTGGCGATGCGGAATCATCTCCATCACTTCGAGAATATCGACGGCTTCACGAGCGTTATCGTTCAATTGGGTGGGTTCTACTTTTGTATCCATGGCTGAGACCGTTCGATCCCTTAATCTAGTTCAATCTTTGCGGTTACGATCTTTCGTCAACTTCGCCAACACCGCCGTCTGACGAAAAAACTCTTTCGCAGGGATCGCAGGATTTCCTGCCAACTTGTCCCCCATTTCGGTATTCCGCATAATTCCACTGCGCGCGGCGAGTTGCGTACCCGGGGCGATTGTCAGATGCCCTGCGACACCTGACTGTGCTGCCAAAACCACAAAATCCTGCAGCTCAGTGCTCCCGGCGACACCGGCCTGGGCCACAACAACACAACCCTGCCCCATGCGCACGTTGTGCCCGATCTGCACCAGATTATCAATCTTGCAGCCATCACCAATCACCGTGTCAGGCCCGGCACCACGATCAATGGTGGAATTTGCGCCAACTTCCACGTCATTACCAAGAATAACCCGGCCCAGTTGCGGCACATCAAGATGACCTTCAGCAGACATATCGAAGCCAAACCCGCGAGTTCCAAGCCGTACACCAGGATGAATTTCACAGCGGGCGCCAATATCGCAATACTCAACACTGGCATTCGCGCCGATCCGCGTTGCCGCCCCTATTGAAACGCCATGCCCGACGATCGCACCGGCACCAATTTCAACATCGTTGTCCAGTTTCGCATCGGCCTCAACCACTGCGCCAGGCCCTACCGAGACCCCATCAGCAAGTTCAGCGCCGGGATCGACAAAAGCAGCCGGGTGTATTCCAGAACTTTGAGTTGCTGATTGATAAAATGCGTGTGCAACACGCGCATAGGCGCGATATGGCCGGGTCGTCAGGATCAACGTCATACCTTTAGGTGCACGATCGGCAAATTCCGGTGCAACGATACACGCCCCAGCGCCTGATTCTTCAAAGGCCGAGATATACTTTCGATTGTCGAGGAAACTTATGTCCTGTGGCCCCGCCTCGGACAGTGGCGCAACATCCACCACCTCCAGAGTTCCATCCCCCCGGATATCTGCTCCTTCATCAACCAGCGAAAGAAGCTGTTGAACCGAAAACGGTCCCTTGTTAACGAAAAATCTAGGATCAGCCATTGTCGAAGAGTGCGCTATTGCTTCTCGTTACGTTCGAGCGCCATGTCAACTTCCGTCAACCGTGCGTTCAGCCGTTCGAGTGCCTGCTTGCTGATATTGAATGGTTCCACCGCAACCACAATTTGTGATCGCGGAAGGACAAGATTGACGTCCATTTCTTCCGCGAGTTTGCCAATTTCTTCAAACAGGACAATCTGGATACGCTGCATGGTTTTAGCCATGCCACGATCAAGTGTTTGGCGCAGATTGCGTGCACGTTGTTGCAGCGCGGCAGCACGTTGCTGCAAAGCCTGTCGCTCTTCGGCGTATTTCTCCGGGGAAAGGATCGCACGCTGTTGCTGCAGCGTCCGTTCTTCAGCGCGAAGCGCCTCTTCCTCTTCGGCTATTCCTTTTTGAAGATCCTTGGCGATCACATCGATTTGCGAACGGGCTGATTTCACGGCCAGAGAATCGCGCATGACCCCTTCTACATCGACAATTGCGATAGATGGCACGGGCGGCTTCGATACCGCCTGTGCATTGGCTGTCATCACACCAAGTACCGAAAAGGTCAGAGCAAGCGCAAACGCAACTCTCAACTGGGTCATGGATTTCGCTCCGTTAGAATCTGGTGCCGAAATTGAAGGCGAAGAACTCCGTCAAATCGTAGTCCTCCTTCAGATAAGCTCGCGTCAGATTGATGCGAACGGGTCCCGCTGGCGATGACCATCCCAATCCAATACCAACAGATCCACGCAGCGATGCATCATCCGCGATATTCGTAAATGGGTCATCGTTCCCCCAGACCGATCCAATATCGGTGAAAATTGAACCACGAATGTCGAATTCATCTGGCAACCCAAGGGGAAATTCAACTTCGGTCGAAGCCCGGTAGAATTTTGTCCCACCAAGCGCATCGCCCGTCGAAAGATCACGCGCGCCAACACCAGCGGTTTCAAATCCACGCAGACGGTTGCCACCCAGAAAAAATCGCTCGGATACCCGGACATCAACATTCAAGCCATTGATGATACCAACCGAGCCATCCAGGCTGCCAATAAACGCTGACCCGAATAGTCGACGGAAAATGCCGCTGCTCAGCTCATTCTTGACAAAACGCTCGGTACCACCAAATCCGGCCAAATCAATATTGTACCGGACGAAATGACCATCGGTTGGTGTAAACCGACTATCGCGCTTGTCATAAAAGAACTCATTTCCAATAGACGACGTCGTGAACGTCCCCTCTTGTGCCTGAATGGCTGGGGACGCGTCCGTAGAGATATTGTCGATCTTGTCACGGGACAATGTATACCGCGCTGTGTGTCGAAGACTGGGGGTCAATTGATATCCCCCACGCAAACCAAATCCGGCTTCATCTTCCTGAAACGAACTCCGATCGCCAAAATCCGTCGTCCGGTAAAAAACATCAAAGCCTGCCGAGAGTTCGCGGCTCAGGAAATAGGGTTCGGTAAAACTCAAATCGATTTGCTGTTGCTTTGTGGCCAGGGTGCCACTCAACCGCAAATCCTGCCCACGCCCGAGCAAATTACGTTCGCGAATTGTGATGTCAGACAGCGCGCCAGCGGTGGAAGAGAACCCTGCACCGATGGAAAGTTCGCCAGTCGATTTCTCTTCGACGTCAACGCGTACAACGGTGCGGTCGGAACTGCTCCCAGGATTGTTATTAACTTCAACACGTGAAAAGAACCCAAGGTCCTGCAAACGTTGGCGCGTTCGGCGCAACTTCGCGGTGTTGAACGCATCCCCCTCAGCGAGGGTAAATTCACGGCGAATAACCGTATCAAGTGTACGAACATTGCCGCCGATATCGATCCGTTCGACGAACACCCGCGGTCCTTCACGAACTTCATACACGACATCGATTTTCAGCGCGTCACGGTCGCGGTTCACACGCGGGCGAACATCAACAAACGCGAACCCGAGTTCACCCAACGCGTCCGTAATAGACTGGACTGTGCTCTCAACTTCATCAGCGTCGTAAATATCGCCGGTCTCAGAGGTGATGTTTTCGGTCAGCGCAGCTTCGTCAGCGCCACGCAGTTGAATCGAAACACTAAGATCTCCAAAGGTATAGAGCGGCCCTTCGTCAATCGTGAAGGTGATGACAAAGTCCTCACGATCATCTGTCAGTTCCGCAATCGCCGAAACGACTCTGAAATCAGCATGCCCTTCGGAAAGATAGAACCGACGTAGCAACTCGCGGTCGAACGAAAGGCGATCCGGATCGTAAGTATCATTGGTTGCCAGGAAATTATAGAAACTCGATTCGCGGGTCTGAATAACGTCGCGCAAATCACCATCCGAAAATTCAGAATTCCCGATAAAACTGATTCCACGCACACCCGTTGATCCGCCTTCGTCGATCTCGAAAACGAGGTCAACACGGTTCTCGGGTAACTGGATAACCTTTGGCTCCACCGTTGCCGCAAAACGGCCAGAGCGTCGATACACGTCCAGGAGTCGTCGCACATCACTCTGAACTTTGGTGCGTGTATAGACCACACGAGGACGCAAACTGACTTCAGTGTCCAGAACCTCGTTCGTAATCCTCCGGTTTCCTTCAAATGCGATGCGGTTGATGATTGGATTTTCGACCACCTGCACCACCAGTGCATTCCCTTCTCGACGCAAGGTCACATCAGCAAAAAGCCCGGTGTTGAAAAGTGTCTTGAGTGATTCATCAACTTTTGATGCGCTGTATCGGTCACCCGGCTTCAACTGCATGTAGGAATTCACAGTTGCCGGATCGATCCGCTGGGTGCCGACCACACGAATTTCATCAACAGTGGCGCTGCCCCGGGATTGAGCCAAAACCGGCGCATAATCGACTATGCCGGCGAAAGCAAAGCTCGCCAGAAACCCAGTAAATGCAAACTTACGAAAACGGGAAATCACTTGCTCGTCCCTGTTACGTCGGCTGCCCGTTTCTTCTTTCCGGTCAAACCCTTAAGGGTCAAGTTATCAGCGAAACGATGCGCTGAACAACCGGAAGTCGAGCAATATCATTGAACGTGGCGAATAGCATGAGGCCGAACACGAAAACCAGTCCGATTTTCAACCCAAATTCCTGTGCCCAACGTCCCGGAGGCCGCCTGACCAGCGCTTCATAGGCGTAAAACAGCAGATGTCCGCCATCGAGCAGTGGAATTGGCAGCAAATTGATCAGACCAAGGTTTATCGAAAGAAATGCCGCAAAAATGAATAAGGTGGCAATTCCGGCATCTGCAGCGCTGCCCGACATTTGTGCGATTCGCACCGGTCCACCCAATTCCTGCGCGCTACGATCACCACTAAACATCTGCCCGATAGCGGTCACAGTCACAGAAACGAGGCGAATTGTTTCACGAACCCCTTGCCATGCCGCGGTCGGAATGCTGTGACGCTCAAAAGCCCGCTCCAGCCCGCGAACTCCAAGCACGCCCAACCGCGCCTCATCGCCAAGACCATCAGGCAGCACCCTGACCGCGGGCGTGGCAATCAGATTGACCGATTGCCCCGCACGATCCACCGTGATCTCCACCGGAATACCAGGGTGCAGACGAATGAGTTGCTGAACTTCCTCAAATCGCGCGATCGAACGTCCAGCGACTTCAGTGAACGTATCGCCCGTTTGGACACCAGCCGTTTCGGCGGCCGAACCGACAATCACCTCTGACACAGTGGCAGGCGTAAAGGGTTGTCCTGCCGTCGCAAACAGAACGGTGAAAATACCTATCGCAAATATAATATTGGCAAAGGGCCCGGCGGCAACAATCGCCGCCTTCTGCGAGAGCTTCTTGGAATGAAAAGCAACTGCGCGCTCTTCCTCGGTTAGCTCGACTCCGTCTTCATCCGGCCCCAGATCGCTCTGGCCGAACATTTTTACATAGCCACCAAACGGGATCAGGCTGAACTGCCAGCGCGTGCCAGCCTTATCCGTGTAGCCGAAGAGCTCCCGCCCAAAACCAACGGAGAAAACCTCAACCCGCACGCCGTTGCGCCGCGCAAACCAGTAGTGACCGAACTCGTGAACAAACACGAGCGGCGTGAGCACCACCAGGAACCAGAATATCGTTTCGATGATCCCGCCCATGCGGACACTCTCCCTTACCGACAGTTGCGAGCAGCCTGTCTTCGAATGCTTGAATTGGCGTTAAGAGACCGACTTTACAAGCGATTCAGTCACGGCTCTCGTTTCTGTGTCTAAGTCCCGGAAGTCGTCGAGGGCCCGCACTGGTCTCGCAACCACCTGATCCAAGGCTTTTTCGACCAATGTTGCGATGTCGAGAAAACCAATCAAATTGTCGAGGAAACTCTGCACAGCAATCTCATTTGCCGCATTGAGAACCGCCGTACTTCCGTTGCCCGTCTCCAGCGCACTACGTGCAAGTGCAATTGCCGGAAAACGCTCTTTGTCCGGCAATTCGAAATCAAGCGACCCAATCGATGCCAGATCAAGTCGTTCGACAGGCGTTTTCATGCGAGCTGGCCATGCCAATGCATGCGCTATCGGCACACGCATATCCGGTGGCCCCAATTGGGCCAGCATGGATCCATCCGTATAAGCGACCAACGAGTGGACCACGGATTGCGCGTGCACCAGAACGTCGATGTTCTTCGAATCAACAGGAAAGAGATAGGCGGCCTCTATCAACTCCAGGCCTTTGTTCATCATCGTCGCGGAATCGACCGAAATCTTGCGACCCATATCCCAGTTGGGATGGGCGACCGCCTGATCCGGTGTCGCGCGTGCCATTTCCGCAAGCGCCCAGGTCCGGAACGGACCGCCAGATGCCGTAAGGATCAACTTTTCAACGTCCCCTGCGTTCTCGGTCTCAAAGACCTGAAAAATTGCATTGTGCTCACTGTCGAGAGGCAGAAGCGTTGTTCCTGCGCGCGCGCATTCCTCAAGTACCAGGTCACCCGCGCACACCAGACATTCCTTGTTGGCCAGCGCGACAACGGATCCCTGTTGGATTGCGGCGAGTGTGGCATCCAGACCCGCAGCCCCAACAATACCGGCAATTGTCATATCGACAGGTTCGCGCGACGCCGCAACGAGTGCATCTGCTCCAGCGGCCACTTCGATGCCTGTGCCAGCGAGCGCGGCTTTCAG
>JABJAG010000181.1 GCA_018666195.1 Alphaproteobacteria bacterium
CCCTGCGCCGCGGAACCGGCACCGACAATACACTCATGATCGTGTCTTTCGTCGGCGTCAGCGCGCCGCAATTCGTCGTCGGCCTGCTGATGCTTTACGTTTTTGCTGTCCAGCTGCGATGGTTCCCGATCGGCGGCTACGGGACATTCGCGCATCTTGTCTTGCCAGCAATGACCCTCGGGATCATGGGTTCGGGCTGGTACTCGCGCATGATGCGCTCGTCGATGATCGATGTGCTGCGGCAGGATTTCATCCGGACGGCCCGTGCCAAAGGTCTGGGCCGCGCTCGGATCATGTTTCGCCATGCCCTTCCCAACGCGATCCTGCCAATTATTGCGATGATTGGGATTGATGTCGGTATCTTTATGGGTGGCATCGTCGTGGTGGAAAGTGTCTTTGGCTGGCCCGGTATCGGACAGCTTGCGTGGCAAGCAATCCAGCGGCTCGACATCCCGATCATCATGGGCGTTACGCTGGTTTCGGCCTGCGCCATCGTCATTGGAAATCTGGTTGCCGACATCGCGTCGTTGCTGGCCGATCCCCGGATCAAAATCCGGTAATACCTAAATAAATACGAAACCCAACAGGAGCAAAATGAATGAAAAATCTACTTACCACGACCGCACTGATTGCAGCGCTTGCGCTGCCACAGCTTGCCATTGCCGACGGCCATTCCGATCTGGACCCGGACGCGCAATATGGCGGCAACATCACGATCACTTACAAAGATGATGTGGCCACGCTGGACCCGGCCATCGGCTATGACTGGCAGAACTGGTCCATGATCAAATCGCTTTACGACGGGCTTATGGATTACACCCCCGGCACGACAGACCTGCGCCCCGGTCTGGCCGAAAGCTATGAGATTTCAGAAGACGGCATGATATTTACCTTCAAGTTGCGCGAAGGTGTGCTGTTTCACAACGGGCGCGAAATGACAGCGGAAGATGTAAAATATTCGCTCGACCGTGTAACGAACCCTGTAACCCAATCGCCCGGCGCTGGCTTTTTCGGGTCTATCGCAGGATATGATGCTATGTCGGCGGGCGAGGTTGAAGGCCTGTCTGGTGTCACAGTCGTTGACCCATATACGGTTGAGATTACGTTATCGCGTCCTGATGCGACGTTCCTACATGTCATGGGTCTGAACTTCGCTTCCGTCGTGGCTAAAGAGGCCGTCGATGAAGCCGGCGCTGATTTCGGCAAAACAGCAATGGGCACAGGCGCTTTCAGACTGGGCGAGTGGACCATCGGTCAGCGCCTCGTGTTTGAAAAGAACGCCGACTACTGGCGCGAGGGTCTGCCTTATCTGGATAGTGTCACGTTTGAAGTCGGGCAAGAACCGGTCGTTGCTTTGTTGCGCCTCCAGAATGGCGAAGTTGATGTCCCCGGTGACGGCATCCCGCCAGCGAAATTCATGGAAGTCATGGGCGATCCGGATCAGGCCGCGCAGGTGATTGAAGGTGGGCAACTGCACACAGGCTATATCACGCTGAACGTCAACATCCCACCGTTCGACAATGTCGATGTCCGCAGAGCGGTCAACATGGCGATCAACAAAGAGCGGATTACACAAGTCATTAACGGGCGCGCGGTACCGGCTACCCAACCGTTGCCACCCTCGATGCCCGGCTACACCGAAGACTATGCAGGATATGCATATGATGTGGACGCCGCCAAAGCATTGCTAGCAGACGCGGGTTTTGCGGATGGGTTTGAGACAGAGCTCTTTGTCATGAACACGGACCCCAATCCGCGTATAGCGCAGGCCATCCAGCAAGATCTCAGTAAGATCGGGATCACTGCTTCGATCCAGTCACTGGCGCAAGCGAGTGTGATTGCTGCCGGTGGTGAAGCGGATCAGGCCCCGATGATCTGGTCAGGTGGCATGGCATGGATTGCAGATTTTCCAGATGCATCCAACTTTTATGGTCCGATCCTGGGCTGTGACGGTGCGGTGCAAGGCGGCTGGAACTGGTCATGGTATTGCAATGCCGACATTGACGCGATGGCGATTGAAGCCGACAGCATGACCGACCCCGACATGGTTGATGCGCGCCTTCAGATGTGGTCCGACATCTATATGGCCGTCATGGAAGACGCCCCATGGGTGCCGGTATTCAACGAACAACGCTACACCATGAAGTCAGAGCGGATGGGCGGCGCAGATGCGTTGTACGTCGATCCGGTCTCGATTCCCGTCAACTACGATTATGTGTTTGTCACTGATGTGCAATAAATGTCCTGACTATACAATTCATGGCGCGAACCACCACTTTGGCTGGGACAATTCGTTTGTCCCAGTCGAAACGGTAGCACCGGGATCAACCATCACGTTCAAATGCCATGACAGCTCTGCCGGTCAATTGACGCCGGACAGCACTGTCGCAGATGTCGCGACACTTGATTTCGGTAAGATTAACCCGGTGTCCGGTCCCATCTACGTTGATGGGGCCGAACCCGGCGATGCGCTTAAAATCCAGATCGAAGGGTTCACGCCCTCCGGTTTTGGCTGGACTGCGAATATCCCGGGCTTTGGGCTGTTGGCGGATCAATTTACCGATCCGGCGCTGATGATCTGGAAGTATGACCCCGATACGCTTGCGCCCGCACTCTTCGGGCAGCATGGGGCCGTGCCGCTCAAACCCTTTGCAGGAACAATCGGTTGCGCACTGGCGGAACCCGGTCTGCATTCCATCGTTCCGCCCCGCCGGGTCGGGGGCAATCTCGACATTCGTGATCTTGCAGCTGGGACAACGCTTTATCTGCCGGTCGAGGTCGCCGGTGCCCTGTTTTCTATTGGCGACACGCACGCCGCGCAGGGTGACGGTGAAGTTTGCGGTACGGCTATCGAAAGCCCGATGGACGCGACCGTGACGCTTGATCTGGTGAAAGGGGCAAACCTGAAGATGCCACGATTCACCACGCCCGGCCCTGTCACGAACCATCTGGACACCAAAGGTTACGAGGTCACAACCGGCATCGGACCTGACCTGATGACCGGGGCGCGGGATGCGGTCGCACAAATGGTTGATCACTTGTGTGCCACCGAAAAGCTCTCGGCCGAGGACGCCTATATGCTGGTCTCTACCTGCGGTGACCTGCGCATTTCCGAGATTGTCGACATGCCCAATTGGGTCGTATCGTTCTACTTCCCAAGGATCGTTTTCGCATGAATGCGACTAAAGAAACCTTCCCGGCGGCCAAGGTCGCCGGTGAAGATCCTGTCGTCTTGTCCGTGCGCGACTTGGATATCTCTGTCCGGCAGCAATCGGGGGTAAAACCCTTGGTTTCAGGGCTAAGTTTCGACCTTCGTAGGGGTGAGACACTGGCCATCGCCGGTGAAAGCGGATCGGGTAAATCCCTGACATCGCTTGCCATCATGGGCCTGTTGCCGCCACCGGCTGTCCACGTGTCTGGCGGTGAAATCATGTTTGACGGTCATGATCTGACGCAACTGCCCGAGCAGAAGCTACAACACTTGCGTGGCAGCCGGATCGCGATGATCTTTCAAGAACCGATGACTGCGCTGAACCCGGTGATGCGGATTGGTGACCAACTGATCGAGGCCCTGCGTGCCCATGAACCACTCTCTCGCGCGCAGTCCAAAAGCAGAGCGCTCGACGCGCTGCGCGCTGTCAGACTGACGGAGCCCGAGCGACGACTGCGCCAATATCCCCATGAATTATCCGGCGGTATGCGCCAGCGTGTCGTGATCGCGATGGCCATCGCGCTGCGTCCGGACATCCTGATCGCCGATGAGCCGACGACCGCACTTGATGTCACCGTCCAGCGTGATGTGCTGGACCTGCTCCGTGACCTGAGCCGAGAACTTGGAACCGCTCTGATCCTGATTACCCACGACATGGGCGTTGTCGCAGAAATGGCCGACCGCGTTTTGGTCATGCAAGCCGGTGCCACTGTCGAAACAGCGTCTGTGCAAGACATATTCAACAAACCACTACGGTCTTACACGCAGGCGCTTTTGGCGGCGGTGCCCAGGATGGGAAAAGGGCGAGAGGCTATCGCAAAGCCGACCGGTACGCCGCTTGTGTCTTTGTGCGACCTTGTCGTTAATTACGACCTCAAGGGTGGCATTTTCGGGCGCACGCAGGCACGTGTCCACGCGGTGGAAGGTGTGACGTTTGATATCTACCCTGGTGAAACTTTCGCGCTCGTCGGGGAGTCCGGTTGCGGGAAATCAACAATCGCAAGGGCGCTCACTGGCTTAGTCCCTCATCAAGGAATTATTGAATTTGATGGCCAGCCACTTGTTACAACACCAGCAGCGCGCTTTGCGGCCAGCCGCCATATGCAGATGGTTTTCCAAGACCCGATGGCGGCACTGAACGGGCGCATGCGTGTGGGTGATCTGGTCCAGGAACCGCTTGTTATTCACGGTGTGGGTAACCGCGCTACGCGCCGTGCTCGTGCTGAGGAGCTGTTTACACGTGTGGGTTTAGCCTCGGATGCGCTGGATCGCTATCCTCATGAGTTCTCCGGTGGTCAGCGTCAGCGAATATGCATTGCACGCGCGCTCGCGCTTAGCCCAAAGCTCATCTTGGCCGATGAAAGTGTGTCGGCGCTCGATGTTTCTGTGCAGGCCAGTGTGCTTGACTTACTTGCAGAACTGAAGGCTGAAATGGGCATGTCATACCTGTTTATTTCGCATGACATGGCGGTAGTCGAAAATATCGCTGATCGAGTGGCCGTTATGTTCTTGGGCCAGATCGTTGAAACCGGTTCAAGTGGGCAGATCTTTGGCAATCCCCAACACAGTTATACACGGCGCTTGATCGAAGCAGTGCCGCATCCCGATCCGGCCCGCGTGCTGCCGCGGCGCACCCATCATGCATCCGATCCACCTAGCCCAGTCCGCAACGTCGGTGATCCGCCAATCCGGTCAAGCTTTCGAGCTGTTGCATCTGGTCACCTCGTTGCTGTTGAATAGCATCTCGATGGAGCAGCCGGCAAGTTGCCAGAGGAAAAGAGAAACTACGATAGACACGTTGTCATCTTCAAAGTCATAATAAATATTCTGGTTAGCTTTTACATTTACATTTACAGTCGCAAGATTTCTCACAAAGCTCGCTGTAAACTATTCATGAACCGCTCCGGTTGCCTCCGTCTGAACGATAGTTTGGTCACGGAATTCCGGTGTATCAATTCAAGCTCAAGCGTTGATATCACGCCGATAGTGTACTTCAAAACAGAGCGCTTAACGAGGTATCGGGGCCGCGCACAGTGTCCACTACGGCTCGGACCGATTTCGTCGCTGCCTCTATCAAGCTTCGGTCAGCGTAACTTCAGAAACGTCTTGATACATAAGACCTAAAAGCCCGCGACCCGATTGTTGGAACCGCTCGCAGCGAAAGGGTGGTTTAGGAATACCCGATTTTGACCCTCTCAATGGCCGCTCTGGTGAAATCCGCTGCGTCGCCAAAAATGTTCCGCCGCAACTACAAACGAATGCTGCGTCAGCAACATGGCCAAACGTCAATGTCGGGAAAGTCCCGCATAGCAGTCGTAAGATGATCACGCAGCGAATGGCGGCTTAGAGCCCAATATGACAGATGCTACAAAAGTATTGCACGTCTGTTATTCTATAAACTTTATGTCCGTCGTTTAGATTCGTGAGGCCAAAATTTTGAAAC
>JABJAG010000182.1 GCA_018666195.1 Alphaproteobacteria bacterium
GATCAGGGTGATGTCTCGAGCGGGGTCTATCCGGGTGGAAATCGCCCACATCACGTCTTTCGAGTCCCGTACATCGATGTCGTCGTCCACGACGATCACCCATTTTGTGTACATGAACTGCCGTAAATAGGACCACACGCCCATCATCACGCGCTTGGCGTGACCGGGGTAAGCCTTTTTCATGGAGACAACGGCAATCCGGTAGGAGCAGCCCTCGGGCGGCAACCAAAAATCGACAATCTCGGGAAAGGCCTGTTGCAGCAACGGCACAAACACGTCGTTGAGCGCTTCACCGAGCACGGAGGGCTCGTCGGGCGGGCGTCCGGTGAAGGTGGAGAGATAGATTGGGTCCTTGCGCATGGTGATGGCGCTGACGTGGAAAACCGGAAACTGTTCAACCGAGTTGTAGTAACCGGTGTGGTCTCCGTAAGGGCCTTCATCGCCATATTCATCGAGGGACACATGACCTTCGATGACAATCTCTGCAGATGCCGGGACTTTGAGCGGGACTGTTTTGCAATCCACCAGCTCCAATCGTTTTCCACGCAGCAATCCGGCGAACTGGTATTCCGATAATGTGTCGGGAACCGGGGTCACAGCGGCAATGATAGTGCCGGGGTCGGCGCCGATCACGACAGCGGCGGGCAAAGGGTCGGGGCGTTCGGACTTCCAGCGTGCGTGGTGCTGGGCACCACCGCGATGTTTGAGCCAACGCATATAGGTGGTTTTCGGCCCGGTGACCTGCATGCGGTAGATGCCAAGATTGAAGGCATCTTCGCGTTTGCCGTCCGGGTTGGGGCCTTGCGTAACGACCAAGGGCCAGGTGATCAGTGGTGCAGGTTCACCCGGCCAGCAGGTCTGAATTGGTAGTTTCGAGAGATCGATATCATCGCCAGTCAGGACCACGTCATGCACAGATCCTGACTTTACAGTCTTGGGTCGCATCGCCATGACAGTGCGCAGCAGGGGAAATTTGTCCCACGCATCACGCAGACCACCAGGTGGTTCGGGCTGGCGCAAAAATGCGAGGGTTTCGCCCACTTCACGCAATTGGTCGGGTTCCCGGTCCATGCCCCAGGCGACACGTTCGACGGTGCCGAACAGATTTACCAGAACCGGTGTCGGGTTTGGTGTTCCATCGTCACCAATGACGTTCTCGAAGAGGACGGCCGGTCCACCCTCGGCAAGCAGGCGGGTCTGAATTTCGGTCATTTCCAGATTTGTTGAAACCGGATGAGAAACCCGAATCAGGCGTCCGGTTTCTTCGAGTCTGGAGATGAATTCGCGAAGACTATTGTAAGGCATGGTATCGACTTAGTGCGCCAGTCCGTCGCGCGTCAAGAACGCGGCTGCCTTGCAGGAGCCAGTAGAGAAGACGAAAATACCCTCATGAACAATGATCCTTTTGAAACCGACCCGGTTCTGATCCGCGCAGTTGGCTATCCGTATGACATCACCGCGCATTCATTCACCTTCATTGCTGGTGCAGAAGCACCATTTGATCCGGCGTTGAGAGCCGGCCGACGCCCGGTGATTGGCTATGGGTCAAATCAGTCACCTTTACGCCTGCGTCAGAAATACGGCACCGACCATCAACCCATTCCTGTTCAGCGCGCCTGGCTGAGCGATCATGACGTGGTCTACTCGGCGCATTTTTCAAGCTATGGATCACTGCCCGCCGCACTGCGCCATGTGCCAGGGACCCGTGTGGCTGTGGCGGTGAATTGGCTTAGCGATGCCGAGTTGGAAATCATGCATCCGACAGAGATCGATAGTTACGATTTTGCTCATCTCGACAATCTGGACCTGAAGCTCGATGACGGCAGCGTGTTGGATCGCGCTTATGCTTACCTTAGCTTTCGAGGTCATGTTGGGGTGGGCGATCAGCCTTTCGCACTTCGGGAAGTGGCATCGGAGGGACGAAAATATCCTGCTTACAGCCAGCGCGAAGCTCTGACGATGATGCGCGACCGTATTGCACCCGGTGATGACCTGGCCGGGTTTGTGCGTGCCCATATCGCGGATACTGAAACGCGCCATGCGCGTGTGGCTCAGCTTGAGAAGGCCGCATTGGCGGTGGTGCACACCGATCACGACATTGTGGAAATCTAGATACAGGAGTCGCTTGTGTCATCCGCGGTATGATATTGTTTAACTAATTAGTTAAATATAAGGAGTTTGGCTATGACCGATCACGGAAAATTCCATTGGAACGAGTTGATGACCACGGATGTGGAGGGTGCCAAGGCCTTCTATGCCGAGACCGCCGGTTGGACGTTCGAGGGGATGGAAATGGACAAGGATGCCGTCTGGGATCAGGGCGGCACCTATTGGATTGGTATGGCGGGTGGCGTTCCGGCAGGTGGAATTATGGCAATGCCGCCGGGGGTGCCGGAAGATACCGCACCGTTCTGGAGTGCCTATCTTGGGGTGGATGATGTGGATGCAGCGTTTGCGCGCGCCGTGGCTGCTGGCGCGACGCCAATGATGGAGCCCTTCGATATTCCTGGTGTGGGTCGGATCGTGAGTCTGCTCGACCCTCAGGGTGCGAATATCTCGATCATGACACCAGCGCGGCAGGAATAAAGATCAGGCAAGCGCCCTTGCCGCAATGGCCGCGGCGAAAATGATCAGACCGAAATCGCGGTTGGCTTTGAATTTTTTCAGGCAGTCTTTTGGATCATCGAAATCGATGGTTGCGGTTTGCCAGATGAGATGAGCTGCGCCGATCGCAAGGCCGATCCAGTAGGGCCAACTCATATCGACCATCCATCCTGATAGCGCCAGCAATACCAGGCAGACAGCGTAGAAGCCCGCGATCCAGGGGCGCGAATTTGCACCCAGCAACCGAGCGGTCGACTTGATGCCAACCAGCGCGTCGTCTTCCTTGTCCTGATGGGCATAGATTGTGTCGTAGCCCAGCGTCCAGAAGAAGCCGCCTGCATAGAGAACGAAAGCCGCAGGTTCGAGGCTGCCCTGTACCACAGCCCAGCCGAGCAGTGCGCCCCAGTTGAAGGTCAGGCCGAGCCAGGCCTGGGGCCACCATGTGATTCGTTTCATCAGGGGGTAAGGTACGACCAGCGCAAGACTAAGGGCACCAATCGCCATAGCGAAGATGTTGAACTGTACCAGAATACCAAGGCTGACCAGCAGCAGAGCAGTCAGGAAGATCAGAGCCGCGCGAACACGGATCGCACCCGATGCCAGCGGCCGGTCTGCCGTGCGGGCTACCTGAGCATCGAAATCCCGGTCAAACAGATCATTGATCACGCAACCGGCGCCGCGCATCAGGACAGCGCCGATCCCGAACAGGGCGACCCAGAAAAAGTTCGGCCAGTGACCCGGCGTTTCGGCGATGGCCAGAGCCCACCAACCCGGCAGCAGCAGGAGCCAGGTCCCGATCGGGCGATCCAGGCGCATCAGTCGCGCATAGGGCCGGACGGGTGCAGGCGCATATTGATCAACCCAGCTGTCGCGGGGTATGTCACTCGCGTTATGATGGGGTGTGCCGCTCATGGCAACAGTGTTAACCCAGCAGGCCTCGCGTCCCAATCCCGGAATTACAGATGGCTGGAAATAAAGCGAATTTCACGCGACTGCGCCTCTTCGTCGAGGACGATTTGACGACCGGCGCGCCGGTGCCGTTGAACCGTGACCAGAGCCACTATTTGCAGAACGTAATGCGCAAGGGTGAGGGCGACCAAATCGCCGTTTTCAATGGCCGGGACGGCGAGTATTGGGCAAAAATAGTAGCTGCGAAACGCGGTGCTGTTCTGGTGGAGCCGGTTGAGCTGCTGCGCAACCAGGCCGATGAACCTGATCTTTGGTTGGTGTTTGCACCAATCAAGCGCACGGCGGTCAGTTTCCTGACATCCAAAGCCACCGAGATTGGCGTGTCGCAATTGATGCCTGTCGTGACAGCACGAACCACCACGGACCGAGTGAACACGAAGCGATTGCACGCCAACGCGATTGAGGCGGCTGAACAGTCGGAGCGGCTGACCGTTCCGGTGATTGCCGAGCCGGCAAAATTTCAGGATTTTCTGCGAGACTGGCCGCGTGAACGTCTGCTGCTGGTTGGGGATGAAACAGGGAACGGGCGACCGATTGCCGAGGTCGCGGGTGAGTTGGCTGACGAGCCGCGACCCTATGCCGTCATGACAGGACCGGAGGGCGGCTTTGCGCCTGACGAGCTTGACCAACTCGGTGAACTGCCCTTTGTTACCTTTATAGGGCTCGGTCCGCGGGTGTTGCGGGCTGACACGGCCGCGCTGGCGACCTTGTCTGTGGTGCAGTCGATCGCCGGGGACTGGACGTCCAAGCGGTTATAGATATTGGTTTAATCGGGGAATTTTTCATATGGCAGCTCCGTCTTCAGGTGGCGGCCCGGTCATCGAATCCAAGCAGCAGCTCATCGACTGGATCGCCGACGGCGAAAAGCCGAAAGCAGACTGGCGGATCGGGACCGAGCACGAAAAATTCGCATTCCGGCAATTGGACCATCAGACCCTCGCCTATGACAGCGCACCGGGCATTCGTGATTTGCTCGAGGGCCTCCAGCGCTTTGGCTGGGAGCCGGTCTATGAAGGTGACAATGTCATCGCACTGACGGGCGAAAGCGGCGCCAATATTTCTCTGGAGCCGGGCGGCCAGTTTGAACTGTCTGGCGCGCCGCTCGAGACTCTGCACGAGACCTGCGACGAGGTGCACGAGCATCTGCGTCAGCTGCGGGAGGTCAATGGCGAGCTCGGTGTGGCGATGATCGGGATGGGGTTCCATCCCACGCTCAAGCGTGAGGACGCGCCGTGGATGCCCAAGGGTCGCTACAAGATCATGCGCGACTACATGACCAAGGTTGGCACGATGGGGCATGACATGATGCTCCGCACTTGCACGGTGCAGGTGAATCTCGACTTCTCGGATGAAGCCGACATGGTCCGCAAAATGCGTGTGGGTATGGCGTTGCAGCCGGTCGCGACAGCGCTGTTTGCCAATTCGCCGTTTCGTGAGGGACAGGCAACCAAGTACCAAAGCCTGCGCAGTCATGTCTGGACCGATGTGGACAATGACCGCTCGGGCATCCTGCCATTCGTGTTTGATGACGGTTTTGGCTATGAGCGCTATGTCGACTATGTGCTCGATACGCCGATGTATTTTGTCTACCGCGACGGTGGTTACATCGATGCTTCAGGCCAGTCCTTTCGGGATTTCATGGAAGGCAAACTGGCAGCACGTCCGGGTGAGTACGCCACCATGGGTGACTGGACGGATCACACAACGACCCTGTTCCCCGAAGTGCGCCTGAAAAAGTTTTTGGAAATGCGCGGTGCGGATGGTGGGCCATGGCGTCGGGTCTGTGCACTGTCGGCTTTCTGGGTTGGGCTGCTTTATGATTCAGATGCACTGGACGCAGCCAGCGCAATGGTCGCTGACTGGACTGCAGAGGAAGTGACGGATCTGCGCAACGCTGTTCCCGAACAGGGGCTGGCAACGCCCTTCCGCAATCGAACCATGCTGGACCTTGCACGTGAGACGCTGGAGATCTCGCGTATGGGTCTCAAGAACCGCGCACTGACGGATTTCTGGGGGCAGGATGAAACCCATTTCCTGTCGACCCTCGAACAGATTGTCGACAGCGGGTTGACCCCGGCAGAGAACAAGCTGGCGGCCTTTGAAGGCCGCTGGGACGGTGATGTGGAACGGGCGTTCGAGGAATACGCCTGGTAGTTCGCGGGACTTGGCGTGTCGGCCTATCGCCGGCGCGGCGTCCACAAGGCCAGCGCAACGCCGACGGCGAAGAAGCTCACAATTGCAAACACAAAGAAGGTGTCGCGGAACGCCAGTGCGGTTGCCTGAGCAGCGATAACCCGTCCGAGATAAAGCTTGGCCACCAGTGCCTCGGTGATATTGGGCAGCCCTGCCGTGTCGAGCATGCCACGCACGGTGGAGAGCAACTCCTGGGTCGTCGTATTGGCTTCGGTCTGTGTGGTGGCGAGCAGCTCGCTGAAATACGCAGTTCTGCGCTCAAGATTGACGGCCAGCAGATTGATTCCGAATGCGCCACCCATCTGCCGTGTGAAGTTGAGCATGCCGTTGGCGGTGCCCATCTTCTGCGCGGGGGCAGCTGCCAGACCGGCTGCTGTCACGGGTGGGAAGAGGAAGCCCTGACCAATGCGCCCGAGCAGGACGAGTACGGCGAAGCTCCAGAATGACGTGTTGGCATCTGTGAGCCCCATCAGCCAGGTGGAAATCGCAAAGACCAGAAAGCCGGTGGCAAGAACGAGGGATGGTGGATATTTGTCGGCAAGTCGTCCGGCGAGAGGGAGCGCAATGCCCATAGCAATGCCGCCGGGGACGAGGACAAGTCCTGCGCGTAACGGCGAATAGTTCTGCACGATCTGAACGAAAACAGGTTGCAGATAAAATGAGCCGAACATTGTGAAGCCAACCAGAAATGAGGCCAGACAGGCAAACGCGAATTTCGGGTTGCGCAACAACCGGATGTCGAAAATCGGGTCGGCGACTTTGAGCTCCCATAGGACAAAGCCGATGATGGGGCCGAGGCCGAGGCAGAGCGAAGCGACGACGAAGTTGGAATCCCAGCCCTTGAGCTGACCGTTCGAGAGGCCCGTCAGGGTTGCTGTGAGAAAGATGGCGACGAGCAGAAATCCCAGCCAGTCGAGGGGTGAGGGGGGTATATCGCGATCGCGCCCGGGGAACACAACCACCGAAAGCATGATGGAGATGAAGGCCACCGGAAGTGCGACATAGAAGGTGAAGCGCCAGTCGAAGGCATCAATGGCCATGCCGCCAAACCAGGGCCCCAGCCCGGGGCCCATGATGAAGCTGATCCCGAACAGGCCTGCCACCATGGCGCGCCGCTCGGGTGGGAACACCGAAAACATGGCCATCATCGTCAATGGTAGAATGGCGCCCGCTGCGAATCCCTGCACCGCACGCCCAAGGACCACGATGCTGTAACTCTGTGCGGTGCCGCCGGCGATTGAACCGGCAACGAACACGGTCATCATGACGACGAAGACGGTGCGCATGCCAAAGGTTCGTGTCAGCCAGTCGCTGATCAGCATCGCGGCGGTCATGGCTGCGAAGAATGCCGTCGCCATCCATTGGGCCTGATCCTGTCCGACCCCGAACGCGCCCATGATGTCAGGCACCGCGACATTGGTAATCGTGCCAGAGAGAGACAGCGCCAGTGACGAACTCAGGCCGACCGTGACGACCAGCCATCGATGAATGATAAGGCGTGTCGCGTCAGAACGGCTCGGCGCTGGCGTATCGGGCAGAGATGCTGCGGTCATATCCGGCGTCCGCGAATCACCTGCCGGGAATTTCGATATTCACAACAGCCATCATGCCGGGTCGCAATGCCACATCGCTCGGCTCCAGTGCGACGCGGACGGGCAGTCGCTGGGTCACCTTGGTGAAGTTTCCGCTCGGGTTGGGATTGGGTAGCAGCGCGAATTCACTCGTTGCGGCCTGGCCGATTCGAGCGATGGTGCCGGTAAAACTGAGATAGGGATAGGCATCGATGGATACATCAACAGCCATCCCCGGCGCGAGGTGGCGAATATCGGTTTCCTTGATATTGGCTTCGACCCAGACGGTGGCGGGGTTGTGGATCAGCATCAAACGCTGGCCGGGACTGACGAATTCGCCAGCATCGACAAATGTTTCGGAGACGACCCCGTCAATCGGGCTCTTGATCGTGCGGTCAGCAATGTCGAGTGCTTGCTGGTCACGCTGAGCAGCGATCTCTGCCTCTTCGTGGCGCAAGGCATCGATGCGGCGGGACA
>JABJAG010000183.1 GCA_018666195.1 Alphaproteobacteria bacterium
AACAGCAATTGCGTATCCTGTGGGAAGAAATTCTGGGGCGGGGCATGCGTTTCGAATTGGCTGGAACGCCCGAGCGTCTATACTACAACTTCATTCGCGCTATTGCTTCCATGCCCGTAAAACGTACTGCTTAAACGCACCGCTTAAAGGACAGCCGAGATGGCCACGATCACCTACCCAACATTGATGGAAATTGATTTCGGCGCGATCAAAGTGCTAGGCGACGCGCTGAAGCGGAATGGCATTAAACGCCCGCTGATCTGCACGGACAAAGGCATCGTCGCGACCGGCATTTTCGACAAGATTCGCGGTGTGTTGCCGAATGATGTGCAGCCAACCACGTTCGACGGCACCCCCGGCAACCCAACAGAAGCTGCAGTGCGGGAGGCCGTGGCGCTCTACCGGGAGAATGATTGCGACGGCATCATTGCACTTGGTGGTGGCTCCTCAATTGATCTTGGCAAGGCAACGGCGCTGCTGGTCAATCACGATGGCCCGATTGATGATTGGAGTGCGGTAAACGGTGGTGGCCAGCGCATTGGCCCGTCCCCGCCAATCATCGCCATCCCAACAACGGCGGGCACTGGCAGTGAAGTCGGCGGTGGGTCCGTCATCGTGACGGAAGATGGCCGCAAGATCGTGATCGTCAGCCCCGAACTGAAGCCCAAAATGGCAATCTGTGACCCCGAACTCACGTTTGATCTGCCGCGCCATCTCACGGCTGCGACCGGTATGGACGCCATGGCCCATTGTATTGAGGCCTATCTCACCCCGGTCATTAACCCGCCCGCTGCTGCAATCGGATTGGATGGCTTAGAACGCGTCGTCAAATATCTCCGCCGTGCGGTGGATGACGGCCATGACAAAGAAGCCCGCTGGAACATGATGATGGCCGCGAGTGAGGGCGCGATGGCCTTCGCCAAGGGCTTGGGCTCCGTCCATTCCATGAGCCATGCCATCGGTGCCGACCCGGCACTCCGCGCCCATCACGGCACCCTAAACGCGGTCATCCTGCCGCCTATGCTGCGCTTCAATGCAGACCATGTTGGCAACAAATACACCAAGCTCCGCCAAGCCATGGGCCTAAAGCCGGGTGCCGACCTTTCCGACTGGATTACCGAGTTCAACGCCTCCCTGGACTTGCCTGCAAACCTAGGCCAAATGGGCGTCACCACCGCCATGATCCCATCCCTGGCCGCCCACTGCATGACCGACGCCTGCCACGCCACAAACCCCAAACCGCCCACCCAGGATGAATACGAGCGGCTATTTGAGGAGGGGATTGGGGGGTAATTGAGGAGGGTTTGGGCGGAGTAACGCAAGCCATCGGGTCTCGTCACAGTCGCCATCGCCAACAAGACAGCGCGCACCGTATGGGCACCGCAAGGAAAGGCAAGGGCAATCGTAAGTGATGATGATTGAACGGGACCGCAGCCAGGACACCCCGAGGTGCTGTCTGGACGCTATAGCTCGTTAGTCTGATTGGAGCTTGGCAGGCGGAACCCATCGGGGCCAGCGGTCACAAGCGCCGCGCAAACAGGCCGGACACATGACCGCTCCACAAACCGATCAACACCACGTCAAAAAAACTTACGTGTTGAGGGTCGTGCACACACGACCGCACCCTCTTGAATTCGTTGATTCCCGCCAATAACCTAAATAGAGGCGTTCGAAGTGAGGAATGTCAGTTGAAGTTTTTCCATTCAGGAAGCCTATCGAGGTTGGTGCCATGCGACTCAAGTTCTTAACGGCAACGTTGGTTTTAGCAGTGACTTTTGTCGCGCAAAGTGTTCGGGCGCAGGAGATCGTCCAGTGGGGCACCGCGGGTGGCTGGGATATCTTGATCGACAAGACCCTGAATAATGGCTGCTTCATGCAAGCTGAATTTCAGGACGGCTCGCTGGTGCGCATGGGGATTGATAAAGAGGCGGGCGGGGGCTACGTGACGGCGTTCAATGATGCATGGGGCGATATTGAAGATGGCGGTGAATACGATATTTCCTTCGACCTGGACGGAGAACTTTACAATGGCGAAGCGAAGGGAATTTATTTAGCAGGCGCGCCCGGCGCTGACATTTCGTTCGATAGTGACGACTTCTTTTGGGACCTGATGCGGAAGAACGTCATGACCCTGATTCATGACGGTGAGGAGGTCATGACGATCTCACTCGAGGGTACATATGTCGGCCTTGAAGCGGTGCTACAATGCCAGGAAGAGGTGGACAGTCTGCGTTAATTTGCCTTCCGTCAGCGAGCATGACCTCGCGCTTTCGTCAATTGGATATGGATTATCCAAGTAACGCGAAACTGCGGATGTTTAATAAAGACCGCTCAGGCAAAGCCATAGCAGCGCGACTATGCCTGACGAAGGAGAAGTCCTGGATTTCCTTCTCTAGCCCAGACGATGCGCCAGATCGGCTCGGCGTGATTCTCCCCCGAAAGTGACTGCGAATGGCAGTCCAGCCTTCGGGGCAGGGTCAACTGTCTATGCACCAACATTAAACCCAGGCCACTCAATGGGGGCTGACCAACAACAGTCAACGCTCATTCTGCGAGTTCCCTGACAGTTGGTGTTCAAGTTTGAGCTTTCTTTCGGTGAATGGCAGCTTCCGGCCGATTTTGTTGAAAAAGGCATTCCTTGAATGTGTTTGACGTGGCCGCACATCTGAGTAATTCGCCCTTTTCACGGCGTGACCGGGAGGAGCTTTGCCAGTTTGCGGAGGTTTTGGGCGGTTGCTGCGAGGAGGAATTCGTCGCGGGCACCGTTTGGGCCTCTGAGGCGGAGGCGATCCAACTTTAGGATGCGTTTCAGGTGGGCGAAGAGCATTTCCACCTTCTTTCTGGCGCGCATTGAAATGACATAGGCATCCGTCTGAGCGATATCGCGGGCCATCTGTCGTGCGCCTTCGTGGACCGAGCGCATGATCTTCCGGGACGGTTCTTTCGGCGTGCAGCGATATTTTAAATCACAGACTTCGCAGTCCAGCTTGCTGGCCCGATAGCGCCGCAGGCCATCTTCATCGACAGCGTCGCGGGGCGTTTTGAAGGGGCGGCGATACTGATGGAGCCACTTTCCGGCTGGGCATTGGTATGCGTCACGGCGGTGATCATAGGCGAACGCGCTGCGGGAGAAGGTTTGGTCCTTACGATGCGACTTATCGAGAACGGGAATGTGCGGCTCAATGCCTTGCTCCTCTAACAGCCAACCCAACATCTCGGCGCTGCCATAGCCCGTGTCGCCGACGAGGCGCTTGGGGTAGAGACCGAGCCGGTCACGCGTGCGCTCAATCATGTCGCGCGCGGCTTTATTCTCCGCCTGACGGATCGGCGCGGTGGCTTCGACATCAACGATGACCGCGTTCTCGAGATCGACCAGATAGTTCGTGCTGTAGATAAAGTGCGCCTTGCCGCGGTCCGCAGCTGACCACCGGGCCGCTGGGTCGACAGGGGAAAGATATCTTGGCTGTACCGGCGTCGCTGCGCCGAAGGCCGCATCGTCAAGCGTTTCCAGATATTCTGCAGTCGCCCGGCTAGCATGCGCGTCTGCCGACCAGTCCTTCGGCTCAATCCCATCTTCGCGATTGGCGTCAGCCTTGATCAAGGATGCGTCCACGCCGAAAGCTTCTCCCCCAACGAGGCCTTCACGAATGCACCGCGTCAGAACGCTTTCGAAAAGGGTGCGGAAGAGATCGCAATCACGAAAACGACCGTGCCTGTTCTTGGAAAAGGTGGAGTGATCTGGGGACAGGATCGCTCAGATCGAGCCCGCAGAACCAACGATAAGCAAGGTTCAGATGCACTTCTTGGCACAATCTTCGCTCGGACCTAATCCCATGGCTGTATCCGATGATCAGCATCCGGATCATCAGCTCAGGCGCAATAGAAGGCCGTCCAATCCGGCTGTAATAGGGCGCCAGATGACGACGGATCTCATCGAGGTCCACGAACTGATCCATCTGACGAAGCAGGTGATCTGCCGGTACATGATCTTCAAGGCTGAACGCGTAAAACAGACTGCTTTGGAGACCTTGACGCTCACCCATCATCACCAATTCCTCCCTACATTCAGCCCGCATTTCCCAGATGATCGGTAATTTTCACCCCACCTCACCATGAATTAGATATAATATTCAGTCTGTTGGAATGGTTCGAGGGCAACTTCAATGCGGACCCCAGAGGGTGAAGCCAATCTGTC
>JABJAG010000184.1 GCA_018666195.1 Alphaproteobacteria bacterium
GATTCTTGATTTGTGAGTCTACATCAGCCACGCGTCCGCACGCCTGCGCATCGCTGCAAACATGTTTGGTTTGGCATGCGGTTACGTGGCTGTTTGTTTGCTGAAGCCTACTCCGGCTGGGTGTGAGGTTAAGTGGGTTGTGAGGGGATACAGAAGCGCCATTTCTACTCACGAGACAATTACAAGTTCAATCGAACCGCCGCTCTTACTGAGTGGCGCCAACTATTGAGCGTATAGATTCAGGCCGCGCCAGAAATCCGATGCGAGTTCTCATTTGTCTGACAGCACCCTCATTGGTCTGTCCGCGCCGAATTACCTGTTCGGGTAGCTACCCTTAAATGCGACTCTTGTTTCCGGAAACGTGTCTATGGCCTCCTGTAATTCGGGTTGCTCTTTTGCATAGTCCTGAATGCTGATCCCGTTGCGGGCCGCGTCCGCTGCTTGGCGCAAGGCAATGACGCCAGCGGCCGTGCCGCTTGGGTGACTTAGGATGCCGCCGCCTGCACAGTAGATGAAGTCGTCATTGCCCAGCAAGGTGCGCGCGGGATCAATCTGCCAGACCGTCTGGCCTGAGGAATAGACGGGCATTGCCAAATGTGCAGGGCCGCCGTCAGTAACTGGCTTTTGAACCGAAGTTGCCGATTGCGCGATCACATCGTCAGTTTCAGTAAATTTGTTTGCCAGACCGTTCACGTGCAGATGGTCCGTGCCGGCAAGGCGCCAGAGCTTTTGCATTACCGGAAAGCTGATCCCGATATTCGACGAGCGGGAATAGATCCCCCAACCCGCACGGTGTCCGTGAATTGTCATCTGGCTACGATTGCGCAAGGCACGCAGGCCAGTTAAGCCGACAGAATTGATGCAGACCATCGCGCAGGTACCGCCATGCGCCTCGAGAAGCTCCAGATTGTGCCACATCTGGTCAATTTCGTCGGTGAGATTGAAGGCATACATAACCCGTTTGCCCGTCTTGTCGGTATGGGCGTTGAGCACTCGGGACACCTCTTTGACGCGTTCGTCGAACGGGCAATGGGGGCCATTGGCCTGTAATTCGTCGTCTTTGATAAAGTCGATCCCAGCTTCAACCAGTGTTTGCACAAGGGCGGCGGTTTCCGAAGGGTTCATGCCAACGCTGGGCTTGATTATAGTTCCGATGATTGGCCCTTGATGCCCTCCCATGAAGTCCCGCGTGCCCGTTGCCCCAAACTGTGGGCCGGGATGCTCCATGGCGAAAGCGCTTGGCAGGTTCATATCAACAAGGCGAATGGCCGAGAGTTCGGCTAGTTCAAACAGGTTGCCCGCCAGCGTGGACATAAGCGTTGGTAGGGAAGTTCCGAAATTCTCCAAGGACCAGCTGACGGTTACCAAGCCCCGTTCGTAACTGTTGCCGGCCTTGCGGCTGGGCAAAGACGGAGTCGTACGGCTGCCTGTGATCTCGATCCATTCGATCCGAGCGGCAGAGCGTGCGCGTAATTCGTCTGTTTCGGCGGCCAACCTTGTGAAAGTACCAGTGGATTGCTCTCCGGCAAGGACTTCTGCAGCGAGGGCAACGCCGACAGGCGATTCAATATCATAGGTTGCAGTGATGCGGTTCATTGTGGTCCTCCTCCGTTTCTGATCCAGCCGAAATAGTCATGGCTGCCCATCTGGCCGCCTTTAAGTGCAAGCTGCAGGCCGTCCATCGGCCCTTCAGCATGAGCTTGAAATAGCGCTGCACCTGGAATTGTCGGTGCCAGCGCCGTGAGGGCATAGATGCCCAGCTGACGCGTCGCATGGCCCGAGGTGTCTCCGCCCGAGACCACAGCGCGGCGCACCCCGCTTTCCGTCAACGTTTGGTGCAGAATGTATCCCAGTGCTTCGCCTGTCTGTTGGTTGGCTGCTGCGATATCTTCTGATGCGGCGGCTTTGAATGCCTCGACGGTTGGATCATCAGGGCCTTCGGCGGTATAGACGAGAGGGTCACGCCCTTGGCTGATGACCTCCAGACAGGCTGCAACCGTGCGGGCGACCTCTTGGTCGAGAGCTTCCTGACTTCGGCAGACGCAGGTTGCATCAAATGCAATACCCGCGAAGCCGTTGTTCTTGGCCCAGGCAATTTGATCTGCGGTGGTGGGCGAGACGGAACCTGACACAACGACCATCCGGTCCGCCGGTCCGATCCCTTGTGGCGCGGCAACCTTGGCGATCTGCCCCGTATGCTGCCAGTGACGCACGAGGGCATACTCGACGCCTTGAGAGCCAACGACAAACGGGTTGGCCGCGCGCCCGTCCCAGAGCATACGGCCTATAACTGATTCAGTTCTGTCGTCCATGCAATCGAGTGTTACCACATCGATTCGGTCAGGGTTGGCCGCTGTCTTTGGTAGCTGCGCTCCTGCGAACAAATCTTCCAGCGTCAGGCACCTAGTGATGACTTTTTTCGACTGTAAAGCGATATGTTTGGCCACGTCGGATTCGGTCATGGGGGTGACCGGGTGGCGCGACATCACAGGGTGTCGATCAAGTCGGCATACAGCGTCACCAAAGCCCGCAAACAGATGCCCGAAAGACTGGTATCGTCGCATCTGTGGGGCGGCGATCATGACTGGCACAGCGGCGGGCGAGCATGTGCGCGCGCCGATCTCGATGGCGCGACCGATGGATCCCACGATTGGCGAAGAATCCAGTGTAGAGCACACTTTATAATGCATGAGCGCCGGCTTAAGAGCGGCCAGCTGCGCGAAAATTCCTGGCATTTCTGCATCCATCCACAGAGGCGATTGTGCGCGCGCCGTAGATGCTACCCCGATCCCTTTGAGATCGGGGTATTTAGCAAGCTGGTCCTGCGTCGGCGGCTCCAGAAACAGCATCGCGGGCAGCCCGGCAAAGGTTAAAACCTCCATCACCGCGGCGGCACCCGTGAAGTCATCGGCATACCACGCAATCAGGGGGGCATCTCGCACTCTGTCTTTCGGTTGCATCATCGTCCTTCGCCCTTCGTCGCATAAAAAACATTTGACATACAAACATGATTAGATACTCATTATACCAGTTGTCAATTAAATCCCGCCGAACCGCGGGTATCACGGAAGGGGTTTTTATGAAAAAGCTAGCTTTGTTTGGTGCAGGCGGGAAAATGGGCATGCGCCTTGGTGCGAACCTCGCCAAAACTGATGAATTCGAAACAATGCATGTTGAAGTGTCTGAGGCAGGGCAGGCCGCCGTTCGCGAAGCTTACGGTATTGACTGCGTTGACGTTGATATCGCCCTCGACGGGGCCGACATCATTGTACTGGCTGTTCCTGACACGGTCATCGGCAAAGTTGCCCATGGCATCATCGACAAAGTAAAGTCTGGTGCGGTGATCTTTGTTCTTGATGGTGCTGCGCCTTTTGCAGGCCACTTGCCCGAGCGTGCAGACATCACCTATTTCATGTCCCACCCCTGCCATCCTCCAATCTGGAACAACGAAAACACAACTGACGAGCGGCGGGATTACTTTGGTGGCATCTCTGCGGATCAGGGGATTGTAAACGTCCTAATCCAGGGGCCTGAAGAGCACTACGAAGTGGGTAACAGTGTCGGAAAAGCGATCTATGCGCCTGTCGTTCGCTCGCACCGCGTGACGCTCAAGCAATTCGCTCTGCTGGAGCCCGGCTTGTCCGAGACGGTCAATGGTTCGTTGATGAAGGTGCTGCGCATGGCAATGGATGAGGTTGTCAAGAAGGGCGTATCTTATGATTGCGCCCGCGACTTCCTGTTGGGTCACATGAACATCATGGGTGCGGTCATGTTTGACCAGCATCAGGGCGTCTTTTCTGACGCCGCCAATAAGGCAATTGAATTTGGGATTCCGGTCCTGATGAAAGACGACTGGCTGCGTTGTTTCGATGACGACGAAATCGCAGCAAGCGTAAACCGGATCACTTGATCCAAGGAGGTCGGGCGTCCGCCCGGTAATAAAACGCTAAAGGGAGGGAACCAAATGCGTAAAATCCAAACAACACTGGCAGGGGTGGCTATGGCCGCTGGGCTCGTCACAACGGCATCTGCTGAAACAACACTTCGTATTCAGACACATCAGGGGCAATCATCGTCTTATGGTCAGGCAATTCAGGACTTTGTAGATTCTGTTTCTGTCATGTCCGGCGGTGACTTGAACATCGAAATGTTCTACTCGTCCTCTGTTGTGCCTTCTGCGGAAGCCTTTGACGCTGCGATCAACAGCATCCTCGACTGTGATATGACCAACGGCAGCTACCAAGCCGGTAAAAACAAAGCATTCCAGTTCGTGTCCGATACGATGGGCGGCTACGACTCCCCGCTGCAGTATCAAGCATGGGTTGAAATGGGCGGTGGCCGCGAAGCGGTGAATGAACTTTATGCCGGCTACAACATGACGTTCATCGGTGCGCATGTCGGTGGTCAGGAATCCCTAACATCGACACGGCCTCTGGCGGGTGTTGCTGATTTGGAAAACTGGAAGTTCCGCGCGCCTCCGGGCATGGCATCGGACATCTTTGCGTCGCTTGGCGCCAAGCCGATCGTGATGGATTTTTCCGAAGTGATTACAGCGCTTGAATCCGGCATCATCGATGGCGCTGATGCGTCCACATTGGGTAACAACCTGCGGATCGGCACCTACGATATCGGTAAGCACACGAACTTCCCTGGCTTCCACTCTATGGCCGCTGACCACCTAGCGTGCCGCACGGACGTCTGGGAAGGTCTGAGCGAACAGCACCAAACCATCATCGAAGTCGCGTACCAGAACGTTGGCATGGATTTGATCCTGCAAACCTTGGTCGACAACGGCGAAGCACTGGCAAAACTGCCTGAAATGGGCGTGACCACCTACAACTGGTCCGCCGAGGATCGCGCAACCTTCCGTGCTGCTGCTCAGGAACAGTGGAACGTCTATGGTGGTGAGACCAAAGAGGGCAAAGCCATGGTCGACAGTCATGTTGCATTCATGCAGCGCATTGGCCTAATCCAATAAGCTTGATCTAAGGTCTGAGATATCGCGCGGCCCCGGTTTCGACCGAGGTCGCGCAATTATTGGGCAGGGAATGCCTAAAATTTGTCAGGGAGGGGTAAATGGTCGAACATGAACGAACAGGACCATTGGATCCGATCACTTGGGGTATCAGCCGAATAGCCATGTGGTTGCCAATGTTTATCGTCGCGATCATCTTTTTCGAAGTCGTAATGCGATATGTTTTTGGTCGCGCGACGATGTGGGTCAATGAGACCTCTCTTTGGGTTGCGGGCGCTTCTTACATGTTTGCTGGCCTCTATTCGATGCAGCAGAGAAGCCATATTCGGATCTACATTCTCTATGATCTTGCCCCGGGCTGGTTGCGCCGAACATTCGATGTTGTTTCGACGGTCTGCATTGTCATTTTCGCCGTTGCATTGATTTGGGGAAGTTATGATGATGCGGTTCGCAAGTTCATGACTTGGGAACGCTTTGGCACAAAATTTGATCCGCCCATTCCTGCCACGCTCAAACCATTGATCCTGATTACCATAGCCCTTTTGGCACTGCAGGCGATTTCCAACCTGATTTTTGACTGGAACACTGATCAGGGTGAGATACCGTTGGTTGAGGATTTGGACGACCTACTGGAACATGTGGGTGCGGATCATCTGGAGGCCCGTCCGACAGGCGAGGTTGTCGATCACGACCCCGCGCTTGGCGAAAACAAGACATAATAGCCTAAGAAGGGAAACGTCATGGATATCGGAACCATATCGCTTGTTCTGCTAACGGGCATGCTCTTACTTTTGGCAATTGGAATGCCGCTGGGTTTTGCTTCGGGATTTTTGGCAGTCATTGTCATGGTCATGAAATTCGGCCCGGATTTGCTGTTCAACAATTTCGGAACGGGGCCGCTGAACCTTTTGGGGCAACGCATCTACGGGATCATGACCAGCTATGTTCTTGTGTCAGTTCCTTTATTCATCTTAATGGCGAACCTTTTGGAACGCTCGGGCATCGCACGGGACATGTATGATACGCTTGAAGCGTGGATGAGCCGTACACGAGGAGGCATCGCTGTTGTTACGGCGCTCATGGCCGTTGTCATGGCCGCCATGTCCGGCATTATTGGCGGCGAAGTCGTTTTGCTGGGCCTGATCGCTCTCCCGCAAATGCTGCGGCTTGGATATGATCAAAACCTTGCAATTGGGACCATCTGTGCTTCTGGGTCTTTAGGGACGATGATCCCACCATCCATCGTGCTAATTTTCTACGGGCTCATCACGGACACTTCGATCCATGCCTTGTTCCAGGCAGCGTTTGTACCGGGCTTCATTTTGGCCTTGGGATACATCGCATATATCCTGATCCGCACTAATCTGAACCCCTCTCTGGCCCCGTTGCCCGAACCGAAGGATACGGATCTGACCGGCAGGCAAAAAAGAACTTACGGACTGGCCTTGATCGCCATGATCGTGGGCGTTGCTGCTGCCATAATGGTCGTGCGCGGGCTATATCTAAATGCCTTTGATCTGATCGAATCCGATACCGGGGGTATCTCTGGTGGCTTCATCATCCGGGCCGGAGCATTGGCGCTGGCCTGTGTGGCGTTCCTGTGTTTCGTGACCGGCAAGAATAATGCCGTGGCCGCATGGCAAAACGGAA
>JABJAG010000185.1 GCA_018666195.1 Alphaproteobacteria bacterium
CAGCAGCACGCCGAGTTCGGCCAGAAGTCCGATGCTTTCCTCGTTCTCCACCAACTCAAGTCCCGATGGGCCGAGCACGAATCCGGCAAGGATGTAGCCAACAACGGCTGGCTGTTTCAGGCGCGTGAGCAGGATGCCGCAGGACAGTGCGACAAGGACAACGATGGCCAGAGGAAGGAGTTCATCATTCGAAAGCATTGCGCCGGCAAGCTATCATAAAGCGTGCGGGTTTGTGGCAAATCAGCCTTCCGGTGTGGAGAATAAATTCAGCTGTCCGTCGCGGAGTTCACGCAGGTTGGGTTTGTTGAACTTCGATGCATCCAGAACTGTCCGATCCTCGATATAGCCTTGCTGGCGACAGGTGACGCGAAAGCGTTCTTCGAGCAATTTTGCATCATGTCCGCGCCCACGCATGCGCGTTCCGAACCGGCTTTCGTATAGCTCACCACCACGCATTTCGCGCAGGCGGTTGAGGATTCGCATTTTTCGATCTGGCCGATGGGTCGACAGCCATTCGCCAAACAAATCTTTCAATTCCAAAGGAAGTCGCAACAGAATGTAACTGGCATGTGCGGCGCCAGCCTGACGGGCGCGTATCAAAATCGCCTCAAGCTCGTGATCGTTCAGTGCGGGAATGATCGGCGCTGCCATCACCGTGACAGGTATGCCGGCTGCTGCGAGCATGCGGATGGTTTCCAGCCGTCGCTGAGGCCGAGAGGCGCGGGGTTCCATCGCGACAGCCAGATCACCGTCGAGGGTTGTGACAGAAACGCCGACACTGGCCAGACCCTTTGCGGCCATGGGCGCAAGGATATCGAGGTCGCGGGTAACGAGCCTGCTCTTGGTCACGATTGTGACCGGATGATCATGCGCCGCGAGGACTTCGAGGATTGAGCGTGTGACCTTCAGACGTCGTTCAACAGGCTGATAGGGGTCTGTATTTGTGCCCATGGCGATCGGGCGTGGCTGATACCCCGGCTTGGCCAATTCGCGTTCCAGCAGTCCCGCAGCATCAGATTTCGCGAAGAGTTTCGTCTCGAAATCCAGTCCGGGCGACAGTCCGAGCCAGGCATGGGTGGGGCGTGCAAAGCAATAGATGCAACCATGTTCGCAACCCCGATACGGATTGATGGACCGGTCGAACGCGATGTCAGGGGACTCGTTTTTGGTAATGACCGTGCGGCTTTGATCGAAGGTTACTGTTGTGTCCAGCCGGGGCTGGGGATCATCTTCGAGATCATTCCGCCAGCCATCGTCAACCGCAGTGCTGTTCAGGCGTTCAAACCTGCCGGGAGTATTTGAAAGGGCTCCACGGCCAATGCGCGGCTGGTCGGGAAGGGGAGTGCCCGCGTCTGATGGGGTATGTTTTAGCATACGGAAACCATAACCCCTGCATGAGAACAAAACAAGAACTTATGAGCGTGACATCATTTGGTTGCCAGGGCGCTTGGCGCGAGCCAGTCTGCACGGCAGGCCGCAATCGATTCCGGTTGAAACGACTGTTCGATGTGGAATCTGATGTGGTCGCTCATCGTTTCATCGCGCGCGGCGGCATGATCTGCGGCTGACCATTGAGCGCGCCATCGTGCAAACCATGTGATGGTGCGTAGCCAGGTGAGCCGACGGAGCGGTAGGAGCCAAGGGCCAAGCTCGGCGGCTCGGTCCTGCCCCACGGTGTTGAGATAGCGCTGGTAGAAGTTCTTCACATCGCTGGTTGCGGGCGTGCCAACGCAATCCGGATCCCACCCCGTTGAGGTTGCGAGGGTGGCATGCGCCAGGTCGATCGGTGCGGCGCCATAGAGGGATTTCTCCAGATCGACAAACCAGGCCTTGCCCGAGGGGTCGATCAGAAAATTTCCCGGATGGGTGTCGGTGCCGACAAAACACAAATCGAAATCAGGTTCACCGCGGCTGGCGAACTGGCGCGCCCAATCGAGGTCTTCCCGGATCGCGGCCAGAGTTTTTATGTCGAGCCCAGCGCGCGCCAGTGATGCCGCCTGTTCTTCGATGACGAGCAGGGTAGAGGAGACCGGATTGCGATGAACCTGCAGAGGAACGCAGGTATCATTGTCAGGCATGGGCATGGTGTGGAGGGTCGCGAGAGCATCTGCGATCGCGCCAAGATCGTCGGGCAGGACCGGCGCGCGTCCCACAATTTCCTCAACGATCAATGCCCCGCGGGGCAGGGCGAGTGATGGGGACAGGGTTTCAATACAATCTGGTGTGTGCCCACTCTGGTGGCCGCGGTGGAAGGCTGTGCGCTGGTATTTCAGCGCGGCCTCCGGGTCCATACCCCACTGGTTCATGCGCGGAATGCGAAGCACCAGACCCGTTTCGCCGATCTGCCAGTGGTCGTGCGAAATGCCCTTGGTGGAGAGAACTGTCAGCGCGTCGGCTGAAATTCCCCGCGCGATGCCTGATGTGTGGAGAAGTCCTGCAATCTGTTCGCGGTCTGGTCCTGGGGTCACGTGTGTCCCGCTATGCGTCGGTTTCGTGCTCGCGCAATCGCGGCAGAAGTTCGGCGAAATTGCATGGTTTGTGGCGAATATCGAGCTGGTCTTTCAGGATATCGTCCCAGCCATCTCGGCAGGCACCGGGAGAACCTGGCAGTACGAAAATATAGGTGCCATGGGCAACCCCGGCATCGGCGCGGGACTGCACGGTCGATGTGCCAATTTTCTGATAGCTGATCCAGCGAAACAATTCGCCAAATCCATCGATGCGCTTCTCGGATACGTCAGAGAGGGCTTCGGGTGTGATGTCCCGGCCTGTGACACCGGTCCCGCCGGTCGAAATGACGACTTCGATATTGGCGTCATGCGCCCAGCTGCGAAAACGATCTGCAATGGCCGCCCGGTCGTCCCGAACGATATCCCGTGCCACCAGTTCATGTCCGGCTTCCGCGACCCGGGTGGCGAGCGTGTCGCCGGATTTGTCGTCATCCAATGTACGGGTGTCGGAAACAGTCAGGACCGCAATCCGAACCGGGCGGAACGCAGCGGGATCTTTGTCAGCGGCCATGGGAATCCTGAGGTCGATATTCGGGCCAGCGTCCGGCCACGATGTCGTCGAGAGAAGGTGCGGCCTGTCCGAGCTGGCTGCGATAAATCCAGAGATTGGTCAGAATGTGCTCGACAAACTTGCGAGTTTCGCGCGATGGCAGGCTTTCAATGAACAGCAATGGGTCATCGCCGTGCTCAAATGCGCGCTCCCAGCTGCGCAAATTTCCCGGCCCGGCATTATAAGCCGCTGCCAGACGGAACAGGTCGCCCGATATGTTCTTATGAGTCAGGAGTTGCTGTATGTAGCGCTGCCCCAGTTCAAGATTGAGGTCGGGTTCGTAAAGACGGTATTTCCCGCGACCATGCAGGGCACGTTCACCGCCGACGTAACTGGCCGTTCGTGGCATCAGTTGCATTAGCCCGCGTGCCCCAGCACTGCTTTCGGCACGCCGGTTGAACGCAGACTCCTGCCGGACGAATGCGAGGACCAATGCCTGATCGATTGAATATCCACTTTCCGGTTTCCAAGAAGGAACGGGGTAGGCTGCGGTAAGCCGGACATCCGCCGCAGCATGGCTCGAAAGTTTTAATGCAACGGCGGGCAGGCCCGCATGGCTTGCCAGCGCCAGCACATCATCGCGGAGTGCCGGTGTGGCTGCGGAAAGACTAAGCAGTTCGCGCTCTGCGTCGTGCTTGCGTGAAATTTGCAGCAGCGCGATGGCGCGGCTGCCGATTTTGTTGCCAGCGATATCGTGGAACGCAGCCAGACTCAAATCCGGTTTTCGCCACCCGAAGGAATCGGTGTCGCCAATCGCCCGATGGGACAGAAGCCCATAAAAACTGCGCGCGTGTTGTGCACCGATTTCAAGATATTGCGTGACGCTTTCAGGGTGTTCGTTTGAAAGTGATGCGCGCGCGGCCCAGAATGCACCGGCTGCGATCAGGGAGTCGGATGCCCGACCGGCGCGAGCCAGTTCTCCGAAAAGCGTTTCGGCCTCGTCCTTCTTTCCCAGTCGCCAGGCGGCCAGGCCGCCCCACCAATAGGCCAGCGGCGCGTCACCGGGTGATGCAGCATGCGAGGCCATCGCGGCTTCGAGGGCCTGCTCATCTTTGCCAGCTCTGAAATACCCCTGCCCGATTGCGCGCCAGGCCTGTGCGATCTGCACCGGGCCCATATTCTGAGTTGCGCGTTGCGACGTGATGATTTCCCGCGCTCCGGTGGGCCAGCCGCGTGAAACGCGGCGCAAGATTTCGCTGTGTGCGCTGCGCCCGGCCCTGGTTTTGGCGCGGTCATAGAGGGGGCGGCCCTCCGATGCTGTTTTTACTGAAGCGCCCCTGACCGTCGGTGTGTGGACGATTGGTGGTGCCGGCGCACGTGCGCCCTTGGGTTGGCGTAGCACTGCCAGCCGGTGGATACGCCGCGCCTGCGGGTGATCGGCGTAGTCCTGCAGCCAGTCGCGAAGCTCGGTGAAGCGTGAGCGGTATTTTGTCGGGTGCAGGTATTTAAGCGCCAGGACATGCCCCATCAGGCGGCGGTCATTCAGGCGCTTGATGATGGGCTGAGCCGCGCGCCAGTCTCCGTTTTCATGAAGTTCGGTAATACGTTTGTAGCGAGCTGCGTCGGCTGCAGAGAGAACGCCTTCAACGGTGCCAATCCCCGGAATCAGGAACGTCGCCGGGCCGACAAGCGCGGTCTCCAACGGTCGGGGCTTGGGCTCTTGCGCCCCGGCGATTGAGGATCCCGAGATGATTGCCAGCGTGGCAAACGAAACAAGGGCCCGGAAAATTGTTCTGCTCATATGTCCGTCCAGAATGCCAAGCCTTCATACAACCCGCTTGGTCGCGCGAGCAAGTTGAAGCGGCAGGGCTTCACAATTCGTTAATCTTCACGCGTGGCATTCAGGCTGTCGAGTTTTTCACGGACAGCAAGAAGGTCGAGCCATGCGACGCGTTTTTGCGCGGACTGCCGTAGTAGAGAGGTCGGGTGCAGGCTCGCGATGGCGGGAATGGGGGGCAGACCTGCCGCTTCAAGTGCGGGTGAGTTGTAGTCATGCCATTTGCCGCGCAGCCGGGCGATACCTTCATTCTGATTCAGCAGCGTCTTGGCAGATGTGCCACCGAGAAAGACCAGGACACGGGGTGCAACAAGCGCGATGTGGTGTTCAAGAAAGGGCAGGCAGGCAGCCGTCTCTGCGGATGTGGGCTGTCGATCTCCGGGTGGGCGCCAGGGCAGAATGTTTGTTGCGTAAACATTGGTCGCGCGGTCGAGATCGACGAAGCTCAGCATGGCGTCGAGCAATTGACCGCCGGGACCGGCAAACGGCTCGCCCTGACGGTCTTCATCGCGTCCGGGCGGTTCGCCGATCAGCATCAGATCAGCCGTGGGACTTCCGGTTCCAAACACGAGATTGGTTGCGGTGGTCTTCAGGGGGCAGCCCTCGAAGGCTGACAGGGCCTTGTGCAGTGCAGGCAGATCAGCGCAGGCTGCAGCTTGAATGCGGGCGTCCTGATTGACGCTGTCTGCAGCGGCGAGCGGTGGCACGGTCCTGCTTGATTCCGCGTGCGCGGCAGTGGGAGCAGCCGGAGCTGTCGGGACGGAAGTATTTTCAGACGGAACGGCTGGTGGGATTGCGACCGCCTTTGCGACTTCAGCAAACCGGTCGACGGCGGAATCAAGGATCACTTCGTCCACGCCCGCATCGACCTGCCAGCGCAGGGTCGCGATCAGTTCGTCGCGTTCAGCTGTACTGTTCATGCCAGCCTCGCGGACCATGCGCGGACACCTGTCTCATATTCTGTGAGACTGTGTCGGTGATCGGTTGTGCTTCGGCGTTCGTCATGGTTCTTTTGAGTCAAATAAAGTCGTGTTGTGGAGATGTCTAGCATGAGCGAAGAAGCGAACGAACGCGAGTCTATGTCCTACGACGTTGTGATTGTTGGTGCGGGTCCATCCGGACTCGCCGCTGCGATTCGCCTGAAGCAGATTGCTGCGGAAAAGGACCGGGAAATCGGCGTTTGTGTTCTCGAAAAAGGTTCGGAAGTCGGCGCGCATATTCTTTCGGGGGCGGTTCTGGAAACCCGCGCACTGGATGAGTTGTTGCCCGAGTGGCGTGACATGGGCGCGCCCGTCACCACCGAAGTGTCCGACGAGAAGTTCCTGTTTCTGCGCGAATCCGGCGCAACTTCGGTGCCCACGTCGATTTTGCCGCCGCCGCTGAAAAACCACGGAAACTATATTATTTCGCTCGGCAATCTGTGCCGCTGGCTGGGCGAGCAGGCAGAAACGCTGGGGGTTGAGGTTTACCCCGGTTTTGCAGCCTCTGAAATTCTATTTGATGCTGATGGTCGCGTGTGCGGCGTCGCCACCGGGGATATGGGGACCGGGGTGGATGGCGAACCGACGGCCAACCACACCCCAGGCATCGAACTTCACGCGGCCTACACTTTCTTTGCGGAAGGTTGTCGCGGGCATCTGGGCCGACAATTGATGGACCACTTCGATCTGCGCACCGAATGCGAGGATCAGACCTTCGGGATCGGCATCAAGGAGCTGTGGCAGGTCTCACCCGAACAGCACCAGCCGGGGCTTGTCGTTCACACGGCCGGCTGGCCGCTACCTTCCGACACCTATGGCGGCTCGTTCCTCTATCACCTGGAGGACAATCAGGTCGCGGTCGGCTATGTGGTCGGACTTGACTACAAGAACCCCTATCTTTCGCCGTTTGACGAGTTTCAGCGATTCAAGACTCATCCGGCGATCCGCCCGACCTTCCAGGGGGGCAAGCGCATTTCCTACGGGGCGCGGGCTCTCAATGAAGGTGGCGTGCAATCTCTGCCGGAAATGGTCTTTCCGGGGGGCGCGTTGATCGGCTGCGAGGCCGGAACGCTGAACGTTCCCAAAATCAAGGGCACCCACACCGCGATGAAGTCCGGCATGCTGGCGGCAGAAGCCGCAGCGGATGCGATTGGGCTGGCTGGCGAGGGTCGGCCCGTGGCGACGCTGAGCGGGTTCGTCACTGCGTTTCGCCAATCCTGGGCCTATCGCGAACTCTGGCAGGCACGGAACTTCCGACCGTCATTCAAATTTGGCATGATTTTGGGAACATTGCTGTCGGGTCTTGATCAGGTGCTGCTGCGGGGGCGGGCACCCTGGACGATGAAGCATGGTCATTCTGACCACGCGGCATTGGAACCAAAAGACAAACATAGCCCGATCGATTATCCGAAACCGGATGGCGAGGTGTCCTTTGACAGATTGTCTTCGGTCTATATCTCGAACACCAATCACGAAGAAAATCAGCCGCCGCATCTGACCCTGAAGGACGCCGCTGTACCTATTGAAGTGAATTTGGAAACCTATGATGCGCCCGAGCAGCGTTATTGCCCGGCGCAGGTCTATGAAATTGTTCGTGATGATGATGGTTTGAACCCGCGTCTTCAGATCAACGCCCAGAACTGCGTCCATTGCAAAACCTGCGATATCAAGGATCCGAAACAAAACATTGTCTGGGTGGCGCCGGAGGGTGGTGGCGGCCCGAATTATCCCAATATGTAAGCTTGCAGACGGCGGGTGCCGCGCGTCACAACAACGTGTGATGGCCGTGGGTGATGAGCATCGCTAAATTGAACGGGTCGCACCGAGAAACGAACGAGTGAAATTCATGAGCAGCCCATTGAAAATCTCCCGTACCGCCTCACTGCTGGGCGCCGTGCTGATTGTGGGCTTTGCTCTTCCCGGTCAGGCGACAACGTCCGGACCGGAAGGTGTACCGGGCCTGCAATCCGACATTATGGGGTCGTCCTTTACTCGCGGCTCGACGATCGCAGGGCGCTTTCTGGCGTCCCGCCATGCCGAGGTTGTTGGCGATCTGGTGGCCGCAGCGGATATGACATCCGAAATCATCGATCAGGTTCCCGAGACAGAAAACTCACGCCGCCGCGCGCATTTGCTGATGATCAGCGCCGGGCGTCTGGACAAAGCCGCTGCACTCGCGCGGGATGTTCTGGAAACCAATGCGGCTGATCCGCTCGCGATCTACACGCTCTATGTGATCGCCCTGCGCGAGGGGCGATTTGAAGATGCCGAAGCGCTACCCGCAGATATCAAGGCTGCCGGGGTCAATGGCATTCTGGCGCCGTTGCTCAAGGCCTGGGCTCTGGCGGGGCAGGAGAAAACAGACGAGGCGCTCCTCGCGCTTCAATCGCTCGCCGGCGAAACCGGGCTGGCACCCATTGCAGGTCTTCATCAGGCCTATATTGCCGATCTGGGTGGCGAAGCGACGCGGGCTGAAGAGGCGTTCCGGCTTGCGCTTGAGAAATCGAACGGTCGACCTTCGCTGCAGCTCGTCGATTCTTTCGCACGTTTTCTGGTGCGACAGGACAAGTCAGAAGAAGCGCGGGCGCTGGTTCAGACCTTTGTGAGCCAGAATCCCGATACGCTGTTGATCGAGCCTGTGCAGCAGGTCCTCGATGGTGATGCTGAGCCCGAACGCATTATCGTCAATGTCGAGCACGGCGCTGCAGAGGTGTTCCGTAATATTTCGGGTTTGCTCAACCGTGAACGGTTGCGGACGGAGGCGTTGATGTTTGTCCGCTTGTCTCTGGGGCTGGAACCGGACAATCCCACAGCGCTGTACTCGCTGGGTCAGTTGCTGGAACGTCGCCTGCGTGATGACCTTGCAATAGAGGTCTATCGACAGATTGGTCGGGACACGCCCTATAGCTGGTATGCGCGTCTGAGCATTGCTGACGCCTTGCATGGCCAGAAGCAGAGCGATGAAGCCATCGCCATCCTGAACGACATGGTGGAGGAGCGGGTCGATCGATCGGATGTCATGCGTTCGCTGGCAGATATATTGCGAATCGAGAAGCGTTTTGATGAGGCGATTGAGGCCTATGATCGCGCGCATGATCGTCAGGGCGGAAAGGCCGACTGGCAACTGCTCTATACGCGCGGTATCGCTCTGGAGAGAGCCAAGCGCTGGGAGCGGGCGGAGAAGGACTTCCTGGGCGCGCTGGAACTGGAACCGGATCAACCGCTGGTCCTGAATTATCTGGGGTACAGCTGGGTAGAGCAGGGCGTCGAGCTTGAGCGCGCCAAGACCATGATCGAGACCGCCGTGGCCAAGCGTCCCGAGGATGGCTACATCACGGATTCTCTGGGCTGGGTGTTGTACCGGCTTGGTGAATATCCCGCCGCGGTTGATCTGCTGGAGCGCGCGGTTGCGCTGGAGCCGGGAGACCCGGTGATCAACGATCATCTTGGCGATGCGTATTGGATTGTCGGGCGCGAGAATGAGGCTCATTTTCAGTGGATCCGGGTGCTGTCGCTGGAGCCGGACGCCGATGTTGAGGCAGAGACACGTCTCAAACTGGAAGGCAAAAAAGAGCCAAGCCCGCTGCCGCCGGGTAAAAAGCGCGATATCTAGCGGCGCTTGTTCTCGATGACCAAGATTGATGCCTGGGTGCCGTTTGATGAACCCGCGCCGGCGAAGGTCAATTTGTTCCTGCATGTGATCGGGCGTCGGGATGACGGCTATCACGACCTGGAGAGTCTGGTTGTCTTTACAGTGTTCGGTGATGTGATCCGTGCCCGACCGGCTGCCGAACTCTCGCTCGACCGGACGGGCCCTTTCGCTGCGCAGCTGCCTGAAAATCCAAGTGATGATCTGTGTTTGCGTGCGGCACGCGACTTGGCGGCGGCGCTGGGGCGGGATGCCGGTGTCGCCCTCACGTTGGAAAAGAACATTCCTGTCGCAGCCGGGGTTGGGGGTGGATCCAGCGATGCGGCCGCAGTTCTGCGCGCACTGTGTCACATATGGCAGGTCGATGTTGATGATCGGCAGGTCATGCAGGTCGCCACACAACTGGGCGCTGATGTGCCTGTGTGCCTGGCCGCTACCACAGCAGAGATGCGGGGTATCGGCGATATTATTGTCCCGCGTCTCGGTGGGCCGGAATTAGATCTGTTGTTGGTCAATCCGAACCGACCGTTGTCGACCGCGTCGGTGTTTGGGGCGTTGGACGCTCCGAAAATCGCCTCGCGGCCTTCGGTGATACCGGAGAACGGGAACGGCTCCGATGGATATCTTGCAGCCTTGTCAGACAAACGAAATGACCTGACCGGTCCAGCCTGTGACTTGTGTCCGGATATTGGTGATGTTCTGGAGATGTTGTCGGGCCTCACGGATTGCACGCTGGCGCGGATGAGTGGCAGCGGTCCAACTTGTTTTGGTGTTTTTGAGGATCAGAAGTCCTGTGCCCGTGCTGCGCGGATGGTTTCGGATGCGCAGCCGGGTTGGTGGGTGTGCCCGACCCGGACTCATACGGCACTCTGACGCGCGTATCTGCGAGGTGTGAGCGTTAGCGCTTTCCGACGACCTGACGTAATTCGGCGAGGAGCGCGAGGCTGGGTTCGCCATCGACCTTCATCTTCATTTCGGTCTGGTAGTTACGAATGGCCGCGCGGGTCTTGCTGCCGATTGTCCCGTCGGCGGGTCCGGCGTCGAAGCCAAGCTCGGCAAGCAAAAGCTGAGTTTGGGTCACGATACTGCGTGATACAGGCTTTGCGGGCTTTTCTGAAACCTGAGTGGCGCCGGGCTGAGCGCCGGATGGTGAGTCGCTGGAGGGGCTCACTTTTTCTGTGTGGGGTTCGGTGTCACCACTGCGGGTGGGTGGTCGTGGGATGCTTTGGCCAATGTAGTGAGACACCCGTTTGTTTACGCCGGCACGCTCTTCTGCAGTGAGCCGTGTCGCGACCTGTTCGCCTCGCTCGGCGGCCTCTGCAATACCTTTGCTGTCAGCAATTTTATACCAGTAATACGCATCGATCAGGCTCTCATGCGTCTTGGGGGAGGTGGCCAGAATATTGGCCAGCGAGAATTGCGCTTCGGGAATTTTGGATTCCGCCGCGCGGCGGAGCCATTTCAATGCTTCGTTCGGATTGCGTTCAATCCCGCGGCCGGCTGCGTAAGCGGCGGCGACGGCCATCTGGGCACGGCCATGTCCGTTCTCGGCCGCACTGTGGAACCAGATCAGTGCTTCGATCGGATCCGGTTCGACACCTCGGCCAGAATCAAACAGTACACCCAGATTGTATTGGGCATTTGTCATATCCTGAGCGGCTGCCTTGCGGAGCCACAGAGCGGCCTGACCGTAATCTTGCGCTATGCCGCGACCGACGAGGTAGCGAACACCAAGTTCGTTCTGCGCGGTGGCGGACCCGGCGCTGGCATCCCGGATTAAACCCTTGAGTTCATTATTGACTGCATTGGCTGGAACAGCAGGGTCTTGCGGCGCACTTGGTGCTGCTGGCGGGGCAGGAACAACAGCCGGCGGTGGCGTTGGTTCAGGAGCCGCCTCGGGCGGTTGTGAAACATCAGTTGGTTCGGGCACGGATGGGGCGGGGGGAGGCGTGGGTGCCTGTGCGACCTGCGGCTCCACCAGCGCGGCGGGAGTTGGTGTGGTTGCGCCGGTGGCGTCATTGGTGTCAGTGGCTTCCGTTGATTCCTGTTCAGTGATCGCCGTGAGTGAACGAAAACTCTGGCGTGTTTCGGGTGAGAGAAATTCAAACCAGGCGAACGCACCGATGCCCGCGCAGGCGGCGAGCAAAATCACGATCACGAATATCAGTGGCGCGCGGCTCGGGCGTCGAATGGGTGGCGGTGGGGGCGGGATGAATGGGTCGCCCGTGTTGGTGAATCTCGGACGTGCAGCGCCGCGATGAGCGCCATCATCAAACAAACCGGTCAGTTCGGATTTGAGGGCTGCATCAGCAGCGTGAATATCTTCTTCTGTGACAGCGGCAGCCCGGCGCCGTGGTTTTTCTGGCGTTTCAGATTCCGGTTCCGGCTCCAGTCCCGGTGTCGACGCGGCTTTCTCTTCTGCCACAGTGGGTTCCTGGTCTTCGGCTTCCGGCAAATGGTCGGGCTCCGGACTCGATGGTGCAGGATCTATGACCGGGGCAGAAGGTGTCGTCTCGGGAAGTTTGGCGTGGGTGTTCGTCTGTTCGAGTTGCTGCAACCGATCTGCGAGCTGAGCAATGGAATCGCGGAACGGGACGAGCTGATCGGAAATCCGATCTGCGTGATTGGCGACCCTCTCTTCTATGCTTTGAAGAATTTCGACAATATCAATCTGCTCGGTCGCGTCTGACGAGGATGCGGCGCGGGTGTTCGGAACTTCTTCGTTGTCATCCGTCATACGTACTGCCTGATCAATCCAAGCGCCGATCGGCTGGCCGGAATTCTGTGCTGCTGCCTTTGCCGCTTCACGGGCATCGGTGCTGACTCCTTTGACGCTCCACAATTTTCCGCGGGCCATCTTCTGGTCCAGTTAGTTGATGGAATTTGATTCTAACCGATGGATCGCAGCGGTGGAAATATCGTCGGGCACATGAACAATCTTACGCGATTATTTGTGTCGAAGCGCGTTGTTAGTCGCGTCCGAACAATCGACCCATGACACCGCCACTCGATGATGTCTTGCTGGGTCGTCCGCCGCCCGATCCGGACTTTTTGCCCGGGTCTTCCATACGGTCGAGGCGTTCGGACAAACGCATCATGGCGCGCTCGACAGGGGCAGACGAGCCACCTGAATTTGCTTTGATGTGATCGATCTGTGAGCCCAGCTCACCGACTTTTTCCGCAATCGGTTTGAGCACTTCTGCGGTTCGGTTTTCAGATTCTTCAATCCGTGTTGCTAGCTTCTGAATGCTTGCAAGAACGGCTTCCGGTGTGAGCGCCGGGGGACTGCTCGTGCCCGGTGCAGGCGCGGGTGGCGTTGGGGGATAGGAGGGGTCGTAGTGAGGTTGCGCCGGTTGCTGTTGTGCCGTTGGCTGCTGCGCCTGTTGTTGTGGCGGTGGGGCAGTTGGTACGGGGTCGCTTATCGGCTGGCCGTCAAATGTGAAGGACGCGCTCGGTGCCGGTTGGTTTGCCTGGTTGGGTTCATCGCCACGCTTGGAGCGCAATTCTTCAGACGCGGTTGCGAGAATGGTTTGCGATAACCAACGGCCAACATTCACACCCTGACGGCGAGCAGCGATCTTGGCTGCCTCGCGCGCTTCAGGTGCTACACCTTTGACGCTCCATGGTGAGTTAGTCGCCATTTGAAAACTGTAATCCCAAAAGTTTACCTTTGTATGGCCGTAAATAGGGCCAAGTATTGCTCGTCTCACAGTGATCTGCGAGCCTTGGAATCCCCCCAGAACCGGGTTCAAACCACCGAGTCGCTTATCGCTAGCGGTATAGATGCACTTTCTTTCTGCTTTGCAAACATCAAATATGGGCAGCGTCGTAACAGAATCAACGACTTGCAGCCAATTCTTATAGCTGAAATCCTAATTGCAAACTAATTTTGATGGGTAATTCTTCGCGCCGGTCCTATCGAATATGTCCGGGTAGGGCATGCGCTACTTTCAAAATTATTCGGTCGTAGTGCCAGGTTTACCCTTTGTTTTCAGTAGCTTCGAGTAGTGCTACGCGTCGACTCAATTCTTCCAGTGCGATTTGGTAGGTCTCGATTTCATGGGCGGAAAATGTCTCTGCGTCTGCCAGGGTTTGCTGCATACGCTGGAGTACTTCGAGTGCGGCCTGATCTTCACCTGACGTACTCACGGTACTACCTGAATTCACGGAAGTTTGTGGTGCTGCCGCAAGTAGTATCCGATCGTTGAGCCATTGACCGATTGTCTGGCCACTTTCAGCTGCGGCTAAGCGAATGATTTTTCGTGCCTCATCGCTGATCCCGATCAGGCTCCAGGGCATACTCGGATTGTCCATGGCGATGGCGTCCTTGTGTGCAGTTTGTGCGGACAAGTATAGTCGCGCGAATCATACATTTATACCGAGCGACTCTGTGGTCGCGCATCTCGCAATTGCTGGAGTATGGACATGGCAAAGGACGTCGCCCTCATTACTGGTGTCACAGGCCAAGATGGTGCCTA
>JABJAG010000186.1 GCA_018666195.1 Alphaproteobacteria bacterium
CGCCGAATGGGGCCATGTGCGGGCGCTGATCAACGACAAAGGTCAGAACATTAAGCCTGCCGGGCCGTCCGAGCCCGTCGCCGTGCTGGGTCTCAATGGGGCACCGCTGGCCGGTGACGACTTTGCCGTCGTTGATAGTGATGCGCGCGCGCGCGAGGTTGTGGAATATCGCCAGGACGTCATCCGTGACAAGCGGGCCGCCGCCGGCGCCCGGGGTAGTCTCGACGAGATGTTTGAGCAGATCCAGGCGGGTGAAGCCGCCCAGGTGCCTGTCGTGATCAAGGGCGATGTGCAGGGTTCGGTGGAGGCCATTGTCGGCTCCCTGACCAACATGTCGACCAATGAGGTGGAAGTGCTGGTGCTCCATGCCGGGGTTGGCGGGATCACCGAATCTGATGTTTCCCTGGCCAGCGTCAATAGTGGCCTGTTGATCGGCTTTAATGTCCGGGCGATCCCCCAGGCACGTGAGCAGGCCAAGCGTGACCAGGTCGAGATCCGCTATTACAATGTGATTTACAACGTGGTCGATGATATCCGCGCGATGCTAGAGGGCGAGTTGGCCCCGACGATCCAGGAAAACCTGCTCGGATTGGCAGAAATCCGCGAAGTGTTCGGCGTATCGAAGGTCGGCAAGGTTGCCGGTTGTATGATCACCGACGGGATGATCCGCCGAGATTCAAAGGTCCGCCTGACCCGCGACAGCGTCGTCATCCACGAAGGACAGCTCGGCACGCTCCGGCGTTTCAAGGACGATGTCCGCGAGGTCCAGAACGGTTACGAATGCGGCATCGCCCTCGAGAATTACAATGATATCCAGGTTGGTGATGTCATTGAATGCTTCGAGGTTCAGGAGATCGCACGCCGTCTCGAAGCCTGATGGCCCGTCCCGCACAAAAGGCCCGTAACGGCAAGGCACCCTCGCAACGTCAGTTGCGGGTGGGTGAGGAAATCCGTCATGCCCTGTCAGAAATTCTGGTGCGCGCGGAATTCCGCGATCCTGAACTTGTTAGCCGGGTGATCACGGTGACCGAGGTTCGGGCGAGCCCGGATTTACGCAACGCCACAGCCTTTGTGCTGCCCCTCGAAGGCGAATCCGAGCCCATGGTCGAAGCCCTGCAACGGGCGACAGCCTATTTACGCGGCCAGCTGGCGCGCACGGTGAAGCTCAAATATATGCCCGCGCTGCATTTCATTCATGATGAAAGCTTCGATGAAGCCTCGCGGATTGACCATCTGATCGCGAGCCCGCATGTGGCACAGGATCTGGCCAAGGAGCCGGACCAGGATCTTGAAGTCGAACCCGCCGCGGATCCGAGCGCCGACAATTCCGACCCGGACACCGCCTGATGGGACGCAAGCGCAAGGGTCTGGCCATCAATGGCTGGATCAATCTCGACAAGCCCGCGGGCATGACCTCGGCGGCCTGCGTCAACGCGGTACGCCGGGCGACCGGGGCGGCCAAGCTCGGCCATGCGGGAACCCTCGACCCTTCGGCGACGGGAATTCTGCCTATTGCGTTGGGCGAAGCGACCAAGACCATGCCCTATGTGACCGACAGCTCGAAACGCTATGCGTTTACGGTGCATTGGGGCGCACGCACCACCACGGATGACGCGGATGGCGAGGTTGTGGAAACCAGCGATTCCCGGCCTGACCTGGCGGCGATTACGGCCGCCTTGCCGGCTTTCGTGGGGGCCATCGAACAGGTCCCCCCGGCGTTTTCGGCGATCAAGATTGATGGCGAGCGGGCCTACACGAAAGCGCGGGCCGGAGAAAAATTCGAGCTCGCCTCGCGGATCATCGATATTTACGCTTTCGAGGTGCTCGACACCATCGATGCAGATTCCACCCGCTTCACGGTCACGTCGGGAAAAGGCGCCTATATGCGGGCGCTGGCGCGGGATCTGGCGATCGCCGTGGGCACCTGTGGTCACCTGTCAGACCTGCGCCGAATGTCGGTCGGACCCTTCTCTGAAGAGGCTTCGATTTCGCTGGAAAAGCTGGAACAACTTGGTCATAATGCCTCCGCCTCACCTGTATTGTTACCGGTTGAGACCGCGCTGGACGGCATCCCGGCGCTGGCCTTGTCGGAACGTGAAGCTGAGAAGCTTCGGAATGGGCAGGCGGTTCCGATCCTGCGACCGCAGGATAGGGAACGGATTGCGAGTGCCGGGGACGACGGTATCGTCCTAGCTCTGGACGCGACAACGCCTGTGGCGCTTGTCCGCGTTGACGGAATTCAAATCCGTCCGGTCCGCGTTTTAAACCTTTGATGCCGGGAGAAAGATTGCCATGTCGATTACGGCTGAGCGTAAGACTGAACTAATCAAAGAATACGAAACCAAGCCGGGTGACACAGGTTCCCCCGAGGTCCAGGTCGCGATCCTTACGGAGCGGATCAAAAACCTGACCGAGCATCTTCAGACCCACGCCAAGGATCATCATTCGCGTCGCGGACTCCTCCAGATGGTTGGTCTGCGTCGACGTTTGCTCGACTATGTGAAGCGCAAAAACGAAGAGCGCTATCAGACTCTGATCAAGCGTGTTGGCGTCCGCCGCTAATTGCGGATTCCTTATATCTACGACGGCGTGGGCACAGCCCGGCGCCATTATGAAGCACGATGGGATGCAATTCGGTATCCCACATGCTTGCTCGCGCGGAAGGTCCGCGAACTCGTCGCCAAATCAGATTTGCTGCGTGGCGGCGCGATGACCCCGAGGGCACGGGGCATTTGATTCGGGATTGGCCCGGACAGATGACGCAGGTTGGAGATAGATGATGTTTGACATTGTCCGTAAAGAAATTGAATGGGGCGGGCGTACGCTCGCTGTTGAAACCGGGCGTATTGCCCGACAGGCTGACGGGGCCGTTCTCGTCACCTATGGCGAATCTTCTGTGCTCTGCACGGCGGTGGGCCAGCACAAGCCGAAGGAAGGGATCGATTTCTTCCCGCTGACGGTTCACTATCAGGAGAAGACCTACGCCGCGGGCAAGATCCCCGGTGGCTTCTTCAAGCGCGAAGGCCGTCCGACAGAGAAGGAGGTTCTGACCTCCCGCCTGATCGATCGCCCGATCCGCCCGCTCTTCCACAAGAGCTATCGCAACGAAACTCAGGTGATCTGCACCACCGTCAGCCACGATCTGGAAAACGATCCGGACATCGCGGCCCTGGTGGGTGCTTCTGCTGCTCTGACGATCTCGGGAATTCCGTTCCTGGGCCCGATCGGTGCCGCGCGTGTCGGTTATGTCGACGGCGAGTATGTCCTCAACCCGACCGCTGATCAGCTGGCTGAATCTCAGCTCGACCTGATCGTTGCGGGTACGGCTGAAGGCGTGCTGATGGTCGAATCAGAAGCTCATGAGCTTTCTGAGGAAATCATGCTCGGCGCGGTCATGTTTGGCCACGAGGGTTATCAGCCGGTGATTGACCTGATCATCTCCATTGCCGAACTGGCAGCCAAAGAGATGCGTCCGATCAGCGAGACTCCCCAGGAGATCGTCGATCTCGAAGCCAAGGTTCGCAAGCTGGGCGAAAGCGCCATCCGCGAGGCTTACACCGAGAAAGACAAGCTGGCCCGTCAGGTCAAGGTGTCAGACGCCAAGTCGAAGATCATGGAGCAGCTTTCTGAGGACGAGCAGGCGATTGCCAGCGGACCTCTGAAGGCGCTCGAGAAGGACGTGGTTCGCCGCGACATCATCAATACGGGTAGCCGTATCGATGGTCGTGACACCTCCACCGTTCGTCCGATTGATTGTCAGATCTCAGTGCTGCCGCGCTCTCATGGCTCGGCTCTGTTCACCCGGGGCGAGACCCAGGGTCTGGTCGTGGCCACGTTGGGCACCGGTCAGGACGAGCAGATCATCGATGCGCTGGAAGGCGAGTATCGTCAGCACTTCATGCTGCACTACAACTTCCCGCCTTATTCGGTGGGTGAGGCCGGACGTATCGGCTTTACCGGTCGTCGTGAAATTGGACATGGCAAGCTTGCCTGGCGCGCGTTGCGTCCGCTGCTGCCGGCCAAGGAAGACTTCCCCTACACGATCCGCGTGGTCTCCGAGATCACCGAATCCAACGGGTCGTCCTCCATGGCTTCGGTCTGTGGCGCTTCCCTCTCGATGATGGATGCGGGCGTTCCGCTGAAGGCACCGGTTGCGGGTATCGCGATGGGCCTGATCAAGGAAGACGACGGCTATGCCGTGTTGTCCGATATTCTCGGTGACGAGGATCATCTCGGCGACATGGACTTCAAGGTCGCCGGTTCCGCTGCCGGCATCACCTCGTTGCAGATGGACATCAAGATCACGTCCATCACCCCGGAGATCATGCAGATCGCGCTGGATCAGGCCAAAGACGGCCGTATCCACATCCTGGACGAGATGGCCAAGTCCATCGACACCTCACGCAACGAGCTGTCTCAGCACGCCCCGCGAATCACCACGATGACGGTCCCGACGGACAAAATTCGTGACGTGATCGGTACGGGCGGCAAGGTCATTCGTGAAATCTGCGAAGTGACCGGCTGTAAGGTCGACATCGATGATGAAGGCCTGATCAAGGTTGCGTCCTCGGATGGCGAAGCTGCACAGAAGGCGATCGACTGGATCACCTCCATCGTGGCAGAGCCGGAAGTCGGCGTGATCTACAACGGCAAAGTCGTGAAGGTTGTCGATTTCGGCGCGTTCGTGAACTTCTTCGGTGCACGTGACGGCCTGGTCCACATTTCAGAGCTCAAGAATGAGCGCGTTGGTACAGTCACCGACGTGATCAATGAGGGCGACGAAGTGAAGGTCAAGGTCATCGGCATGGATGACCGCGGTAAGGTCAAACTGTCCATGCGCGTCGTCGATCAGGAGACCGGCGAAGAGCTTGAGGACACGCGCCCGCCGCGTGAGCCCCGCGAAGGTGGCGACGATGACCGTCCCCGCCGTCCGCGTCGCCCGCGCCGCGAAGACTAAACGCAGCACACAACGCTGAAACGAAGACGGCCCCGGAGAAATCCGGGGCCGTTTTTTTTATCTGGTTACACGTGTACCCAAACTCAGGCGTGGGGCACATCTCCCTGAATCACCACCCGGTGCATCGGCCGGTGTTCGGTGTAGTCGAACAGGGCGTAGTGCAGTGACAAGCCATGCCGGCAAAGCGTGGCGCCGAGTCGTTGTGGATGGTTTCTGTCTCGCGTCAGCGCGGGTGCCGGGCGTAAAGTGGCGCTGTCATTGAACTGTCTCTAAACAAGCAAGACACGCCCCCGTGTTTCTGAACACAAAATCCGTCCAGCAGGTTGCTGCGTTGCCGTTCGTGCCCGTTGCCGAACATGGCGCCGATAGTTTCGAAGTGCTGCTGATCACCTCGCGCAAACGCGGGCGCTGGTTGCTGCCCAAGGGCTGGCCGAAGGGCAAGGCCGCGTATGCCGACGATGCGGCGCGTGAGGCCCATGAAGAAGCCGGGGTGATCGGGCGCATTCATGGTGATCCGATTGGCGACTACACCTACGCGAAATCCATGCGCGGCGGTTATCCGGTGCGAAGCCATGTCTTTGTCTATCCGCTGCTGGTGTGCGAACACCGGCTTGACTGGCCGGAGCGCGATGCACGGAGTTGCCGCTGGGCCGGGTTGGCGGAGGCCGCAGGTCTGGTGGAAGACAAAGGGCTGGCCCGGCTGCTTCGGCACTTGTCCGGTTCGGGCGAGAAAGCCCTGGATCAGGCATTGGCTTCGCTCTCTGCCGCAGCTACAGCCCCTTCAGAATCAGAACCCGTGAGTGAAACGGCTCCGGCGTCACCACCGAAAAGGTCGTAACATGGCTCAGACCAAACAATCCCTCGATAAAGATCTTGAAAAGATCGTCCATGTGGAAGCTGCCGCCCGGAGCGTGTCCGGCGGGGTTCGCTCCCATGGCATTGCCGTGGTCTTTCTGGTCCTCGTCGCGCTGCTGGCTGCGGCCTTTGCCGGGGTCTCCGGCGATGGGGTGATGGTCGTTCTTGCCGCGATCCTTGGCGGCTATATGGCGATCAATATCGGCGCCAATGACGTTGCCAACAATGTCGGGCCGGCGGTTGGCTCCCGGGCAATGACCCTGGTGGGTGCGCTGGTGATCGCCGCTATCTTTGAAAGCGCGGGTGCTTTGCTGGCCGGTGGCGAAGTCGTCAACACCATCTCCAAGGGCATCATCGATCCCTCGCTGGTCAAGGATTCCGGGGTCTTTATTCTGGCCATGATGGCGGCGCTTGTGTCGGCGGCGCTCTGGGTCAATCTGGCGACCTTTATTGGTGCGCCTGTTTCCACCACCCACGCGGTGGTCGGGGGCGTGATGGGCGCGGGTATTGCGGCGGTCGGGTTCCAGCTGGTCAACTGGGGCACGATGAGTGCGATTGCAGCCAGCTGGGTGATCTCTCCCGTGCTCGGCGGTGTCATTGCGGCGCTCTTTCTGGCCTTCATCAAGGTCAACATCATCTATCAACCCGACAAGATTGCCGCTGCCCGCCGCTGGGTGCCGATGCTGGTCGCGATCATGGCCGGGGCCTTTGCCTGCTATCTGTCGATCAAGGGCCTGAAGCGGATTTGGAAGCCCGACACCTTCACCATCCTGCTGATCGGGGCGGTGGTCTTCTCGCTGGTCTGGGTTGTTATGCGACCACTGATCCGCCGCCAGTCCGAGGGTATGGAGAACCGCAACCAGTCCCTGCGGATTCTGTTTCGCATTCCGCTGATCTGTTCGGCCGCTCTGCTGTCCTTTGCCCATGGCGCCAATGATGTGGCCAATGCGATCGGTCCGCTGGCCGCGATCCTGCGCGCCGTCGAGTTCGGGGATATCGCCGGCAAGGTCGCGGTGCCCGCCTGGATCATGATGATCGGCGCGTTTGGTATCTCGCTGGGTCTGTTCCTTTACGGCCCGAAACTGATCCGCATGGTCGGAGATCAGATCACCAAGATGAACCCGATGCGCGCCTATTGTGTGGCGCTCTCGGCGGCCATCACCGTGATCATCGCGTCCTGGCTCGGCCTGCCGGTCAGTTCGACCCATATCGCTGTGGGCGCGGTCTTCGGGGTTGGCTTTTTCCGGGAGTACTACACCCGCCGCAGCAAACGACGCCGCGACATGATCGCCGGAACCAACGCCGACAAGGCCGACGACGCCACGCCCGTGGCACCGGAAATACTGCGGCACCGCAAACTGGTGCGCCGTTCGCACTTCCTGACAATCATCGCCGCCTGGGTGATCACGGTCCCCGCCACAGCCTTGCTGTCAGCTGCTGTGTTCTTCGTGCTGAGTGCGGTGGTCTGAGGACCAAAGCCCACTGAAGCCAGCACCTAGCTGGCGTCGCCGTTCTGGGTGGCGGGGTCAGGCATGCCGATGGCATTGAAGCCGCAATCCACATAGTGGATTTCGCCGGTCACGGCTTTGGACAGATCTGAAAGCAGGTACAGCCCGGCACCGCCGACATCGTCGAGCATCACATTGCGGCGCAACGGGGAGACCTCCCGGTTGTAGTTGTAGATCTGGCGGGCGGCACCAACGGCCGATCCGGCCAGAGTCCGCATGGGCCCCGCCGAGATTGCATTGACGCGCACCCCGTCCGGGCCGAGGTCAGAGGCCAGATACCGCACAGAAGCTTCCAGCGCGGCTTTCGCCACACCCATCACATTGTAGTTCGGCATCACGGCATTCGCCCCGTGATAGCTCAGGGTTAGCAGGGAACCGGATTCACTCATCATCGCGGCGGCGCGCTGGGCGACGGCGGTGAACGAGAAGCACGAGATGTTCATGGTCCGCAGGAAGTTTTCCTGGCTCGTGTTCATATACCGGCCTTCAAGCTCTTCCTTGTCGGAATGGGCGATCGCGTGCACCACGAAATCGATGTTGTCCCAGATGTCCCCGATGGCCCCGAACGCCTTGTCGAGACTGTCCATGTCAGAGGCATCACACTGCACCATCGCGGCCGCATTGACGCTTTCGGCCAGCGGGCCGACCCGGCGTGCAAAGGCATCGGTCTGGTAGGTGAAGGCCAGCTCGGCGCCCTGCGCGGCAGCCGCCTGTGCAATGCCCCAGGCGATCGAATGATCATTGGCCACACCCATGATCAGGCCACGTTTGCCCGCCATCAGATTGCCGGCCGACGCCATGGTCGCGGGGGCGGGTTCGGAAGCAGGCGCGCGCGCATCAGCCATCAGATCAGCCCTCGTGCCGCTGGAAGGCCAGGGTGGCGTTGGTGCCCCCAAAGCCAAAGCTGTTCGACATCACGACGTTGAGCCCCGCATTGTCGATCCGCTCGCGTACGATGTTGGCATCGCCAGCTTCGGGATCAAGTTCTTCGATATTGGCGGATGCCGCGAGGAAATCATGCTCCATCATCAGCATCGAATAGATCGCTTCATGCGCACCGGTCGCGCCCTGGGAATGCCCGGTGAGCGACTTGGTCGAGGAGATGTGCGGGTTCTGGTCACCAAAGGCTTCGCGGATTGCGGCCAGTTCAACCATGTCCCCGACCGGGGTCGAGGTGCCATGCGCGTTGATGTAGTCGACGGTGTGTTCGCCCAGATTGGCCATTGCCATCTTCATGCAGCGGACGGCGCCTTCGCCCGATGGTGCCACCATATCGACACCGTCTGACGTCGCACCGTAGCCGACCAGCTCGGCGTAGATCTTGGCGCCGCGCGCTTTGGCGCGCTCCATATCTTCGAGCACCACAACTCCTGAACCGCCGGCGATGACAAAACCATCGCGGTTGGCATCATAGGCGCGGGACGCCTTATCCGGCGTGTCGTTGTATTTGGAGGACAGGGCGCCCATGGCATCGAACAGCACGGACAGGGACCAATGAAGTTCCTCTGCACCACCGGCAAAGACAACATCCTGCTTGCCCATCTGGATCAGCTCCGATCCGTTGCCAATGCAATGCGCGCTGGTCGAACAGGCTGAACTGATCGAATAGCTCAATCCACGCATCCCGAAGGCGGTGGACATGTTGGCTGACAGGGTCGAGCACATGGCTTTTGGCACGGCATAAGGGCCAACCCGTTTGGGGCTCTTTTCGCGTGCGGTGTCGGCGGCGGCGACCATGGCCGAGGTGGACGGACCACCCGATCCCATCACCAGACCGGTGCGTTCGTTGCGGATATCCGCATCGCTCAGACCGGAATCGTCAATCGCCTGTTGCATGGCCACGTAGTTATAGGCCGCGCCATCGCCCATGAAGCGGCGCAGCTTGCGATCGATATGTGCGTCGAGATCCACATTCAGGTCACCATGGACATGGGAGCGAAAGCCCATCTCTTCATAGGCGTCGCTGTGGACGATGCCCGAACGGCCTTCGCGCAGGCTTTCGGTAACCTCCTGCGCGTTCGAGCCGATGGGGGAAACGATACCGAGGCCGGTGACGGCGACCCGGCGCAAGCCGTTGGTGCTCATCGCTATTTTTTCTCGCTTGGTGGGAACAATCCAACCCGAAGGCCGGTCGTGGTGTAGACGGTTTCACCGTCGAGTTCGGCAAAGCCGTCGGCCACGGCAATCGCGAAGCCGCGCTTGATGACCTTTTGCACATCCACCTGATAGCGGAGCAGTTTGCCCTCGGGCTTCACTTCGCCCGCAAATTTGACTTCACCCACGCCCAGCGCGCGGCCGGGTCCGGGCAGGTCGAGCCAGCCGAGGAAGAAACCGAGCATCTGCCACAGGGCGTCCAGCCCCAGGCAGCCCGGCATGATCGGGTCGCTCTTGAAATGGCAGTCGTAGAACCAGAGGTCAGGTTTGATATCCAGCTCGGCAATGATCAGGCCTTTGCCGTGTTCGCCGCCATCAGCGGAGATTGTGGTGATTCGATCGAACATCAGCATCGGCGGTGCTGGGAGCAGCGCGTTGCCGGGGCCAAACAGTTCACCATCTCCACACTGGATCAGGTCGTCGTAGGAGAAACTCGATTTTTCGGTAAACGCGCTCATGCAGCCTGGCCTATGCCTTTATTTTCATCTCACCGGGAATGTTCCGGCCTGTTTTATCAGGTGTTTTCCGCACTGTCCGCGCGGAATTTCATAAATCCTGACACTCTACGATGCACCGGTAAAGTTGGCGGCCACACGTGATGCGCTGTTGATTTAATATCGTTTGTTTTTATGTGGTTACTCAATTCTTTCGAGAGATTCCTCTTTACATTATCTGAGGATACGCCATATTGAGCGCATGGATACGCCTCTTGATACCTCCCGTGATCGGCCCTTTTCTCAGACGCTGCGTCGTCTCAAGGATGCCGGTTTGCGTCCGACGCGTCAGCGTCTCGCGCTCGGCAAACTGCTGTTTGATGCCGGTGACCGCCATGTCACTGCCGAACAACTGCACGCCGAAGCTGGAAACAAGGGCATCAAGGTCTCGCTGGCGACGATCTACAACACCCTCAACCAATTCACCGAAAGTGGATTGATGCGGGAAGTTGTGGTGGCGCCGGGTCGTTCCTATTACGACACGAATATCGAGGATCACCATCACTTCTTCTATGAAGACGATGGGACCTTGAAGGATATCCCGCGGGATGCGATTGCCCTTTCGGCGTTGCCCGGTGTCCCGGCCGATGCGGAACTCTCCCGCGTTGATGTGATCGTGCGCCTGCGGCGTGCGGTTGATAATCAATCTCAATAATTAAACCGTAACAGATGGGTCGTAAGTTGTTTGGAACAGTTCCAAACTGTTGACTCGCGTCTGTGAGAACGGCATAGTCCCATCATCGATTTCGGGGCGATGTCCCCAGAAGCGGAACGACAAACGTCGAAAAGTTAAAAAGTCCAAAGGAGACGAGTGATGGCCCTTAAGGGATCCAAGACTGAAGACAACCTGAAAGACGCGTTTGCCGGCGAAAGCCAGGCCAACC
>JABJAG010000187.1 GCA_018666195.1 Alphaproteobacteria bacterium
CACCGGAACACCGGCAGACTCACTCCCTGCGCCCAGCGCGGCATTGTCCGCGACAAAACCCGATAGCGCTGTCGAGATCGCCTCGGCAGATTCTGGCGGGATCACTCCGCAAGCGCCCTGCGCACGTGCGAGCGCGGCCTCGACCTCGACCATGGCGGCGCAATGGCGCGTATCGGACCATAGCGCCCGCATTTCCGACGTAGAAAATAGATTGCCGTGGGACGGCGCCCCAAAGGGATCAGCAGTCATCGAATACAGTCTCGCTAGACATCAAAGAACACGGTTTCGCGGTCGCCCTGCATGTGAATATCGAAACGATAGACCCGCCCCGGCAATTCCACATCGCGCCGGGCAATCAAGGTCTCACGACGTTCATCAGGCACGGAGGACAGCACAGCATCCGCGGCATTGGCCTCGCCCTCGTCGGAAAAATAGATACGGGTATAGGCGTGCAGCAGAATGCCGCGCATCAGCACAACCACATTGAGATGGGGTGCCTGCGCACCATCGACACTTCCCGGCTTGATGGTGTCGAAAACGAACCGATTGTCCGGGGTCGTCCCCGTTCCCATACGACCAAACCCCTTGAAGTCGGGGTCCAGTAGATTGTCCTTCCGACTATCAGCCGGGTGGTTGTAGCGGCCATGAGAATTGGCCTGCCAGATTTCGATGATCGCGTCGGGCACCAGATCCCCTGCCCCGTCATAGACATGCCCGAGGATGCGAATACGCTGCCCTTCCGTGGTGTCATCCACCATCTGGCCATCAGCAATGCTGGTAAAGGAATAATTGTACTGCTCGGGCACCAGGCCATAGGCGAAGAACGGCCCCACGGTCTGAGAAGGCGTTTGACCACGTTTCATGTTCAATCCTCCATCGGCGTGGCCCTGGGACCACGCAACACGATGTCGAAATTGTATCCCAACGCAAATTCAGGCTCCGTCAGACCCAGATCAAATTGCGCGACCATGCGATCGCGTGCGCCTTCCGGCACACCATTGAAAATCGGATCGAACTCAAACAACGGATCCCCGGGGAAATACAACTGGGTTACAAGGCGGGACACAAAGCTCGCGCCAAACAGCGACAAGTGAATATGGTTTGGGCGCCACGCATTGTGATGGTTTCGCCACGGATAGGCCCCCGGCTTGATACTGCGAAACTCATAGCGTCCGTTCTCATCAGTCACGCATCGCCCGGCGCCCAGAAAATTGGGATCAAGCGGTGCTTCGTGCTGATCGACTTCATGCACATAACGCCCTGCCGCGTTGCACTGCCAGATTTCCACCAAGGTGTGAGGAATGGGGCGATCATCTTCATCAACAACCCGACCAGCGACAATGATCCGCTCACCAAGAGGCTCACCATTTACCCGGGCGTTTCTGGTCAAATCCGCATCAAGGTCACCCAAGGTGTCATGCCCGTAAACCGGTCCTGTCAGCTCCGAGAGTGATTGTGCGATTGGCACGAGCGGTTTGGTCGGCCCGCGCAACTGGGTCGATTTGTAGTCAGGGTGAATAAATGGCGGCTGGCTGTCCCAGTCCCGGTTTGCACTCATCTCAAGAGTCCTTTCCAACCCGCTCGTATTAGAATGGCAAGCCAACATAGTTTTCAGCCATGGCCGTCATCGCTGCAGAGGACGAGGTCAGATAGTCCAACTCGGCCTGCTGCATTTTCGCACCGAATTCCCCCTGATCCGGGAATTTGTGCATCAGCATCGTCATCGACCAGGAAAACCGTTCTGCTTTCCAGACCCGCGAAAGGGCCGTTTTCGAGTAATCGCGCAACCTGCTCTCATCACCCGTCTTGTATTGCTCAATCAAGGCGCGCGAAAGATAGTAGACGTCCGATGCCGCAAGGTTCAGTCCCTTGGCACCCGTCGGCGGAACAATGTGCGCTGCGTCCCCAGCCAGAAACATGCGCCCATGGGACATGGGTTCCGCAACAAAACTGCGCAATGGCGCAATCGATTTTTCGATGGAAGGCCCTGTCTCCAGTCGCGCCGCCGCATCTTCAGGCAAGCGCAACTTCAATTCTTCCCAGAAGCGGTCGTCAGACCATTCGTTAAGGTCTTCATCCAGCGCGCATTGCACATAGTACCGACTTAGCTTTGGCGAACGCATCGAACAAAGTGCAAAACCGCGCTCATGATTGGCGTAGATGAGCTCTTCGTCCACAGGCCTGGTTTCCGACAAAACACCAAGCCATCCAAACGGATAGACGCGCTCGTAAATCTTCAACACATCCTTCGGCATGGATTGTCGTCCAACGCCATGAAATCCGTCACACGCAGCGATGAAATCGCAACCCAGGCGTTCCGCGTTGCCTTCCCGATGAAACGTCAGATAGGGAGAATCAGTATCTATATCGTGTGGTGTGACGTCGTCTGCTTCATCTATGACCACACCACCTATCTGATCGCGCGCGTCATAAAGGTCACGGGTAACTTCGGTTTGCCCATACACCATGACTGTCTTACCGCCGGTGAGCCCTTCCAGATCAATACGTTTGATCTGCCCGCCGAAAGCCATATGGAAGCCGTCATGAACAAGACCTTCCCGGTCCATGCGGTCCCCGACATGAGCATCGCGCAGCATCTCGACAGTGCCCTGCTCCAGAACACCGGCCCGAATGCGGCCCAGGACATAGTCCCGGGACTGACGTTCGAGGACGACACTCTCGATACCTTGAAGATGCAGAATTTGGCTCAAAAGAAGCCCGGACGGTCCGCCACCGATGATGCCGACCTGGGTCTTCAAGCCTCACCCTTTCCGGGTACGCCAAGATCAAGGCCCATTTCCGTATAGGTCTTCTTTGCGACCCCGACCGCAGCGTTCGCCGCCGGAACACCCGCATAGATCGCCGACATCAACAGCACTTCCTTGACGTCATCCAGGGTCGCCCCTGTGTTTGCCGTCGCCCGGATATGCATGGCCAGTTCATCGTGATGTCCCAGAGCAACCATGAACGCGATCACGAGCAAGCTTCGTTCACGCCGGGTCAGACCCTCACGGGTCCAGACTGACCCCCAGGCCGATTCGGTAATCAGCCGCTGATAGTCTTCATCGAATGCTGTCTTGTTGGCTTCCGTCCGGTCGATATGTTCTGCGCCCAGAACCGAGCGACGCACCGCCATGCCCGCGTCATGTTTGTCATCAGCCAAAAGCATTCTCCGAAATAAAGGCCGAAATCGCGTTGGCGAGGATCGCGGGTTGCTCAATGCACGGTAAATGACCCGCGCGCGCGACTTCCAGATACGAGGCGCCCGGAATCATTTCGACCAATTCCTTGACCACGTCGGGTGGTGTTGCACCGTCTTCATCACCACAGACGCACAACACAGGCATATCAAGTGTGCCAACCGCTTCCCGCATATCGGCATCACGCAGCGCTGCACAGGTGCCCACATAGCCCTCAACGGGTGTGCGTACGAGAAGGTTTCTCCAGAGCTTCAATTCTGCTGGCGAGCCCGAGCGAAATCCGTCCGAGAACCAGCGCTCCATGATCCCGTCACCGATGGCCTCCAGGCCGTCCGCGCGGATCGCGTCGATCCGTTCATCCCACGCTTCGGTGGTCCCAATTTTTGCGGCTGTGTCACACAGGATCAGCCCGCGAACACGTTCGGGGCTTTTCAGCGCAACGCCCTGTGCAATCATCCCACCAACGGAAACGCCGACGATGATTGCATTGTCGATACCCAGATGCGCCAGCAGTGCGTCGAGATCATCGACGTGATCTTCAAGCGAGTACGGAGCATCCGGTGCGTCCGACATGCCATGCCCGCGCTTGTCATAGCGCACAAACCGCATGGTCTCGCTGAACACACGTGCCACGTCGACCCAGATACGCATATCGGTTCCAAGCGAGTTTGCGAACACAAGTGTGCTTGCTGAACCGCGTCGTCCCTCATCGCAAAACCGAATGGCCACGTCATCGCGAACCAAAGCCTGAACCACCATATGCATTCACCCAAAGAGCGGTGCTTTTCCGAATGCCCAAAACACATCGGCCAGACCGCCATATTGCCAGAACCATGAAGCAACTGAGCGTACAATGTTGCATACGCCTTGCCCACTGTCAGCGGCGATGAACAGCCACACCTACACCGTTGTTAGCCGGCAACCCGAGGCCCGGAGACTACTCCCAGCGACCGGAAATCAGAACAAACGCGACCTTCGCCGGCTTGCCCGATTTGTTGCTCCAGGCGTGATTGGTACCGCGCTGAATGAGCACATCGCCTTTGCGCAGGA
>JABJAG010000023.1 GCA_018666195.1 Alphaproteobacteria bacterium
GAAATGCCATGAGTATTCGCGCCGACGTCCGACCTGATCTGATGCCCTACTACAAAGACGATTGCGACCCGAAGAATCTCGCACCTTTGTGGGAAGTGCTGCACACCTTTGCGCGCAAAACGCCGAAGAGCGACTGCCAGCCCTATATCTGGCACTACAACGAGATCCGCGACACGCTGATGAAATCAGCCGACCTGATCACCGCCGAACAGGCCGAGCGCCGGGTTCTGATTCTGGAAAACCCGGGCATGCGCGGGCGTTATCGGGTCACCACATCCCTGTTTGCAGGTTTGCAGCTGATCATGCCGGGTGAGATCGCACCCGCCCACCGACACACCCAGGCCGCGCTGCGATTCATCGTTGAAGGCTCGGGCGCCTACACCGCCGTTGATGGTGAAAAGACCATCATGGAAGAGGGTGATTTCGTGATCACGCCGTCCTGGACCTGGCATGACCACGGCAATGAATCCGACAAACCGATGGTCTGGCTGGATGGCCTAGATGTGCCGCTGGTCGAAACGCTCGACACAACCTTTGCCGAGCCCTATCCGGAACCCAGCCACCCGACATCCCGGCCTGCCGGTGACACGCTGGCGCGTTACGGCATGGGCCTTGCCCCGGTGGATCACGAGCCACAAACCGCAAATTCACCGATTTTCAATTATCCCTACACCCGCACCCGCGAAGCGCTGGAGACCATGCGCAAAGCCGAAGAGTGGGATCCCTGCCACGGTTTGAAACTGCGCTATGTGAACCCTGACAACGGCCAGTCGGCGATGCCGACCCTTGGGACCTTCATGCAGCTGCTGCCCAAGGATTTCGAGACCGCGACCTATCAGTCCACGGACGCAACCGTGTTCAGTGTGGTTGAAGGTTCAGGCAAATCGATCATTGGCGATGAGACCTTCGAATGGTCCAAGCGCGACCACTTCGTGGTGCCGTGCTGGGTTCCGCAGAAGCACATCGCCAACGAAGACGCGGTGCTGTTCAGCTTCTCCGACCGCCCGGTGCAGCAGACCCTCGGCCTGTGGCGCGAGAACCGCGGCAACGCCTGAGGCTAGAGCTTCACGTTTCGTAGCCGGAGTGCGTTGCCGATCACCGAGACTGAACTCAGGCTCATGGCCGCTGCGGCGACCATGGGGCTGAGCAGGATTCCCAGAAACGGAAAGAGAATTCCCGCGGCCAGTGGGACGCCTGCGGCGTTGTAGACGAAGGCGAAGAACAGGTTCTGTCGGATGTTGCGCAGGGTTGCGCTCGCCAGATGACGGGCGCGGACCAGCGCGCTCAGATCGCCATTGATCAAGGTGATTCCAGCGCTTTCGATGGCGACATCAGTGCCCGTCCCCATGGCGATCCCCACATCGGCGCGTGCGAGCGCGGGCGCATCATTGATTCCATCCCCGGCCATGGCGACCCGACGGCCGGCCGCCTGATAGCGGCGGACGATCGCTTCCTTGTCGGCTGGAAGCACATCGGCCTCCACCTGGTCGATCCCCAGCTTTACCGCGACTGCCTCGGCAGTCCGGCGATTGTCACCGGTTACCATGACGATCTCGATCCCGTCGTCGCGCAGAGCCGCCAGCGCCGCCGGGGTTGTCTCCTTGATCGAGTCGGATACGACGAGCACACCTGCCGCCTGCCCGTCCACTGCCACGAAGACGGCCGTCGCCCCTTCCCCACGCAAGATGTCGGCGCGGTCCTGAAGCGCCTTCAGCGATACACCCAGATCAGTCATCAGGGCGGCATTTCCAAGGCCAACCGCATGACCATCAACCTGACCTGACACGCCCTTACCGGTGATGGAGGTAAAACCCGAAAGCACCCCCGGTTCAAGATCGCGTTCACTGGCAGCTTTGCAGATGGCTGCACCCAGTGGGTGTTCGCTATCCCGTTCAAGGGTCGCAGCGAACCGAAGCAACGTGTCTCCATCAAAATCATTCGCCGGGATGATGGAGGTCAGGCTTGGCCGACCGGCTGTCAGCGTGCCTGTCTTGTCCACGAGCAGCAAATCAACCTTGGCAAGGCTTTCCAATGCCGCAGCGTCGCGCACCAGCACACCGGCGCTGGCGCCACGCCCGGTGGCGACCATCACTGACATGGGGGTCGCAAGGCCGAGCGCACAGGGACAGGCAATGATCAGCACTGAGACCGCAGCCACCACGGCAAAGGCAAGTGCGGGCGGTGGTCCCCAAATGGCCCAGACCGCAAAGGCAAGAATCGCGGACAACACCACGAGGGGTACAAACCATTCCGCAACCCGGTCAGCCAGTCGCTGAATGGGCGCCTTCGATCGCTGGGCCTGGGCGACCATATCGACGATCCGGGCCAGCATCGTATCTGCGCCGACATTTTCGGCCCGCATCACAAAGCTGCCGGTGCCATTCACGGTGCCGCCGATCAACAGATCACCCTGGGCCTTGGTCAACGGCATGGGTTCACCCGAGATCATCGATTCGTCGACGGCGCTGCTGCCCTCAACAAGCCGACCGTCCACCGGCAACCGATCTCCCGGACGGACGCGTAACAAGTCGCCAGCAACCACCGCATCAAGCGCCACCTCGGTTGCCTCTCCGTTGGGTCCAATACGAAGCGCAACATCCGGTGTGAGATTCAACAAGGCGCGCAGCGCGTCCCCAGTGCGTTCCCGCGCACGCAATTCCAGCATCTGGCCCAACAGCACCAGCACAATGATCACAGCTGCAGATTCAAAATAGAGCGCGACCGCACCGTTCATGGCCTTGAACGCATCCGGCACCAGCCCCGGCAACACCACGGCCACGAGGCTGTAGAGATAAGCTGCGCCCGTTCCCAGCGCGATCAGGGTGAACATATTCGGGCTGCGGTTGCCGATGGATTGCCAGCCGCGGACAAAGAACGGCGCACCCGCCCACAGCACAACCGGGCTGGCCAGAATGAGCTGGGTCCAGCCGAAACCGGCGCCAAGCCAGGCATGGAAGGACAGGAACGGCAGCATATCCCCCATGGCCATCAGCAGCAGTGGCAGGGCAAATACGCCACCGATCCAGAATCGCCGGATAAAATCGATCAACTCGTGGTTCGGTTCGGCCTCCGCGGAGAACGTCATCGGTTCGAGGGCCATACCGCATTTGGGACAGCTTCCCGGTCCGATCTGCTCGATTTCCGGATGCATCGGGCAGGTGTAGCGCGCGTCTTTGGAGGCGTTGGCTGCGATCTCGGCCTGAGCTTTCCCACTCAACCAGTCGCCGGGACGTTCGGCAAATCGCTCACAACATCTGGCGCCACAGAAATAGTAGATCTCGCCAGCATGATCATGTTGGTGTTTGGCCGTCGCCGGATCTACATCCATCCCGCAAACCGGGTCTTTCGCGATGGGCTCAGTCACGCGCAGTCTCCGGCCCGTCGGCGAATTCATTGAGGATCGGGCAATCGGGTCTGTCGTCCCCCTGACATTTTCTGGCGAGATCAAACAATGTGGCGCGCATGGATTGCAGCTCTTCCATCTTCCGATCAATATCTGCCACCCGGCGCAATGCGATTTCCTTCACATCCGCACTTTTGCGACTTGTGTCTCCATAAAGCGCCACAAGCGCCCGGCATTCCTCAACCGGAAAGCCAAGACCACGAGCGCGAGCGATAAACCGCAGGGTGTGAATTTCACGCTCTGAATAATCGCGATAGCCGTTGTCACGACGGCGCGCCGGCGACACCAGACCGATTTCCTCATAGTAACGGATCGTCTTGGGCGGCAGTTCTGCCTGTTCGGCGGCCTGACTGATATTCATTGTCTGTATCCCGTGTTGTCAGGAAACAGATAGACCTTCCAGTAACTGGAAGGTCAAGCCGAACTCAAGCTTCGTGCGCGCGGACCGGAACTGACATGGTGCCGATGCCTTCAATCGCGGCGTGCATTGTGTCGCCGGGCACCACCGGGCCCACGCCTTCGGGTGTGCCGGTCATGATGATATCACCGGGATAAAGGGTCATGAAGGACGACGTGTATTCGATGAGTTTGGCACAGTCGAATATCAGGAACTCGGTGTTGGATTTCTGACGGACCTCATCGTTCACCAGAATTTCCAGATCAAGCTTGTCCGGATCAGCAATCTCATCCGCCGTGACCAGCCAAGGGCCGAGCACAGAATAGGTATCAATGCCCTTGCGCAGGCTGCGGTCTTCGGTGCCGCGCACGGTCATGTCCAGACCGATGGCATAGGCTGCGACATGCGCCATCGCGTCTTTCCGGGAAATATCAGAACCGCCCTGCCCAATGATCATGGCCAACTCGACCTCATGATCGTTCCGGCGATCCGTGAAATGCAGGTCAACACCCTGGGAAGGGCCAACGAGCGACGAATTGGCCTTCATGAACAGCCCATAAGTGTCGATCGTCTTGATATCGCGTCCGAGATTGATCTCACTATCGGCCACGGCTTCTTCGTGATGCTTGTGATAGTTCACCGGTGCGCCAATAATCTTGTTCGGATTGGCCACCGGGCTAAGCAGCGCGACGGAGTCGACCGGAACCGGATGGGAGTCATCCGCAGCCGCTTCGAGCGCCGGACGCATCACATCCAGATTGGCAATCAGGTGGTCACCCGGTGGCACCGGCCAGCTGAGCGAGGGCAAATGTGTCAGCGCTGCCGTGGCATCGAACAGCTGATCCCCGCGGATCAGTCCAAGCTTATCGTCGTCATATCTGCACAGGCGCATCGTGTGTTCCTTAGAGAAGAATTGTTCCGCGTTGCTATATGAATGCCGCGCCACCGTCCACGCAGATCGACTGGCCTGTCATGAAAGACGCGGCGGGTGATGCCAGAAACAGCAAGGTCCCGACCATATCCTCTGGCACCTGCTGGCGCTTGAGAGATTGATGACCAATCACAGCCGCCCGCCCCGCATCGTTCCGTCCGGCATTTTCGATCTCTGTTTCAATCATGCCCGGCATCACTGCGTTGGCCGTGACATTCGCATCGCCAAGTTCCCGCGCCATGCAACGGGTCATCCCGACGAGAGCAGACTTCGAAGTCACGTAATGGGTAAATCCGGGTATCCCCTGCGGCACGGTCGAGGACGAAATATTGATGATGCTGCCGCTTCCCGCATCACGCATCGGGCCGGACACAGCGCTGGCGCAGATCAGACAGCCGGTGATGTTAACATCCATCACGGCGCGCCATTCATCGAGATCGATTTCCCAAAACGGTCGGCGCCCCAGCGTGACAAAGATTGCTGCGTTGTTGATCAGACAATCGATCCTGCCGAAACGTTCCAGGGTTGCTGCAACCGCCGCACCCACAGAGTCCGGGGACGTGACGTCGGTTTGAACGGCCATCGCCTGACCACCTGCGGCCTCAATCTCAGCAGCCACGGCGTCCCCCTTGTCGCCATTGATTTCGGCGATCACGGGGATTGCACCCTTTTCAGCGAAATGTTTTGCGTAGGTGCGGCCGATACCCTGACCGGCGCCGGTGATCATCACCACGCGGCCTTCGACGGATGTTGAAACCTCTGACATCTGAACTCCTCCCCGGAACGAAGTTGTGCACTCAGGAGAGTTTAACCCAGGTCTGCCGCCAGGGCTTAACTGCCTGTTGTCGCCAGAGGGGCCGTTGAAAACAGAACGCCGAACGCACGGCACCACACCACAACACTGGCCAGCGGGCCGACATCGGTTCCAGTCGGGATCGTGTAATTCTGATTGCCGACATTGCCCTTCAGCGCACCCAGATCGATGTAGTTCTCTTCCGTGACATCCGAAGACGCCTCGGGTCCGGGATGACGCACAGCATAGACGCGCAGATCGGGGCCGTTGGTCACATTCAGGTTTTCAAGACGCAGCACATGGTCACCATTCGCCAGCTGGTAAATGCCGGCAGAACCACTGCCCTTATGCAGGCGATCGGCGTCACGAAACGCACCTGTCCGCAGCAAAACCGGCGCGCCGGGCGCGGTCATCGCGTCTTTCGAATCCGTCATCGCCTTGTCAGGCATTCCGCGCGCGGCCTCCAGCACCTCTTCAGCCATGGCCTGTTTCTTTTCATCCGGCATGGTGGCCAGCGCTTCGGGCGTCGGGACGCCCGGGAATTGTTCATCGACAACTTCATCAATGAAGAGTGGGGAAACAAGGATCCACGCGACCACTGCGCCAACAACAACAACGACGGCTCCACCACCGAACAAAAGAGGACGTTTCATGAAACTTTGCCTTTCGCTATCTGCGGGCACAGATCAACTGAATTTCAATGTGACACCGTTATAGTTGGAGAACACGCCGGGTGTACCAACTATTCCATTCGCGCTGTTTATGAAGCTGGCTGGAGGCGGACCAGCTGGCCATCATTCTCATCGCTGAGCAGGTAGATCAGACCATCGGGACCCTGGCGGACGTCGCGGACACGCCCGAACTGATCCTCCAGCAGGCGCTCTTCAGAGACCACACGGGTGCCATCAAGAACCATCCGCGCCAGATAGCGAAACTTGAGCGACCCCACGAACAGGTTTCCCCGCCACGCAGGAAAAGCATCACCGGTGTAGAACGTCATTCCGGAAGGCGCGATAGACGGAGTCCAGTGATGCAAGGGCGCCGCGAGACCCGGCTTGCTGCTGCCTTCGCCAATGGAGAAACCGGCATAGCTGCGCCCGAAGGTGACAAGCGGCCAGCCAAAATTCGCGCCCGCTTTCAAAAGATTGACCTCATCGCCACCCTTGGGCCCGTGCTCATGAACCCAGATTTCACCACGATCGGGATGCACGGCCATGCCCTGTGGGTTGCGATGGCCGTAGGTGAAAGTTGATGGCAACGCGCCCTTTCGGTCAATGAACGGATTGTCGGCCGGGATCGAACCATCATCGTTCAGACGCAGCACCGTGCCGTTATGATTTGAAAGGTTCTGCGCCTGGTCAGGGCTCCCGCGCTCACCAACGCTGACATAGAGTTTTCCATCGCGACCAAATGCCAAGCGGGATCCGAAATGGCGACCGCCGGAATTCGGGTTCTTCGCGACAAAAATGGTTTCCACATCCCGCAGGGCCGTTTCGACAAGTCGTGCCCGCAGAACCGCCGTGCGGTGCCCGGCGTCGGCGGGCCTGGCGTAGCTCATATATATCCAACCATTCGAAGCATGGTCAGGATGCAGGATCACATCCAGCAGGCCGCCCTGACCAAGCCCGAAGACTTCGGGCAAGCCGGAAACAGGATCGGACACCTCACCCTTCGCCGTCACGACGCGAAGACGCCCCGGACGTTCGGTGACCATGCGCAACAATGGAGGGAAGAGCCTAACAGGGCCTTAACGAACAGATATCAACGCCCTGAAGGGCCGGTATCGTCAGAAACCACCAATCGGGCTAGA
>JABJAG010000188.1 GCA_018666195.1 Alphaproteobacteria bacterium
CAGCAGCATTGCTGACCCTTTTGGCCGGTCCGGCAGTGGCCGACACGGTCAAGATTGGTTTCGTCACGACCCTGACGACACCCGTGGCTGTCATTGGCAAGGATATGCGCGACGCGGTTGATCTCGCGGTTGAACATATCGGTGGCAAGATGGGCGATCTGGATGTCGAGATTGTCTACGCCGATGACGAGTTCAATTCTCAGAAGGGCAAGCAGGCGACTGAACGCCTCGTGCTTAGTGACAAGGTCGATATTGTTGCCGGTTACATCTGGTCGAATGTGTTGCTCGCATCCGCGCCGGTTGTGTTGGGGGAAGGCAAAATTCTGATCAGCGCCAATGCTGGTCCGTCACCGCTCGCCGGCGCACAGTGCAACGAGAATTTCTTCAATATTGCCTGGCAGAACGACCAGACGCCGATGGCGTTGGGTGAGTTGCTCAACCAGCAGGGCGTGCAGTCGCTTTACCTGGTGGCGCCGAACTATGCCGCGGGCCAGAACATGGTCGCGGGCGTGGAGCGCACCTTCAAGGGCAAGGTTGTTGGCAAGGACATGACCGTCTGGCCGTCCCAGCGTGACTGGTCTGCCGAACTGACCAAGGTCAAGGCAGCCAAGCCGGAAGGTGTCTTCACCTTCTATCCGGGACCAGCTGGCCCTGCTTTTATCAAGCAGTATCAGCAGGCGGGCCTTGCGGGTGATGTGCCGCTTTATTCGGTCTACACGCTGGATTCGATCAGCCTGCCGCTGTTCCAGAAGGCTGGCATGGAAACCGTCCTTGGCACCAAGATGACCCAGTTCTGGGCGCCGGATCTGGACAATGCGACGAACAAGAAGTTCGTGGCGGATTTCCGGGCCAAATACGGTCGTTACCCGTCCTTCTATGCCGCCCAGAGCTATGACTCGATCATGTATATTGCATCGGCCGTGAAGGCTGTGAACGGTGACGTCAAGAACACCGACGGCATGCGTGCCGCACTGAAGGCAGCGAACTTCGATTCGGTTCGCGGCCCGTTCAAGATGGGGAACAACCATTTCCCGATCCAGAACTTCTATGAGCGCACAGTGGTAAAGGACGCCGACGGCAACTGGACCACCGCTGTGGGCCGGGCTGTGCTGAAGGATCATCAGGACCCCTATGCCGGCCAGTGCAAAATGAAAGGCTAGTCAGCCACCAGATTAGTGTATGAGCGGGGATGCCTCGGCATCCCCGTTTGCATGCCGACCACCGACCACCGAACGGCCTACGCAACGCGATGGACTACGTCCTTCTCACCGAACAGTTTCTGAACGGGTTTCAGCTTGGCATCATCCTGTTTCTGATGGCCGCCGGGTTGACGCTTGTCTTCGGGATCATGGATCTGGTGAATCTCGCCCACGGCTCGATGTTCATGATCGGTGCCTTTGTTGGCGGCACGATTGCATTTGTGACCGGTTCCTTTGTGTTGGGGGTGGTACTGATGGTGCCGGCGATGCTTGTGATCGGTATGGTCGTGGAGGTGACCACTCTGCGCACGCTCTATCCGCGCGATCATCTGGATCAGGTGTTGGCGACCTTTGGTCTTATTCTGTTTTTCAATGCGGCGACGCGCTTGATCTGGGGCCTGGAAGGTCTCGTGGTGCCTCTCCCCGATTATCTTGACGGGATTGTCTCACTGGGCTTCGGGATCACATATCCGGTCTACCGAATTGTGATCATCGTGATCGGGTTGCTGGTGGCCTTCGGGCTCTATCTGTTGGTTGGCAAGACGAAAATCGGAATGCTGATCCGGGCCGGTGCTTCGAATCGGACCATGGCGGGTGCGCTCGGCGTCAATATCCCGAAGTTGTTTTCCATCGTGTTTGGCATCGGCGCTGTGCTGGCAGGATTGGCCGGGCTGATCATAACACCGATCACCCAGGCTGCCATCGGCATGGGTGAAGACGTGCTGATCCTCGCCTTTGTGGTGATCGTGATCGGCGGCATCGGCTCGATCCGGGGGGCGTTTATTGCCTCCATCGTCACCGGCGTCATCGACACGCTGGGACGCTCATTCCTCGATGTCGTGCTGTTACTTTTCCTGCCGGCCAATGCGGCGGAATCTGCCGGACCGGCCGTATCGTCCATGCTGATCTACATTCTGATGGCGGCCATTTTGTTTTTCCGGCCGCAGGGCCTGTTCCCGCCCAAAGGTGCCGGGTGATGGGAGAACTCGGCAAACCGGCAAATATCTTCACCGCTCTGGTGCTCGTGATCTTCGCCCTGACGCCCATTGTCGCCCCGGCACTGGACGAGAGCTTCTATGTGATCGTATTCGCCCGTTTCATGATCTGGGGCATTGCGGCGGTTAGCCTGAATCTGATCATGGGCTATGGCGGGCTGATCAGCTTTGGCCATGCGGTCTATCTCGGGATTGGTGCCTATACGGTCGGTATTCTCGCCTTCCATGGCGTAACCAGCGCGTGGATCCAGTGGCCTCTGGCAATTGGAGTCAGCGGCTTGGTTGCACTTGTTTTTGGGGCGATCAGCCTGCGCACCAAGGGTGTCTATTTCATCATGATCACACTGGCCCTGGCCCAGATGATCTACTTCCTGTCGGTTAGCGCCGAACGCTATGGCAGCGATGACGGGTTGAGCATTCTTGCGCGCAGCGAATTCGGAGTGAGCTTCTTCTCCCTGAATGACAAGACGACCATGTACTACACGATCTTTGTCTTCCTGCTGGCCAGTGTGTTTGTCAGCTGGAGATTGGTGAACTCCCGTTTCGGCACGGTCATGCGTGCGGCCAAATCCAATGACACACGGGTGCAATCCATCGGAGTTGGGACCTATCGTTATCGTCTGACGGCGTTCGTGATTGCAGGAATGATGTGCGGCATTGCAGGTTTGTTGCAGGCCAATCTGGAAAGCTTCGTGTCGCCGGACATGATGAGCTGGCACCGCTCGGGTGAGTTGATCTTCATGGTCGTGCTTGGCGGTATGTCGACCTTGTTTGGCCCGGTCACCGGCGCATTTGTCTTCCTGATGTTGTCGGAAATACTCGCGGGCTTGACGATCCACTGGCATATCATCTTCGGGCCGTTCCTAGTGCTCGTGGTGATCTTTGCCCGGGGTGGCATTGCCGGGTTGCTGACACGGAGGGCCGACCGTGACTGACGCACTCGAAGCACAGGGACTGATCAAGGCTTTTGGTGGACTGACCGCGACGGACAATCTTTCCCTGTCGGTCGCGCCCGGGGAAATCCACGCGGTGATTGGCCCGAACGGGGCCGGCAAGACGACATTGGTCAATCTGCTCTCGGGCATGATGCGGCCCGATGCAGGACGCATTCTGTTCAACGGGGGCGATATCACGCGTATGGCGGCCCCGGCACGGGTGAAAGCCGGATTGGCGCGGTCCTATCAGATCACCAGCATCTTCCGGGACTTCACGGTGCTTGAAAATGTGATGCTCTCGGTGCAAGCGCGCCAGGGGCACAGCTTCCGGTTCTGGAAGCCGGTATCACGTGATACCAGTCTGATGGATCCAGCCCGCGAGTTGCTCGCTCAGGTGGGTCTTGGCGACCGTGTCGACATGCGCGCTGGGGACCTCGCCTATGGCGAACAGCGGCAGCTGGAAATCGCGATCTCGCTGGCGACCGAGCCTTCCTTCCTGCTGCTCGATGAACCGATGGCGGGGATGGGGCCAGAGGAAAGCCAGAAGATGATCGCGTTCCTGCGGGCGCTGAAAGGCGACTACACCATGCTGCTGATCGAGCACGACATGGATGCGGTCTTTGTGCTGGCCGACCGGATCACTGTGCTGGTCTATGGCAAGGTGATCGCCAGCGGTGCGCCGGAGGAGATCCGCAACGACCCGGCCGTGCGCGAGGCCTATCTCGGTGACGATGACACGGAGCATGAAAACGGGGAGGGGCCGGCCGATGCTTGAGGTGCGCGGGCTTGAGACCTCCTATGGCGACAGTCAGGTGCTGTTCGGGATGAACTTCAACATCGGCGCTGGCGAGTTCGTGACCCTTCTCGGCCGCAACGGCATGGGCAAGACCACCACGGTCCATTCGATCATGGGTATCCTGCGGCCCCATGGGGGCCGGGTCATGTTCGAGGGCCTCGCAGTCCATGGCTTGCCATCCTATCGGGTTGCACAGGCAGGTATCGGATTGGTGCCGGAGGGGCGGCAGATTTTCCCAAACCTTTCCGTGCGTGAGAATCTGATCGCCACGGCACGTGAGCGTCAGGGCCATGGTGAAAACTGGACTTTCGACAAAGTGCTCGATTTGTTCCCGGGCTTGGCGCCGCGTCTCGAAAGTGCGGGCAATCAATTGTCGGGCGGTGAGCAGCAGATGCTGGCCGTGGGCCGAGCCCTGATGACCAACCCGAAACTCCTCATTCTCGATGAAGCCACTGAGGGGCTGGCCCCGCTGGTCCGACAGGAAATCTGGTCCTGTCTTGCCGATCTCAAGACTGCGCACCAGAGCATCCTGGTGATCGACAAGAACGTTGCCGCCTTGACCAAATTCGCCGACCGTCATCACATTGTCGAAAAAGGCCGGGTGGTCTGGAACGGCACGTCAGAGGAACTCCGCGCCGACAAGGCACTACAGGAACGTTACCTCGGGGTTTAGGGTTGTGTTTCCTACGATGTTCCATCGTGAAATACCCAGAGCCCGACCCATACCAATCAAATACTTAGTCGCCGTCCCGCTTCTTGTCCTGACATTTACCGCGCCGCTTTCCGCCGCTGAGGATTACGCGCGCGTCGAGCTGTTGTTTGACGGCACAAAGAATATCGTCAGGGAAACGCTCATCTATCCGCAAACCGGACCGGCGAAAGACACCAGCCTGATCGTTACGATGAAACCTGGTGAACAGACCGGAGCCCATCAGCATGGCGTGCCGACCGATGGTTATATTCTCGAAGGTCAGGTGACCGTGGACTACGGCAGTCATGGCACACAAACCTATCGCGCGGGAGAGGCGTTCATGGAGGCCGAGAGCGTGACCCACAACGGCACCAATGACGGTGATGTCCCGGTAGGTATTCTGGTGGTGTTCATGGGGGCTCAGGGATCGGAAAACGTCATTCACGAAAAGTGATAATCGGTCGCGACCGGAAGATGGCGTCTTTTTGAGCCGTCAGGCGCGCAGTTTGAATCGTTGAATCTTCCCAGTTGCCGTCTTCGGCAACTCGTCCACGAAGTGGAGCCAGCGCGGGTATTTGAAGCGGGCGAGGCCGGTTTTGCAGAAAGCGGTGAGTTCGTCGGCTAGTTCTTCAGTGGGCGTGTGCCCTGAGTTGAGAATTACGAAGGCTTCGGCCTTGATCAGTTCGTCGTCATCGGCGCGGCCCACCACGGCTGCTTCCAGCACAGCATCATGAGCTATGAGCCGGGATTCTATCTCGACTGGCGAAACCCAGATGCCGCCGACTTTCAGCATGTCGTCGCTGCGGCCGCAGCAAATGAAGTAGCCGTCTTCATCCTGATAATAGGAATCGCCGGTGCGGATCCAGCCATCCTGCAGGACCGCTGCAGTGCGTTCGGGCAGGTTCCAGTAGCGCGAGGTGAGGGACTGGCTGCGAATCAGGAGGTGTCCAACTTCGCCCGTGGCGACGGGCTGTTCTTCATCATCGAGAATCCTGGCTTCGCATCCGGGCACGGGCTTGCCGCTGACCCCGGTTTTGGCATCTCCGGGGCGATTGCTGATGAAGATATGAAGATTTTCCGTGGTGCCGATCCCGTCGAGAATTTGCAGGTTTGTGCGCGCTTCCCAGCGCTCGAAGATGTTGGCGGGCAGGGGTTCGCCGGCAGATACGCAAACCCGCAGGCTTGATATGTCGGGTGACGTATTGGCCAGAGTTTGTAATTGCGATGCGAACAAGGTCGGTACGCCGAAATAGATTGTGGGTCTGAATTTCTCGATGTGTTCGAACATGGCGTCGGGAGTTGATCGCCCGTGCCACAAAATGGCTTGCCCGCCTGTCCAGAAGGGGAAGGTCATGGCATTGCCCAACCCATAAGCGAAGAACAGTTTGGCCGCGGACAGATAGACATCATTTGCACCCGCACCCAGCGTATCGACGCCGTAATTCTGGCTGGTCACCACCATATCGCGATGGGCATGGACTGCACCCTTGGGTGCACCGGTTGAACCCGATGTGTAGAGCCAGAAGCAATCATCGCTCGCTGAGGCCGGGGCCGGGTCGAGGGTGATGGCCGCTGCGGCCATCCGGGTTGCAAAATTATCCTCGTTGCCTTCGGTTGGAAATTTGCAGCGCGGGCCAGGGCTTGAAACCGAAAGGGCGAATTTCACCTCGTCGGCAAATTCCGGTGACCAGATCACACAGGCGGCTTCGGAATCCGCGATCATGTGCTGATAGTCCTTGGCGTGGAGCAACGTGTTGACCGGGATGGGCACAAGCCCGGCCTTGATCGCCCCCCAGAACAGGAAGGGAAATACCGGGCTATCCTTGACCACCATGAGCACCCGATCTCCCCGGTGCAGACCAAGGTCGAGCAAGGCGTTGCCAGCGCGGTTCACGCCCTCGGCCAGTCCGGCATAGGTCGTGTCTCCGTCCATAGTTCGGATGGCGACGCGTTCGCCGCGTCCTTCGGTCAGATGCCGATCAATGAAGGGAACGGCGACGTTGAAACTCTCTGCGAAAGTCAGCGTCGCCGGACTGGTTGTTGTGTCAACGTTGACGGTATTGGGGGTCATCGTGGTTTTCCTGTAACTCTGCGTTTGCCACTCCAGCTACAACACGCATATAGCAGTAAAAGACTGAGCGCTCCGGGAACATTTTTGCACCAGGCACACTTGGTCTTCAACGAATGGACGACTTCTGACCATGGATTTCAGATGAGCAATACGAACAGCGCAGTTTTCGAACATGTTGAAGTGGCCGGTCAGCAATTGGAATATTACTGGAGTCGGCCCCGAGCGAGCGGAGAACCGGTGCTGGTGTTTCTGCATGAAGGGCTCGGCTCGGCTGGGCTGTGGCGGGATTTTCCGGCGCAATTGGGCGCGCGGACCGGATTACCGGCTCTGGTCTACTCCCGCTATGGCTATGGTGGCTCCGACGTGCTGATTGACCAGCGAACAATCGAATACATGCATCGTGAAGCGCTTGAAGTTTTGCCTGCCCTGCGCGAAGCCTTGGGGCTCGATGATGTGATACTGGTCGGGCACAGCGATGGTGGTTCGATCTCTCTGATCCATGCGGGGGCCGGACGATGGTTGGTGCGCGGTCTGATGCTGATGGCACCACATGTGTTTGTAGAGGATGTCACAATCGCCGGGATTGAGGACGCCAAGCTGGCCTATGAGACCACCGATCTGCCTGTGCGGATTGGCCGCCGTCACACGGATGGTGAGGCCACATTCCGGGGATGGAACGATATCTGGTTGAACCCGGCCTTCCGGGACTGGAACATTGAATCGTTTTTGCCCGGTATTGCCGCGCCCGTTCTGGTGCTGCAGGGGGAGGGGGACGAATACGGGTCAGCGTTGCAGCTGGAGGCGATTGCAGCACAAACGGGCGGCCGGGTCGAAATGCTGCTGATCCCGGATTGTCGCCATTCCCCTCAGCGCGATCAGCCTGAAGTGGTGCTCGATGCAATGGCGGTGTTTGTTGAGAAAGCTATCTAGAGCTTCGTCGGATTCGGCGCGTCGCCATAGACCTCGACCGGGTCGAAGACCTTTTCGGATTCTTCGTAGTTCAGCGCAACCGGTGCATCGACGTCGGCACCGACCGGGACTGACCGGTAGAAGCACGAACGATAGCCCACATGGCAGCTTGCACCACCCTGAACATCAACCCGCAGCCAGACGGCATCCTGATCATCGTCGATCCGGATTTCCTGAACTTTCTGCACCAGACCTGATGTTGCGCCCTTGTGCCAGAGTACAGCTCGGGAGCGAGACCAGTAATGGGCTTCGCCGGTCTCGATGGTTTTGGTCAGAGCCTCGGCGTTCATGTAGCCATGCATCAGGAGCTCGCCGCTCCCTGCGTCGGTGGTCACCACGGGCATCAAGCCATCCGCGTCAAACTTTGGCGCGAGCTCGTGACCCTCTTCGACCTGCTCAATGGAGACACGATCTGCGAACATGGAATTGCCGGTTTCACTCATCTTAGATGCTTTCGTTGCAGGGCACGTGCTGTCGTGCCCGGTTCCCGGCGTGTTATAACGGTTTGCCTGCGCTTAATGTCAAGCGGGTGGACAATGACAGGTTTGAAAAATGAGCAGTAAAACTCCGGAAAGTTTAACCGAATTGATCCCGGTATCCCTGCTGACGGGGTTTCTCGGCAGCGGCAAAACCACGGTTCTCAATCATGTGCTGCACCATCCGAGCATGGAAAAATCTGCTGTTATTGTGAATGAATTCGGCGAAGTTGGGCTGGATCACGAACTGACGGTCACGGGCGCCGAGGACATGGTTCTGCTCAACAGCGGTTGCCTGTGCTGCACGGTGCGTGGTGATCTTGTGAACACCCTGCGGGACCTGATGATGCTGCGCCTGCGCGAGGACGTGCCATCCTTCGAGCGGATCCTGATTGAAACCACCGGTCTGGCTGATCCCGCGCCGATCCTGCACACGCTGATGTCAGACCAATTGGTGACCAACTATTTCCGGCTTGATGGCGTGATCGCGACAGTGGATGCGGTGAACGGTGAAGACACGCTGAACCGTCAGTTTGAATCGGTGAAGCAGGCTGCTGTGGCGGATCGTATTCTGGTGACCAAGACGGACATGGTGAACTCTTCCACCGTGACATCGCTTGAGATGCGTTTGAATGCCATCAACCCGGCTGCGCCCCGTCTGTGGGTGACCAACGGCGAAGTCGAACCAGATATTCTGTTCAATGCCGGACTGTTCAACCCGGCCAGTAAGGGCCCTGATGTTGAACGCTGGCTGCAGGACGAGGCCTATGCAGATGAGCAGGCGGGTGAGAACGCCGATGATCATGGTCATAACCATGATCATCAACACGACGTGAACCGGCATGACGATCACATCAGCTCCTTCTGTGTGACCTATGACGAGCCTCTGCGTCTCGATGCGCTGGAGCAGTGGTTCGATACCATCATGATGCTGAAGGGTCCGGATCTGCTGCGTATCAAGGGAATCGTGAACGTGGCGGAGATTGAGAAGCCCGTCGTGATCCACGGGGTCCAGCATGTTTTTCATCCACCTGCGGTGCTCGACGCCTGGCCCTCGGAAGACCGTCGCACGCGGATTGTCTTCATCACCCGGGATGTGGAACGTGAAACCATCGAGGATACCCTCAAATGGTTCTCTGATACGAAGATGCAGGTGAACCCGGCCCCGAAAACAGGCGTTGTCTGACCTTTTCCCTGTACCTGATAGCCTCGCACTTGCAGGGGTTTTGCAGGATACTCGCCAATCAAGCGGAACAAAGAGAACACCATGATTGATACGGTTCAGGTTGAATGTCGCGAAGACATCGCGATCGTCTCCATCCATCGCACCGAAAAGCGCAATGCTCTGCGCCAGGAAGACTGGATCGCCGTCGGCGATACGATCGAGGCACTCGGTGAAGACGGTGATTTGCGCTGCATTGTCCTGCGTGGTGCAGGCGAAGAGGCATTCTGCGCCGGTGCAGACATCACAAACTTTGAGACTGAAAGGTCCGACCGCCGCAAAGTGAAAGCGTATGAGAAGGCAACCGACCGCGCGTTTCTGGCTGTGCGAAATTCCCGCCTTCCGGTCATCGCAATGATCCACGGTTTTTGCATTGGCGGTGGTTTCGAGTTGGCCCTGGCCGCGGACCTGCGTATCTCGGGTGAATCCGGGCGCTTCGGGGTGCCGGCGAAAAACATCGGACTGTTTCTGGGCTACCATCTGGTCCAGTACCTAGTCGATGCCGGTGGACGGGCTGTTGCCGCCGAAATCCTGTTGGAAGGCCGGATCATTGCCGCCGATGAAGCTGCGTCAAAGAACCTGCTTACGCGTGTCGTGCCGGATGCTGATCTCGAAGAAGAGGTGATGAAGGCCGCGCGTCGTATTGCCGACGGTGCACCCTTGTCGCACCGGTTCCACCGCGCGGCTCTGGAACGTCTCTCTGATCCTCGTCCGTTGAGTCGTGCTGAGCTTGAAGCGCAGTTCGATTACGCGGATAGCGAGGACTACATGGCTGGTTACAACGCGTTCAAGGCGCGCGAAAAACCAAAGTTTCAGGGACGATAGAGCCCGCCATCATGACATCCTCCAATGCGAGCCCGACGCGTTCACGGGAGTTGTCGCTGCCGCGCATGATGGGCGTCATCTTCCTGCCTTTCGCACTCGGTTATTTTTTCTCCTATCTGTATCGCACCGTGAATGCGGTTATTGGTCCCGATCTGGCTATGGAAGTTGGTCTTTCTGCGGGGCAATTGGGTATGCTGAGCAGCGCCTATTTTGTGACCTTTGCCGCCGCACAAATTCCCATCGGAGTCTATCTGGACAGCCATGGTCCTCGGCGGGTGGAAACCGTGCTGTTGGTGATCGCCGCCGTTGGAGCACTGTTATTTGCCTTCGGCGATGGGCTGTGGGGGCTGGTGATCGGACGCGGTTTGATCGGGCTGGGCGTCGCCGCCTGTCTGATGGGGTCGTTCAAGGCGATGAGTGAATGGTTCCCGATTGATCGCCTGCCGTTGATGAACGGGCTGATCGTGGCTTTTGGTGGCCTGGGCGCGATGGTGGCAACAGCTCCGACTGAGGCACTGGTGTCTGAGGTTGGCTGGCGCTACGGCTTCATCGCACTTTCGATTGCGACGGCGGTCGTGGCAGGAGCCATCTGGTTCATCGTTCCCGAGCGTGTTCGTGCTGGTTCCTCGGAACCCATGTCGGTACGGATTGGTGGTCTGCGTCGGATTTTTACAAGCCGGGCCTTCTGGCGGATCGCGCCGCTGGCTGCGTTTTCACAAGGTGGTTTTCTGGCGATCCAGACTTTGTGGGCCGGGCCTTGGCTGCGCGATGTGGCCGGACTGAATTCGCAGGCTGTCAGTTTTGTCTTGCTGGCCGCTGCTGGCGGGTTTGTGGTCGGAAACCTGGGTATCGGTTTTGCTGCGGACCGGCTTGTCCGGCGTGGGGTCGCACCGATCATCGTGGCTGGCTTTGGCATGGGAGCCTTCATCATTGTTCAGGTCTTTGTATTGTTGGAATGGACTGCGTTCCCGCTTCCTCTGTGGTTCCTGTTTGGCGCGGTGGGGGCGACTGGCGTGCTGTCATTTTCGGTACTGGCGCAAACCTTCTCCACCGAACTGGCCGGCCGGGCGAGCACCGCACAGAATTTGCTGATCTTCGCGACTGCCTTTGTCCTGCAATGGGGTATGGGGGAGGTCATCAACCTTTGGCCCGCGACCGCCGATGATGGGTACGCGCAGGTCGGGTATCAGGCTGCGTTTGGTGTGGCGCTCGTGCTTCAGGTTCTGGCCTTTGCCTGGATGTTGCATGGACGTGAACGTAAGCACGCATAATCGGCCGACAAATAGCGCAAGAATCGGGTGGTGATTGCGCTGCAGATCGATGAACTGACAGCATGACCGATGCACGATTGGATAGGATACTGAACGGGATCGATGCAGGTTCGCTTGCAGCGGCTCTGAGTGCCCGCGGACATGCGGTGCTGGATGGCGTTTTGACCAGCCTGCAATGCCGCAAACTGGCTGGGTCCTATGACAATGCCGACGGATTTCGCAGTCGAGTTGTGATGGAACATCACGGTTATGGTCAGGGAGAATACAAATACCTGTCTTACCCGTTGCCCGAAATCATCACGCGCATGCGTGTTGCGATGTATCCCCCATTGGCGGCGATCGCGAATGACTGGAATGCGAGCCTGAACATCGCGGACCGGTTTCCTGAAGATCACGCGACCTATCTGGAAACCTGCCATCGCGCAGGTCAGACGAAGCCCACGCCGCTGCTGCTGCGATATGGACCTGGCGACCACAACCGCCTGCATCAGGATCTCTATGGGGATCATGTCTTCCCGTTGCAGGCAACAATTCTGTTGTCTCGTCCGGAAGAGGACTTCAGCGGCGGTGAGTTCGTCCTGACCGAACAGCGACCGCGTCAGCAAAGTCGGGTGGATGTGGTGCCGCTATCGGTCGGTGATTGTGTGATTTTCCCGGTGCGCTCGCGGCCGGTGCAAGGAAAGCGCAGCGTTTACCGGGCCACGATGCGTCATGGGGTTAGTCGCGTGCGGGGCGGTTCACGCACCACGCTTGGGATTATTTTTCACGACGCAAAATAGAACGGGTTTCATTCACCGTCTGCGTTTGTGTGATCGAGGGGGGCTGCCATCTGATTTCGCCGGAATGGCTGAGCAACCTGACCGAGGAATTTCGTTGGCATCGGTCCATCGATTCCAATATTGGTCGGCGGGCGTCGTTTCGGGCAATAGAAGGTCTTCAGCAACACATCGTAGAGCATCAGGTTCTCGCCGTAATTGCTGTTGCCCTCTGCGGGATTACGCGAATGATGCCAGCGATGAACGGCGGGAGTGTTGAACACATAATTCAGCGGCCCGAAACGCATCTCGATATTGCAATGCGTCAGCATTCCGATGAATGCGGTGATTGAAGTCACCCAGATAAAGACGTCTGACGGCGCACCGGCCAGAAACAGCAGTGGCTGGCTCAGCAGGATACTCGTCACTGTGTCGACGACGTGGAAACGCCCGGTATTGAAAAACCACAGCCGGGGCGCGCTGTGATGGACCGCGTGGAAACGCCAGAGAGGCGCCCATTCATGTGCGATACGATGCGCGGCATACATGCCGGTTTCCGCAATCAGCAGGCCGAAAATTACCTGCAGCATCATTGGCCAATGGGTGGGCCACAATCCACCGCCCTTGGATGCTGCTGCCTCGGCAATGCCGATTGTCACACCCACAACGACAAGCACCTGGACAAAACCCTTGCTTAGCAGAGTGTGTGCCAGATCTGCGGGCATCTGCCCGTCATTTTTGAGCCATTCGCGCTCATGTGGAAGGGCGCGTTCCAGCGTAAATAGGGTTAGCGCCAGACAGAGATAGGTGATGTTGAAGTAGGTCGCTGCGTGTTCGGTTTGGATGCCAAATGATGTGGCAAATATGCAGCTGGACAGGATGGCAGGCCAGAGCAGAAATGTCAGACCGTATACAACGATGTTTTGTTTGCGACCGTCGCCGGTGATGGCGTCGATCTGCCCCGATGAAACAATACTCAAGATCGTCCTCCGCAAAGGATGTCGGCTCTTTGTACCCAAACTTGATAAGCCCGCCCCGACGCTGTTATGCCACAATCACATAGGCTTTTGGAACGTATAACCGTCCGTTTGGGGACGTACACAAAGAGAGATGTATAATGATTCTGATGACAGGAGCTGCCGGGCCGACGGGGCTTTCGATCCTGCGTCAACTTGCGGCCCGAGGCGCTGATGTACGTATTCTCGGGCGGAGTGAAGAAGGTGCCGAACGCTGCAGGGCGGCGGGTGCCAGGGACGTGGTTCTCGGGGATTTTCGCTCCGATGCGGATATCAAGACCGCGCTTGCCGGGGTGGACAAGGTTTATCACATTGGTCCCCGTTTTCAGGGCGATGAGTTTGAGATTGGTGCCCGTCTGATCGATGCTGCGAAGGTCGAAGGAGTCTCGCAATTCGCGTTCCATTCGCTTGTGCATCCGATGTGTCGACAATTGCTGCACCATTGGGAAAAATTGCGGGTCGAGGAGTATTTGATCGAGTCTTTGGTGCCCGATACGATTCTGTCTCCGACGATGTACATGCAGAATATCGGCCTCGAATGGCCGACAATTCTGGAGACCGGTATCTATCGCCGGTTCTACAGCGTCGACATTCCCTTGAGTGTTGTCGACCTCGACGATGTTGGGGAGGCTGCAGCGATCATGCTGACCGAAGATGGCTGGACTGGTGGTGCTTTCGAGATGTGCAGTCCCAGACCTCTTAGCCATGCCGGGATGGCTAAGGTCTTTGCCGATGTCACGGGTCGGGACATCCGCGCCGAAAAGGCCGATATCCAGATATGGATCGATGCCGCCGAAAAGCGCGGGGAGGGCGACTATGCCATCAAGGGCTTCGTCAAAATGTGCGGGCACTACGACCAGTTTGGCTTGCCCGGAGGCAACGGGAAAGTGCTCGGCATGATCCTCGGACGCCCCCCCAACGACTATCGCGCCTTCGCCGAAAAATGGGCTGCGGCGCATCCGTCTGCCTGATGAATGGACAGGCAGATGGTTGAATCTGTAGGCCTTCGCGTCAGTCACAGCGTCTTTGTGACTGAGAACGAACTTGAGGAACGGTTTGTGCGGTCCAGTGGACCGGGTGGTCAGAACGTCAACAAGGTCTCGACGGCGGTCGAGTTGCGGTTTGATGTTGATGCATCGATCTGTCTGCCTCTCGATGTGAAAGCCCGATTGCGCAAGCTCGCAGGAACACGTCTGACGAATGACGGTGTTCTGGTGCTGCGCGCTGAACGCTTCCGGACTCAGGATCGCAATCGGGCTGATGCTCGCACGCGGTTGCTGGACCTGCTCAAACGCGCCTTGGTCGCGCCGCGCAAACGCAGACCGACGCGACCAACCAGGGCATCAAAGGAACGGCGGTTGCAGTCGAAGGAAAAGCGCGGCCGGACGAAGGCTTTACGCCGGTCACCGCCTAAGGACTAAAAATTATTTACCTGGCTTGATGAACAGTTTGATCAGAACCATCGCCATGATTGCACCGGACGCATTGAACACAAGGTCGAGCGCCGTGTTTACATAGCCACCGACATTCGTATTCGGAAACACAACGACGGCGATGAATTCGATAATTTCGTTAACTGCGCCCAGGCCCATGGCGCCCAGAACTGGGAATACGAGCAGGCTTGTTGTGCCATGCAGGGCCGGAAAATTGCGCTGCAGCAGATGCCAGAGCACCCATGCCGTGATGCCGAACCCATAGAAATGAACGATCTGATCGTAGCGAAGAAAAACAAACTCTCCCGCTGCGTATACAGGCAGGACCACATGCGCATAGAGCACGCTGTCAGCAACAGGCACGCCACCGCCTGCCATGTGGATCAGGCCCCAGAGAGAGAGGGACCAGAGGATTACGGCGGGAAACTTCGCTGTCCTTTGGCCAAGCGCAACGAGGCCGACAAGAATCAGCAAGGTGATCACATACCAGAGGAACTCATTGTTGCCGCTGGACAGGAAGATCGCGCTGAAAACGGCGATGTACCCCACTGTGACGCCAAGCACGGTCCATTCGGATGGTTTGATGTTCATGGGATCATGATGAACGGGTTTGCGCGTCGATACAGCCTATTTCGTGCGGACCAAAGTACCCTGCATGCGCACTTGAATTGATTCGTCCTGCAGACGCATGAATTTGATGTCCATACCCTTTGCGGTCAGCGTGCGGCGGTAGACTTGTAGTTCAGATCCGCCGCTCTCACTGATGGCCAGCGAATAGACCGTCATGTCGTTGCCTTCGACGGCTGCCCAGCGAACGGCCTCTCCCAGCAACGGATTTGGAAGTTCTGATTTGTGAAACAAGCCACCTTCGGACGCTAGCACGTACAGGCTTTCCCTGTCCTTGACCGGTGCGAAGTGTTCTTCGACCTCGCGGCGTTTCACGTCAGCACCAGTACGGTCGCCATCGGCACCGCGGATGACAGTTATCCATTTCAACGTGAAACCATCTTCCTTGAAGCTCTCGACAGTGACGTCGAGATCACGAACTTCTTTTTGCTTCGTGTGCAGAATATCGGCTGTGCCGGATCCGACATAGGAGCCAAAGAATTTTTCGACCAACTCGTTGGCCTGGGCAGTACCCTGATTGATAACGAGCAACGTTGCCGCAACGATGAACGCGCGGATCGGGAATCCCGGTGTCATTAAACTTTTGCCTTTCGGGTTCTAGTTACCGACCTTGACGAGCCGGGCATCAACCTGCCGCTTTGGTTCGCCATTGGACACGTTGGTGAATTTGAGGCGCATTCCGGTGCCTTCAAGTGTCCGGTCATAGGTCTGGATGACATATCCGCCTGTGGCAGTGATCCGCATCACATGAACCGTCAAAGTTCGTTCATTGATGCTTGTCCAACCCAGTCCCTCTGGGCTGCGTGGATCCTGCGCGCCCACTGCGTTGAACACACCCGGTTTCCTGGATGGCAAAAAGGACATGCGCTGGGTGCGTTTGCGAACGTCAGGATTGTTCGGGTCACCGCCACTGCGGATGACGCTTGTCCATTCCACATAGAACCCCGGCGCTTCCGGGCTGATCCGGACATCCAGGTCGCGGACCGTGACACCGAAATACAGGCTGTCGCTGTTTTCGGCGACACCGGAACCCTGGAAGTGGCCATAGAAGGCGCTGATCGGGAGGTTTTCGGCTTGTGCTGTGTGCGCGCTGGCCAGAAGGCCAAAGGCGAGGAGTGGTGCCAGCAAACGGAGGGTTAGGGATTTCATAGATGCTTCCAATTCTCTCTGCGTGTCGAAATTCTTGATCCGGCGCATTTCGCAAAGAACTTATATCAGGATGAACGTGGGACAAACTCCCACATTGCGTGGATGATCCGATTTTAAGGCCAGGTAACTTCAGGCGGCATGGACATCAGGATCGCTTCAACATTGCCGCCGGTCTTCAGGCCGAACTGGGTACCCCGGTCATAAAGCAGGTTGAACTCGACGTAGCGGCCACGACGTTGCAGCTGATGTGACCGCTGTTCGGCGGTCCAGGCTTTGTCCATGTGGCGGCGGACGAGCTTGGGGTAGATGTCCAGAAACGCGAGACCGATATCGCGGGTAAAGGCGAAATCGGCATCCCAGTTATCCGTGTCGACATAGTCGAAGAAAATCCCGCCTACGCCACGCGCTTCGTTGCGATGGGGCAGGAAGAAGTACTCGTCGCACCATGCCTTGAACTTCTCGTAGTAGGCCGGGTCGTGCGTATCGCAGGCCTCCTGCAGTGCTGCATGGAAAGCCTGCGTGTCGTTGTCGTCCGGTGTCATTGGCGTGAGGTCGGCGCCACCGCCGAACCAGCCCTTGGATGTCACAATGTGGCGGGTGTTCATGTGGACCGCGGGCACCAGCGGGGACTGCAAATGTGCCACCAGAGAGACCCCGGCGGCCCAGAACTTGCCATTCTCTTCAGCGCCGGGGATGCGTGCGCGGAACTCTTCGGAAAAGGTACCCTCGACCCGCGAGATATTGACGCCGACCTTTTCGAACACGCGTCCGCGCATGATCGACATCTCGCCGCCCCCACCCGGGGCACCGCCTTCGTCGGGCCGTGTCCAAGTGGAACGCTCGAAACGACCGGGGCTGGAATCTTGCATGGCGCCTGTGTGGTCATCCTCAATTGCTTCGAAGGCGGCGCATATCTGATCGCGCAATTCGGCAAACCAGTCTGCCGCGGCCTGTTTTCTTGTTTCGTCCGACATCTGTGCGCCTGCTCTTTCTAACTCTGCCATTTAACTCTGCGGATACCCGTCCGTCTGGCGGAGCGCTTCACCCACCACGAATGTCAGGGCGGTCACCACATTGAGCGAACGGGTCTCGGAGTGCATGGGAACCCGCAAACGCACATCCGCCCGATTGTGGATGTCTTCGGGCACGCCGATGCTTTCGCGACCGACCATCAGCGTATCGTTGGCATCGAAGGTGAAGTCAACGTGCCGTTGTGTCGCTGCCGTGGTGAGCAGGACCAGCCGGGCCGGCGGTGTCACCGCCAGATAGGTATCCCAGGAGATGTGTCGGGTGATCTCTACCTTATCGAGATAGTCCATCCCGGCGCGTCGCAGATTGGCATCACTCATGACGAAACCGGTCGGCTCGATCACGTCGACAGGTAGTCCCATGCAGGCTGCAAGGCGAAATGTGGCGCCCGCATTCTGCGGTATGTCGGGCTGATAGAGGGCAATGCGCATGATTGAGGTGTCCGGCAAGGGTTGGGGTAGGGGCCAGGAAGGAGAAATTGCTCCCCAAAGCGGGCTTGGCAAACGGTCGGCACTTCGATTATATCCGGTCGAAGTAAAGGGCGCACAAGGGTTCCTGGGGGTATTCTGACGGTTTCGCGTATTGCATGGTGACATGATGAGGCCGCTGATTGCGGCACGGTGTCACATTGCTGGAAACCGGGAAATCTCATACGCCTCGGGCACTCTTTTGTACGTTTTGTATACCTGCGACGCTGCAGCGTCGAACCAAGGACAATTGCTCATGAGCGATGATACTCAGGATCACGACGGTTCCCGCCGCGATTTCCTCTATCTCTCAGCTGGCGCGTTCGGCGCTGTCGGTCTCGGGGCGGCTTTGTGGCCGTTCATCAGTTCGATGAACCCGTCGGCCGATGTGCTGGCGCTGTCGACCACCGAGGTTGATATCTCGCAGATCGAAAACGGTCAGCGCGTGACGGTCAAATGGCAGGGCAAGCCGGTCTTTATCGACCGCCGTACGCCGAAGGCCATTTCCGAAGCTGAATCCACTGATTTGGGTGATTTGCGCGACCCGCAGACCGACGCAGATCGCGTGATACAGCCTGAATGGCTGGTGGTTGTGGGGGTCTGCACCCATCTCGGCTGTGTGCCGAAGGGTCAGAAACCTTCAGAGCAGCGCGGCGATTGGGGCGGCTGGTTCTGCCCTTGTCACAGTTCGCACTACGATACATCGGGACGCATTCGCCAAGGTCCGGCACCGCTGAACCTGCCGGTTCCGCCGTATGAATTCCTGAACGACACCAATATCAAGATCGGTTGAGGCCAGACATGAGCGCCGGAACGAATCAGACCGGGGGCACAGGAAGCGGCCTCGTCAAATGGATCGACAGTCGCCTGCCGATCTTCTCCTATATGCAAAAGGAATATGCCGAGTTCGAGGCACCCAAGAACTTCAACTGGTTCTGGAACTTCGGCGCGATCCTGACCTTCATGCTAGTTTTGATGATCATGACCGGGATCTTCCTTGCGATGCAGTACACGCCGCATACCGGGCTGGCTTTCGATTCTGTCGAACGCATCATGCGCGATGTGAACTTCGGCTGGCTGCTGCGCTACCTGCACGCCAACGGCGCGACGTTCTTCTTTATCGCCGTCTACATTCATATGTTCCGTGGCATGTATTACGGGTCCTACAAGGGCCCGCGTGAATTGCTGTGGATGCTAGGTGTAGTGATCCTGCTGCTGATGATGGCCACAGCCTTCATGGGCTATGTGTTGCCCTGGGGCCAGATGAGCTTCTGGGGCGCCACGGTGATCACCAACCTGTTCTCGGCGATCCCACTGGTGGGTGACAGCATTGTCACGTTGCTCTGGGGTGGGTTCTCGGTGGACAATCCGACACTGAACCGCTTCTTCGCGCTGCATTATCTCTTCCCGTTCCTGATCTTTGGGGTGGTAATCCTGCATGTGATTGCGTTGCATGTGACCGGGTCGAACAATCCGCTCGGTGTGGACCCCAAGGGCCCGCAGGACACAGTGCCGTTCCACCCGTACTACACGATGAAGGATAGCGTCGGTCTGGCGGTGTTCGTCACCATCATGGCAGCCTTTGTTTTCTTCGCACCAAACTTCTTTGGTGAACCAGAGAACTACCTGGAGGCGGCACCTTTGGTCACGCCTGCGCATATCGTGCCGGAATGGTATTTCCTGCCGTTCTTCGCGATCCTGCGGTCAATTGATTTCAACATCTGGTTTATCGATGCCAAGCTCGCAGGCGTGCTTGCGATGTTCGGTGCCATCGGTGTGCTGTTCATTCTTCCGTGGCTCGACAAGTCGCCGGTCCGCAGCGCCAAGTTCCGTCCGATGTATAAGTGGTTCTTCTGGATCCTGCTGCTGGACTGCATCATCCTGGGTTATGTCGGCGGCAAGCCGACGGATGATGCTGTATTCGCGGGTGCTGCGTGGTTCAAGATTATCCATCTCGGATACATCACGACCTTCTGGTATTTCTTCCACTTCCTGATTTTGTTGCCTCTGCTCGGCATATTCGAGCGACCGAAACCACTGCCGAAGAGTATTTCTGAAGCGGTGCTGGGCGGCGGCACATCGGGTGCGGCCGCAACTGCCAAGCCGATGGAGAAGGCATAATGGGTATCGTTTGCAATCTTCGCCGCGCAGCGGCGGCCACTGGTCTGATCGCAGCCGCGGCACTTGTTTCAACCTCGGCCTTCGCTGCGGGTGATGCCAAGCATGCTGAAGAGCAAGACTGGCACTTCGAGGGCATCTTCGGAACGGTCGACAAGGCATCAGCTCAGCGTGGCCTGCAGGTCTATCTGGAAGTCTGTTCGGGGTGTCACAGCCTGAAGCAGGTGGCTTATCGTAATCTGTCCGACCTCGGTTTTACCGAAGCCGAAATCAAGGCAATCGCCGCTGATTATGACGTAACGGACGGCCCGAATGATGAAGGCGAGATGTTCGAACGTCCCGCGATCGCATCCGACGCCTTCGTGTCGCCATTCCCGAACAATGAAGCAGCTCAGGCCTCGAACAATGGCGCGCTGCCGCCGGATCTGTCGTTGCAGGTGAAGGCTCATGCGGGGGGCGCTAATTACATCTATGCGCTTCTCAGCGGTTATGAGGATGCACCGGTTGGCAAGGATGTTCCCAATGGGTTGAGCTACAATCCGTTCTTTCCGGGCGAATTGATCGCCATGCCGGCACCTCTGGCGGAGGACGGTGTGGAATACTCGGATGGGACCGTGGCATCTGTTGATCAGATGGCCTGGGATGTCGTGAATTTCATGCAATGGGCGGCCGAGCCCGAGATGGAGCAGCGCAAGAAGATGGGCTTCAAGGTTGTCCTCTTCCTGATCATTCTCAGCGCCATCCTGTATGCTGCCAAGCGGAAGATGTGGTCCAACCTCGACCACTGATGACACACTATTTTCGAATCAGGCCGCTTGCAGCACAGCAAGCGGCCTTTTTCATAAGCATAGCCCCAGCTATTCGTTAGACTGGTGCCAACATCAAAAATGACCAGAAATATCCGGGAGGGATACATGGCGACCGAAACAATCGTGACTGCCGCGCTGACAGGCGGGCACATGAATTTTCAGAATCATCCGAACTTTCCGATTACGCCCGAGCAGATTGCGCGTGAGGCGATTGAGTCCCGTGCCGCAGGCGCGGCAGTGGCGCATATCCATGTGCGTGAGCCCGATGGCTCCCGTTCGGGCAATCCGGCCTATTTCCGGGAAGTGGTGGAACGTATCCGCGATGCTGATTGCGATATCCTGATCAACCTGACAACGGGCGAGGGCGCACGGTTCATTCCCAGCGACGACAACCCAATGATGGGCAATGATGAATCCACGCTGACGACCCCGGAAATTCGGCTGCGTCACGTTCTCGAATTGCGTCCGGATATCTGCACACTCGATTGTGGAACGATGAATTTTGGTGAGGCCGTGTTCATGAACACGCCAGCCCATCTGCGCAAGATGGCAGCCATGATCAAGGATGCAGGTGTGAAGCCGGAGATCGAGGTGTTTGAGCCCGGTCATATCCGGTTCGCCATCGATCTGATCGACAAAGGCCTGATCGAAAGCCCGGCTCTGTTCCAGCTTTGCCTGGGTATTCCCTGGGGATCACCGGCCACACCTCAGATGCTGCAGGTGATGGAGAGTATGCTGCCGCGTGACGCCAACTGGGCAGCGTTTGGCATCAGCCGGTCAGAATTCAAGATTGTCGCCGAAGCCGTGAACAATGGCGGCCATGTCCGTGTTGGTCTGGAAGATAATCTGTATCTCGAAAAAGGCGTCTTTGCGAGCAACGCACAGCTGGTCGAGAAAGCCGTTCGGATCATGCGTGAGCTTGATGCCGAGCCGGTCGAGCCGGCTCGCGCTGCTGAAATGCTCGAGCTGTTGCCGCGTTCCCAGTAGGACGTGGGCAAATGGTCGCGAACCACACCTCACTTCCACCGGTGCTCGGTATCATCGGTGGCAGTGGGATCTACGATATTGAAGGTCTCAGCGATGTGCGCTGGGAGGCGGTCAACACGCCTTTTGGTACACCTTCCGATGAGTTGATGTTCGGTCGTCTCGATGGTCAGCAGATCGTCTTTCTGCCGCGTCATGGGCGTGGACATAGAGTGCCTCCGTCTGAGTTGAATTTTCGCGCGAATATTGACGCGATGAAGCGCGCCGGTGTGACCGAGATTCTCTCACTCTCGGCTGTAGGGTCCCTGAGAGAGGATCTGCCGCCGGGGACATTCGTGATTGTCGATCAGTTTATTGACCGGACTTTTGCGCGGGTGAAATCGTTCTTTGAGAGAGGTCTGGTCGCGCACGTGTCCATGGCTGATCCCGTGTGTGGTCGTCTGGGAGATCATCTGGCTGCTGCAGCTACCGAGGCTGGCATCGAAGTGGTGCGTGGCGGGACCTATCTGGTTATGGAGGGGCCGCAGTTTTCCAGCCGGGCAGAATCGGAGCTTTATCGTTCCTGGGGCTGTTCGGTAATCGGGATGACCAACATGCCGGAAGCCAAGCTCGCGCGGGAAGCAGAGATTTGCTACGCGACAGTTGCAATGGTGACGGATTTTGACTGCTGGCATGACGATCATGATGCAGTCACTGTCGAACAGGTTATCAAGGTGCTGTTCGAGAATGCAGATCGTGGACGTGCGTTGGTTCGCGCGCTAACCCCTAAGCTGTCGGGGCGTGATCATGTCTGTACGCAGGGCTGCCATACAAGTCTCGACAACGCGCTGATCACGTCGCCAGATGCGCACGATCCGGGAGTTGCCGAGCGACTGCAGGCCGTTGCCGGGCGGGTACTGAGCTAAAACAGACGTCAAGCCCAACCTGGGCTTGTTTTTTACCAGCCACGTTGAATTAATAGTTCAGGCAAGAGCGATCCGGTGCTATCCGCACCCTGGTCGATCATGCGGGGAGTTGAGAGTTATGTCGGATGCCAGTGGCAGCCAGAACATGGTCGAAGGGCCAATTGCCGGGATTGATCATGCCTTGATAGGCGTGGCTGATCTGGAACAAGCGCGCGCGAGTTTCGAGCGATTGGGGTTTACGACGTCGCCGCGTGGGCGGCACATCGGCTGGGGGACCGGCAACTACACCATCATGTTCGAGCACGACTATGTCGAATTGCTGGGCGTAATTGATCCGACCCAGTATATCCACGGCCTTGATAAGTTTCTCGAAACCGGTGAGGGGCTACTGAATGTCGCTCTCGCGACGAAGGATGCACGCGCGTCTCATCAATGGTTGTTGCAGCAGGGAATCGATGCTGTAGAGCCGGAGAAGCTTCAACGTCTTCTCGAAGGCGAGGGGGGAGATAAGACCCTTCAATTTAACAATATTCACCTGCCGCCTGATTTGACTCCGGGTTTGAAGACCTTCGCATGTGAACACCTGACGCCGGAAAAGCTGCGGCAGCCAAGCTGGCTCTCTCATCCCAATGGCGCCAATGGCATCACCGAGGTGACGATCGTCATGGAAAGCCTTTCGGGCGTGCGTGAAGCCTATGTTCGATTGTTTGGGGAAGATGCCGTATCCGGCGACGAGCGCAAGGGCAATATCACGGTTGATACTGGTCAGGACGAGCTTTGGTTTGTGACGCCCAAGACGTTTCCAGAGCGGCACTACGACAAGAATATTGATGCCAGTCTGGGGCTGCCGCGACTTGCTGCATTGACTTTATCGGTCGCCGACCCGCAGGTCACGGCGATGTATCTGACGGGGCAGCAGGTGGCGTTTGAGCGTGACAGCACGGGTGCTGTTATCGTGTCGTCTGAAGAGGCTTGTGGCACCTTTCTGGTCTTTGCAGAAGGTGAAAGCGACTGAGCGGACGGTTTTAGGCCGCCCGCTCAATTCGCGCGTAACGTCTGACTTCTGTCGGCAATCAGCCGATATTCTCTGACAGGAATTCAAGAGTACGGCCCATCGCAGTGCCGGCGGCTTCCTTATGGTAAGAGCCGCGCCGCGAACAGCTGAAACCGTGTCCTGCGCCGTCGTAGATGAAGCTGGGGATGCCCGGATTGGCTGCTTCGACCTTGTGCACGCCATCCAGCGGAATACCGTGATCCTCAGCACCCCAGTGGAACATCACCGGGCAGTTGGGAGCCATGGTTTCATGCGCCAGGATATCGCCGCCGTAGTAGCAAACGGCTGCAGAAACGGGGGACTTGGCCGCAGCAAACCAGGCCACGGATCCACCCATGCAGAAGCCGACCACGCCGATTTTACCTGCGCCTTCGATTTCCGCGATGGCAGCGTTTACGTCGTTGACCACATCATCCCAGTCCAGCGCACCTTTGAGCGCCCGACCCTTGGCCATGCCGTCCTCATTGAACTCTAGCACTGCATCGCGCTCATGCCGGTCAAACAGGGCCGGGGCGATGGCCAGGTAGCCTTGCTTGGCGAAGTTATCGACAGTTTCGCGAATGTCATCATTCACGCCGAAGATTTCCTGGATGATGACAACCCCGCCACGTGCCGCGCCGTCCGGTTCGGCGCGATAAGCGTCGAGTGAATGACCATCTGCGGCCGTAAGTTTCAGATCCGTACCCATGATTTTTCCTCCCAAGTCGAATTTGTTGGTTCGCGTTGATCGTAGACCTAGACGTTGAAGCGAAACAGCATCACGTCGCCGTCTTTCGTGATGTAGTCTTTACCTTCCTGACGCATGCGCCCGGCATCCTTTGCACCCTGTTCACCCGAATGTTTCAGATAATCGGCATAGGCAATCGTTTCGGCGCGAATAAAGCCTTTCTGGAAGTCACTGTGAATCCGGCCTGCGGCTTCTGGGGCGGTGGCACCCTGTGCGACAGTCCAGGCGCGGGTTTCTTTGGGGCCGCACGTGAAAAAAGTAATGAGATCAAGAAGCTCGTATCCCGCTCGGATGACGCGGGAGAGGCCGGTTTCATCGAGACCCAGACCTTCAAGGAATTCCAGACGCTCTTCAAGATCATCAAGTTGCGCAACTTCAGCTTCAATCTCGGCAGATACAACCACCGCTGCTGCTCCACATTCGGTGGCCATTTTTTCAACGGCTCGAGTGTGATCGTTGCCGTTGGCAGCCGAATCTTCGTCGACATTGCAGATATAGAGAACGGGCTTGCCCGTGATCAGCTGTAACAATCGGAAATCTGCCTGCTGGTCGTCTGTGATCTCTGCTGTGCGCGCCGGTTGACCTTCACGCAGAACGGCAACGACAGCTTCAAGGACTTCCAATTGCGCGCGGGCTTCCTTGTCGCCTCCTTTGGCGCGTTTTTCGGCCGTATCGAGGCGCCGCTCCATGGATTCCAGATCTGCCAGTAGCAGCTCTGTTTCAACGATTTCCGCATCTCGGACAGGATCGATGCTGCCTTCGACATGGGTAACTTCTCCTCCGTCGAAACAGCGCAGGACATGACAGATCGCATCCACTTCGCGGATATGGGAGAGGAATTTGTTACCCAGGCCTTCGCCCTTGCTTGCGCCTCGCACAAGGCCAGCAATGTCGACAAACTCCAGATAGGTTGGAACAACTTTGACCGAACTGGCTATGGTCGCAAGTTCTCCCAGACGAGGGTCTGGTACTGCAACACGACCCGAATTTGGTTCGATCGTGCAGAACGGATAATTCGCTGCTTCGGCTTGGGCTGTCGCCGTCAACGCATTGAAAAGAGTGGACTTTCCAACATTTGGAAGTCCGACAATACCGCAATTAAAACCCATGTTACTCGCGTCCCCGCAACCGATTCATCGCGCGTGATAGCGCGTGTCCGAGTGCTGTTTCCGATGCTTCTTTCGAAGCAGGCCGGGTGTTGGTTTTCGTGGTTTCCGGTTTGGCGGAGACCTCTGAAGTTGTGCTCTGGGGCTGACCCTGAGTTGCCATGGCAACCCGACTGGTGAAGTCATTGGCTTGCCCACCGAGAAGCAGTGGCAACTCATCTGCGACGACAGACAATTCTCGTTCAACCCAGGTTCGATCCTGCTTGGAGAAATCTCCCAGCACATGATTGCTAACTTGTGATTTCTCACCGGGGTGGCCGATCCCCAGGCGCACGCGCCAGTAGTTTTTGTCGTTCAGATGGGCATCAATGCTGCGCAAACCATTATGGCCGGCATGACCGCCGCCCTGTTTGACACGGACTTTTGCCGCTGCCAGATCGATCTCGTCATAGATAACGATCACGTCTTCAGCGGAAAGTTTGTAGAAGCGCAAGGCTTCCCCCACGGACCGGCCGGATTCATTCATGAATGTGGCTGGTTTCAGAACGAGGACTTTTTCACCTGCAATGTCGCCTTCGCTGATGTCCCCCTGAAACTTGGAACGGGACGCAGAAAGCCCATGGCGGCGGACGATTTCGTCCGCCGCCATGAAGCCGATATTGTGTCGGTTGTTTTTGTATTTTGGTCCCGGATTACCGAGACCCACAACCAGTCGCATAGCGTGTTGGTCCGCCTGCGGGAGGCTTAGTTGTTACCGTCGCCACCCTCGTCATCAGCGCCACCTTCGTCAGTGGCTTCACCGTCTTCGCCCTCTTCGCCTTCTTCACCTTCAGTGACTTCATCTTCGACAATCGCAACAGTCGGCGCAGCAATCGTAGCGATCGTGAAGTCTCGATCGATGGTGGGTTTGACGTCATTGGGCAGCGTGATTTCGGAAATATGGATACTGTCACCGACCTCACGACCTGTCAGATCAACCACGATATCGTTCGGAATGGCACCGGCACGGCACATCACCTCGACCACATGACGAACTACGTTAAGAACACCGCCGCCCTTCAGGCCCGGGGATTCTGTCTCGTTTTCGAAGGTCACAGGAATTTCGACATTCAGGCGCGTGGATTCGGTGACGCGCAGGAAGTCAGCATGCATCGGTCGATCAGTGATCGGGTGCAGTTGCAGATCGCGGCACAGGACCTGCTGGTTGTTTCCTTCGACTTCGATATCAAACAGCGTAGCAAAAAAGCCGGACTGCATACGCGCGCTGCGTAGCTGCGCGGGGTCGATGGAAATGGGTTCAGGGTCTTTATTCGCGCCATAGATGACAGCCGGAACACGACCGTTTCTACGAGTTGCGCGGGCGGCCCCCTTGCCTACCAGCGCGCGCGATTCCGCACTAAATGCAACGGTATCGGACATAGTTCACTCCTCAAGCCCGATGATGCCTCCAAGGGTGCCACCATCGGTGCGGTTTTGTTCAGCGCGGAATGCGCCGTCACTCAATTGAACAGACTTGAAACCGAGGCTTCCTTGCTGATGCGGTTGATTGCCTCTCCGAGGAGGGGTGCAACAGTCAGCTGACGGATGTTGCTCGCTACACGCACCGCTTCGGTAGCCTGTATCGAGTCCGTCATCACCAGAGTTTCCAACGGCGAAGCAGCCACACGCCCAACCGCACCGCCTGAAAGGACACCATGTGTCACATAGGCAGAGACAGATTCGGCGCCTTGCTCCTTCAGCGCTGTGGCGGCATTGCACAACGTTCCGGCGCTATCACAGATATCGTCGATCAGTATGCAGTGTCGCCCGGCGACATCACCGATGATGTTCATCACCTCGGAGACGCCAGCCCGTTCGCGGCGCTTATCAATGATAGCAAGGTCGGCGTCAAGCCGTTTGGCGAGTCCGCGTGCACGCACTACACCCCCCACGTCAGGGGAAATAACCACTGTTTCACCGTCTTTCGGGACCATGCCGATGTCCTCGGAGAACAGTGGGCCAGCGAACAAATTGTCCACGGGGATGTCGAAAAACCCCTGAATCTGGCCTGCATGCAGGTCCAGTGTCAGGACACGGTCGGCACCGGCGCGGGTGATCAGGTTGGCGACAAGCTTTGCTGAAATTGGTGTGCGGGGGCCGGTTTTCCGGTCCTGTCGGGCATATCCGAAATATGGAATGACAGCTGTAATTCGACGTGCTGACCCGCGACGCAATGCATCCAGCGTGACCAGCAATTCCATGAGATTGTCGTTCGCCGGATAGGATGTCGATTGGATGACGAAAACGTCCTCACCTCGAACGTTTTCCTCGATCTCGACAAACACCTCCATGTCGGAAAAGCGCCGGACACTGGCTTTGGTCAGCGGCAGATTGACATAGGCGGAAATGGCTTCCGCCAGCGGTCGATTGCTATTGCAGGCAATGATTTTCATGATGCTCAAAACGTCTCAAATGAATCGGGCAAATCGGCTGTGCATCGCCGATCTGAATTGTGCGAAAATTTATCAATCCACAGTGGCGCTGTAAATGTCTTCCGTCGTTCATGATGACTCATCGACTTCCTCCTGACGTTAACTGACTGGCGGTGGCAAGCGTGCTCAGGACTCCGGGGGAACACTATCGCGCCCCCCCCAATACCTTGGACGGGGACCACTTGACTGACGTTTGTCGATCCGTTGAGAGGTTGCGGCGTATCATCCGCTTCAGTTGATGGGCCGGTGCCGGCGAATTCGTTGTCACGCACCCCGCGACCACCATCACGACACAGTCCAGAACTTTCACCAGGGATTTCCGGTAGACATCGCGGCCTGACACCAACGCGTCCGCTAACCCAAGATGGTTCGTTGCCGCTGCCACGCTTCTACACTCTACCTGCGACTTGGACCCAAAGTATCAAATCGACCCCATAAACTCACGTTGCCACCATTTCGCCCCGTTCGTGGAACCGGCTATTGGCCCTTCGGGGCTGATCCGGTTTCCAACGATAGATTTGGTGGCGGTAGGCTGGGCGCCTCATCGCCCCGCACCAAATCC
>JABJAG010000189.1 GCA_018666195.1 Alphaproteobacteria bacterium
CTGGCTTACGCGGGCCGCCTGCTGCATCGAATGAGTCACAATCACGATTGTGTAGTTCTGACGCAGTTCATCCATCAGCTCCTCGATGCGTGCCGTCGCGATCGGGTCCAGCGCTGAACACGGCTCGTCCATCAGGATGACTTCGGGGTTCACTGCGATGGCACGGGCAATGCAAAGCCGCTGTTGCTGTCCGCCTGATAGTCCGGTACCGGGCTCTTGAAGGCGGTCTTTCACTTCGTTCCACAGGCCGGCACGCTGAAGACTGCCTTCCACCACTTCATCGAGATCGGCCTTGCCACGGGCCATGCCGTGGATCCGCGGACCATAGGCAACATTCTCATAGATCGATTTGGGAAAGGGGTTTGGTTTCTGGAACACCATGCCAACACGGGCGCGCAGCTGAACAACATCGATTTCGGGATCGTAGATATCCTGGCTGTCGATCTCGATGGTTCCCGCGACCCGGCAAATCGGAATAGTGTCGTTCATCCGGTTGATGCAGCGCAGGAATGTCGACTTGCCACAGCCAGACGGGCCGATCAGCGCGGTGACCTGATTTTCTGGCACGTCCAGAGAGACGCTCATCAGGGCCTGCTTGTCCGCGTAGTAGACGTCGACGGCAGCTGCGTGGATTTTGATGACGTCTTCGGCAGCCTGGGTTGCCGTGGTTTCGGGCATGGCTGTGTCAGTCATTGTGATTCCGTTTGTCATTCTACCACCGTCGTTCGAATTTGCGTCGCAGGAGCACTGCAGCCAGATTCATTAAAATGAGAAATGCCAGGAGGACCATAATTGCGGCCGATGTCCGTTCGACAAACGCGCGTTCGGGCGCGTCCGCCCAGAGGAAGACTTGCACCGGCAGCACGGTTGCGGCATCGGTGAAGCCGCGCGGGATGTCCACGATGAAAGCCACCATGCCGATCATGAGAAGTGGCGCGGTTTCGCCGAGCGCGCGCGCCATGCCGATGATGGTGCCTGTCAGAATGCCGGGCATGGCCAGCGGCAGAACGTGATGGGTCACAGTTTGCAATGGGGATGCCCCGACGCCGAGAGCCGCTTCGCGAATGGAAGGTGGCACAGAAGACATGGCCGCCCGCGCTGCGATGATCACCGTCGGCAACGTCATGAGTGCAAGGACCAGACCGCCAACGAGCGGTGCGGATCGCGGTAAACCAAAGAAGTTCAGGAAAACCGCCAGCCCGAGCAGTCCGAAGACGATGGAGGGCACAGCGGCGAGATTGTTGATGTTGACCTCGATCAGGTCGGTCCAGCGGTTCTTTGGGGCGAACTCTTCCAGATAGACCGCCGACATGACGCCGATTGGGAAGGAGAGGATCAGGGTCACGATCAAAGTCAACGCCGTGCCGACGACAGCTCCCCAGACGCCGGCCTGTTCAGGCTCACGGCTATCCCCGGAAGTGAAGAAGGTGGTGTTGAAGGACAACCGAGTCTCTCCGGCGGAGTTCAGTTGATCAAACCAGGCAATCTGCTTGTCGCTAACCCGACGATCGGCTTCGGGAACATCGCGTGGGATGTTGCCTTTGCTGAGCTGATCAATGTCTGCTGATGTCTTGAACCACAGGGTCGCGTCGGAGCCGATCCGCTCCGGATTTTCGAGGACGAAATTGCGCAATGTCAGATCAGAGCCCGAGGAAATGATTTTCGCCAGTTCGCGTGTGTTCTTACGTCCCGAGACCTCCGGAAAACGCTCGCGCAGGGCGGTGCGGACGATTTTGCGATAATTCGCCTTGGAAAGGACGACCGGATCGCGTGTGCCTTCCGGGTCGAGCTCAGCGACTTTGAGCGGCACCGACAAAGACATCTCGGTCTGCATGAAGGCGCCGGCGCCCTTGTGGATGATGGATCCGAGCAGGAAGGCGAGCATCAACAAGGCCGTCGCGATGGCCGCAATGCCGTAGATGCGGAAGCGTGTTTCGGCGCGGTAACGGCGTTTCAGCCGGGCAGTCGAAAGGTTCGGTCGTGAGGTTGCCCGGGGCGGAGTGGCGAGATCAGTCATATTCTTCCCGGTACTTCCTCACCACGTGCAGCGCGATGATGTTGAGGGTCAGCGTGACCAGAAACAGAACCAAACCAAGAGCGAAGGCTGCGAGCGTTTTGGCGCTGTCGAATTCCTGATCGCCGACCAGCAGGGTCACGATCTGAACCGTCACGGTGGTCACGGCTTCCAGCGGATTTGCGGTGAGGTTTGCGGACAATCCGGCAGCCATTACGACGATCATGGTTTCGCCGATGGCGCGGCTGACCGCGAGCAGGATCGCGCCAACAATGCCGTGCAGTGAGGCCGGCAGAATAACCTGACGAATGGTTTCCGACTGGGTGGCGCCCAAAGCATAGGAGCCGTCGCGCAGGGACTGGGGCACGGCGTTGATCACATCGTCAGAAAGCGAGGAGACGAAGGGAATGATCATCACGCCCATGACGAGCCCGGCGGCGAGGGCGCTTTCAGAGGCGACGTCCAGACCAATGTATTCCCCCCAGCCGCGCAAGGCAGGACCGATCGTCAGGGCGGCAAAGAAGCCGTAGACGACGGTCGGAATGCCAGCCAGTATTTCGAGCAAGGGTTTGACCACCGCGCGGGTCGCCGGGCTCGCATACTCGGCCATGTAGATGGCGGCCATCAGACCGATCGGAACCGCGACGACCATCGCGATCAGGGTGATCAGCAGGGTGCCGGCGAAAACAGGGACTGCACCGAATGCGCCGGAGGCACCCACCTGATCGGCACGCAGGGCCGTTTGCGGGCTCCAGGTGGTGCCGAAAATGAACTCGAAAACAGAGACGCGCTCGAAGAAGCGGATGGATTCAAACAACAGCGACATGACGATGCCGATGGTGGTGATGATCGCAACAATTGAAGCAATGAGGAGAAGCCAGCTGACAATGCGTTCAACCTTTGGCCGCGCCCGCAGGGTTGGTGCGATCGCTCGTTGTCCAAGTATGAAACCGCTTGCAGTGAGGACCAGCGTGGCAGCAATCATCAGCGTAAAGCCGAGACGTTCCAGCTCGATATATCGATCCGCAGCAGCGCGGGTGAGGGGGTTGGGCTCTTTGCTGGTGATGTCACCACTGGCGAGATTTCGGATGTCGCTGAGCAGCAGATTGATTTGGCCTTCGGACAATGCGGCCGTGGCTCCAGCCAGGTCAGACAGGACGAGCGTTTCAATCAGGCTGGTCTGAAACATCAACCAGACGAGAACGATCAGTAGTGCGGGAAACCCGCACCAGAGAGCCATGTACACACCGTGGTAGGACGGCAGGGAATGCAGCGAGTGATAGCTTCCGGCGGCGGCGGATAAGGCCTTTCGGCGCCCGTATTGATACGCGAGTGTGCTCAGTCCCAGCAGCACCACAATAAGTATCAGCGTGTTCATTATGGTTTGTTTCTGGACGGGGACATGAGTTGATGGGGGGTGGGAAGAATTGCCGCCGACCTTCTGGAACAGGCCGGCGGCAATCTCGAATTACATGGAAAGGGGTGCGAGACCCTGTGCCTGTGTGGCCATGGCAGCGCGATCAGCGTCGGGCAATGGGATCAACCCCTTGTCGACGAGATAACCGTCTTCACCCCAGGCATTCTCGCTGGTGAATTCCGTGACGAATTCCTTGATACCCGGGATCACGCCGACATGCTGCTGCTTTACATAGAAGAAGAGCGAGCGGGAGATCGGATAGTTGCCGGCGGCAATCTCTTCGAACTCAGGTGGGGTACCCGCGATTGAGGCGCCTTTGACCTTGTCGGAGTTCTGATCGAGGAAGCTGAACCCGAAGATGCCAAAGGCGGCCGGGTTGGCTTCGAGCTTCTGCACTATCAGGTTGTCGTTCTCGCCAGCCTCGATGAAGCTGCCGTCTTCGCGTACGGCGTGACAGGCCTTTTTCTTCAGACCCAGTTCTTTGGCGCCAGCCAGCGTCTTGCAGCCGCCTTCCATGGCGATTTCGACGAATGCATCACGGGTGCCGCTGGTCGGCGGCGGTCCGAGAACTTCAATTTTGGTCTTTGGAAGTGACGGGTCAATGTCGGACCACATCTTGTTCGGGTTTGCGATCAGCTTGCCGCCCTGTGGGATTTCCTTGGCCAGCGCCAGGAACAGCTGTTCGAGGGACAGATCGAGATCGGGTCCCTTTTTGGCGTTGGCGATTACGATGCCATCGAAACCGATTTTCACCTCGGTGATGCCGATGCCCTTTTTGGCGCAATTTTCGAATTCGGACTTTTTCATTCGGCGTGACGCGTTGGTGACGTCCGGGTGGTCTTCGCCAACGCCGGAACAGAACAACTTCATTCCGCCTCCGGTACCAGTGCTTTCGACAACCGGTGTCGAAAAGCTGCTGGATTTTCCGAATTGCTCGGCAACGGCGGTGGAGAACGGGAATACGGTGGAAGAGCCGACGATGCGGATCTGGTCACGAGCTTCGGCGGCGCCGATCATGGCCAGCGTGGCTGCGGCTGCGAGTGTAAGGGATTTGGTTTTCACGGTTGCCTCTCCTGAGGTTGGATCGTGGTTGATTTGGGTTTGCGCCCGCATTCGGTCCCACGGGATCGATCACGTTTGCAGGAACAAACCTACGGCCCTCAGGAGATGGTTCTATGACAGTTGTGTTTCAGTTATGTGACAGCGGTGAACAAACCGGAAAATAAGCCGCTGATGGCAGAAAGCGGATGATCAGCGGGCGGTGTTGGTTGCCCGTGGCAGGGTGATCGTGAATATGCTTCCGGTTCCGGGCTCGCTGAAAATGGTGAGCTCGCCACGGTGGCGATTGAGGATGTGTTTGACGATTGCCAGGCCAAGCCCGGTACCACCTATTTCCCGTGAGCGCGCCGTGTCGACGCGATAGAAGCGTTCTGTCAGACGCGGGATGTGTTCGCGGGGTATGCCATCGCCTTCGTCGGTCACGGAAATTTTCGAAACACCATCGGTCTCGGTGCCGCTCACGCGAACCTTGCTGCCGACGCCGCCATATTTGATCGCGTTCTCGATCAGGTTCTGAAAGAGCTGGATGAGCTCGTCCTGATGCCCGATGACTGTTGCGTCGAGGGCCTCGAGATCGAGTTCTATGGTGACGTTGCTGTCGCTGGCTTGGGGGGCCAGCAGGTCCGACACGGTGCCGATGATCTGCTTCAGCGAAACGTGTTCGTCAGGCGCCGTGTGCTCGTTCATTTCAATGCGCGACAGAGAAAGCAGATCATTGACGATCCGCGTCATGCGGTTGGACTGGTTTTGCATCAGGTCGAGAAACCTGTCCTGCGCTTCGGGATCACCACGCGCCGGGCCGCGAAGGGTTTCGATGAATCCCACCAGAGATGTCAGGGGGGTGCGCAGCTCGTGGCTGACATTGGCAACGAAATCGGCGCGCATCTGTTCGCCACGGCGCAGCGCGGTGACGTTTCGCAGCATGATCAGCGCCCGCGCCGTGTCGTTTCCGGCGCCCTCGGCCTCGATCGGTTCGATTCGGGCTTCGAAGATCTGGTCGACATGGTCGGTAAAGGTGAATTCCATTGTTTGCGTGGGTTTGCCCGACAGAACGTTTCTGACCGCCTCCAGAATGGCAGGCTGGCGGATCACTGCTGACAGGTCACGTCCGCTCAGGTCGTTGAGCCCGTGTTGCCCGACGAGCAGATCTCGTGCCGCAGCATTCGCATCAACAAGACGTGCTTGCGCATCGAGTGTGACGAGCGGGTCAGGCAAGGCATCGAAAAGGGTCTGAGCAGCCTGCGCGCTGTCATGTAGTTGTTTGCGGTCTTGTCCCCAAATACGTTCCAGGCGATAGAGAGCTGCCATAACATTGCCGACGGGTCCGCCCATTTCGGGGGTGCTGAGGGCAACTTCGGCGGCCGGCGCGCGATCGCTCAGGGTGTGAAGCTGTTCCTCGATGTCGCGCAGCCGGCCCAGAGGACGAACCAGAATCGCCAGAACGCCGAACACAATGCCCGCCGCAACAAGACATGCAATCCAGACATTCAGGTAACCGGTCGC
>JABJAG010000190.1 GCA_018666195.1 Alphaproteobacteria bacterium
CGCCAAGGTCGCCGCCAAGCTGGCTGTTGGCTACACGCTCGACGAGTTGGATAACGAGATCACTGGCGTGACCCCGGCGAGCTTTGAGCCGACCATCGACTATGTGGTCACCAAGATGCCGCGCTTCACCTTTGAGAAGTTCCCCGGCACGGATGCAACCCTGAACACCTCGATGAAATCCGTTGGCGAAGTGATGTCCATCGGACGCACCTTTGCTGAAAGCCTGCAAAAGGCGTTTCGGTCGATGGAAACCGGCCTGACAGGTCTCAACGAAGTCATCATCCCCGGTGCGCATTCGCGTGGCGAGGGTCAAAGCGTTGACGAAGACGCCGTGTTTGCGGCTCTCGGAAAGCCAGCACCTGATCGACTGCTGGTGATTGCGCAGGCATTTCGTCTGGGTCTGTCGGCCGCAGACATCCACCGGGTCACGAAATACGATCCATGGTTCCTCGAGCAGATTTCCTCAATCATTCAGACCGAAGCACGTATTCGCGAGCAAGGGCTGCCTGAGGATTATGACGGGTTGATGAAGCTCAAGAAGATGGGCTTCTCGGATGAGCGCCTGGCGGAACTGACTGAAAGCGATGAAGCCACCGTGGTCGGCCTGCGCAGCAAGCTTGCACTGCACCCTGTCTTCAAGCGGATCGATACCTGCGCAGCCGAATTCCCCAGCCAGACCCCATATATGTATTCGACCTATGAAGGCGATTCGACCCTGCACGGCGAGTGCGAGGCTGAGCCTTCAGACCGGGAAAAGGTGATCATTCTCGGCGGTGGACCCAACCGTATCGGCCAGGGAATCGAGTTCGACTATTGCTGTGTCCATGCCGTTTTTGCCCTGCGAGAAGCGGGCTACGAAACAATCATGGTCAACTGCAATCCCGAGACCGTATCGACCGATTATGACACCTCCGACCGCCTCTATTTCGAACCACTGACAGCAGAAGACGTTATCGAAATATGCCGTCTGGAAATGACCACCGGAAATCTGCGGGGCGTGATCGTGCAATTCGGCGGGCAAACGCCCCTCAAGCTCGCACACGCGCTTGAAGCGGCGGGCATCCCGATCCTGGGCACATCACCTGATGCGATCGATCTGGCGGAAGATCGAAAACGCTTTCAGAAGCTGCTGCAGGACCTCGACCTCCGACAACCCGAAAACGCCATTGCCGAAAGCGCCGAAGAAGCACTTGCCGCCGCCGAGGAGCTTGGCTTCCCGCTGTTGATCCGCCCATCCTATGTGCTTGGTGGACGCGCCATGGAACTGGTTCACGGCATGGATCAGCTGACGCGCTACATCAATGAAGCCGTGCGAGTCTCGGGCACCAGTCCGGTGCTGCTGGATCGTTATCTGCAGGACGCCATAGAAGTTGATGTGGATGCCCTGTGTGATGCGACGGGCAATGTTCATGTCGCCGGGATCATGGAACATATCGAGGAAGCGGGCATTCACTCCGGTGACAGCGCCTGTTCCCTGCCTCCTTATTCTCTCGATGCCGATGTGCTTCTGGAAATTCGGCGTCAGACCGAAATCCTTGCCCGGGCGCTGAACGTTCTGGGCCTGATGAACATCCAATACGCGGTCAAGGATGGTGACGTTTATCTGATCGAGGTCAATCCACGCGCGAGCCGGACCGTTCCGTTTGTCGCCAAGGCAACCGGTATCCCGATCGCAAAGATTGCCGCCCGCATCATGGCAGGCGAGATGCTGTCTGACTTTACGCTGTCGGGAGACCCGGCCGATCTGGGGCATGTCGCGGTGAAAGAGGCCGTATTCCCGTTTGCACGCTTCCCGGGTATCGACACGATCCTTGGACCGGAGATGAAATCCACTGGCGAAGTGATGGGCCTGGACCGCGACTTTGGCCATGCCTTTGCCAAGTCGCAAATTGGCAGCGGCACGGTTGTGCCCGCGGCGGGCAAGGTCTTCATCTCCGTGCGTGACCACGACAAGCCGGCCATGGTCGAGATGTCCCGCGACCTGATCGCATGCGGCTTTGAAATCGTTGCCACAAGCGGCACCGCCGAACATCTCGAAGCCGAGGGTGTTCAGGTTGAGACGGTCAACAAGGTTCTCGAGGGACGCCCGCATATCGTGGACGCCATGCAAAACGGCGATATCCAGCTGGTCTTCAACACCACTGAAGGCGCGAGTTCGATCTCTGACAGCTACAGTCTGCGCCGCACCACGCTGACTCTGAAGATTCCCTACTACACCACAGTCGCCGGTGCGCGGGCCTCAATTGCCGCAATCAAGGCCGTCCAAAGCGGTGGCCTTGAAGTTGCGCCCCTACAGTCGTACTTTAGTCACGAATTTTGAACGGCCTAACCTGCCGTACGTTCGCGAAAGGCCAAATCAGCCCGTAGCGTTCAGCGGCGGGTATTTTAGTCTGTCCAAGCCACTTTATCCCAGCCAGCCTGCGTTTCCGGGCGGCAATTGAATGAGCATTCGTACCCATGGACAAGCTCCCTATGACAACCGAGGGCCATCAGGTCCTTCAGGAAGAGCTGCGCAATCTCAAATCGGTCGAGCGACCGAATATTGTGAAAGCGATTGCTGCCGCGCGCGAACATGGCGATCTCTCGGAGAACGCTGAGTATCACGCTGCGCGTGAGCGCCAGAGCTTCATCGAAGGCCGGATCGGCGAACTCGAGGATGCGATCAAGCGCGCCGAGGTCATCGACACATCAAAGCTCAAAGGCAAGACAGTGCGCTTTGGTGCCACGGTCAAAGTTGCGGATGAGGAAACCGATGAGGAAATCACCTACCAGCTCGTTGGCGAGCTCGAGGCGGATATCCAACAGCGTAAAATTTCCATCGGATCACCGCTCGGTCGCGCGCTGATCGGCCGCGAAGTCGGTGACAGTGTGGAAGTGACAACGCCCAATGGGGTGCGTTATTTCGAGGTCATGAACGTCCGCTTCAAGTAGCGGACAGCGACGCTATTCCCCGTTAAAGCTCAATCGGCCGGATCATCCACCGGCACGCTGGACGCATATTTCGAACTCCGGATCACCTGAAACGTCTGCACCGTCGAAACATGCGGCGCGGCAGTAAGGCGTGACGTCAGCTCGTTTTCGTGTGCGGTGTTGCGGGCGACGATCCGCAGCATGAAGTCCCCCCCACCGCGGACCATGTCGCAGCGCCGGACTTCTGGCCACGCCGTCAGATGCCGTTCGAATTCGCTCAACACTGCTTCGGACTGGCTGTCGAGCCCCACGAGCGCGTGAAATGCAACTTCGTAGCCGAGCAGTTCGGCGTCGAGCTCCGCGTGATAATCCTTGATATAACCCGCGGCCTCCAGCGCACGCACGCGCCGAAGGCACGGCGGCGCCGAAATGCCGGCGCGGCGTGCCAGTTCGACATTCGTGATACGGCCTTCATCGCGAAGATTGCGAAGAATGCGGCGATCAATTGCGTCGAGTTTAACCTTGCGGTTTTCCTCGGTCTTTCCGGAGGCATCGCCCTGCGTTTTATGATCGGCCATGCTTGCTTTATCTCCAGGTCGGCGATGGGTTCGCCGGGTGTAGGACGCCCGTGGGAATCAACGGTGCGCGCCCCTATAGTCGTATTCTCGCCGGGGCCGATGCTAGCAGATTGAAATTATATTTCAAACGAAGGTCACCGATTTTGCCTCATTCCATGGTCGTATAACCGTGAATCAGAACACCAAAACCTCTATCGAATCATGCTGGGTCCTGACCGACGGCAAAGTCGGCATGATCAACCAGTGTCGTGGTCTGGCAGAAGTTCTGGGCGTTGAACCCGTTTCCAAAGTGATCGATCAGCGCGCGCCCTGGCGATGGCTTCCACCGGCACTCACGCCCCCTGCACTTGGAGTCATCACGCCCGCGTCCAGCCCATTGGCACCGCCCTGGCCCGATCTGCTGATTGCGAGCGGGCGCAAATCGGTTGCCCCCGCTCGCGCCATTCGCCGCGCAAGCGGCGGCGCAACATTTTGCGTGCAAATCCAGAATCCTGGTCTCGCACCTTCGGCTTTTGATCTTGTTGTCACTCCTCAACATGATGGCTTGTCGGGCCCCAATGTGATGTCGACCACCGGTTCTCTCCATGGGCTCACGACACGCGTTCTCGAGGAGGCGCGACATACATTCGCAGACATGGTTGCGCCACTGCCCCGTCCGTTACTGGCTGTGCTTCTGGGGGGCGACAACGCGGTCTACAAAATGACCGAAGACTATGGCCGCCAACTGGCTGCCCGATTGCGCTCACTGATGGATGATCAAGGCTGGGGACTGGCAGTCACGCCATCGCGCCGGACGCCAGACCATGCACGCCGTGCTATCACCGAAGCACTGCAGGGCACGTCAGCGCTGATCTGGAACGAAACCGGCGACAATCCCTATCTGGGCTTTCTCTCCCATGCCGACGCTGTGCTTGTCACATGTGATTCCGTGAACATGGTTTGCGAAGCCACAGCAACTGGGAAACCTGTGCATGTGGCGCATCTACAAGGGGGTTCAGAGAAATTCACGCGGTTCCATGCCAACATGGAAGCTCAGGGCATCACCCGCCCTTTTGCTGGAACAATTGAAACCTGGGACTATGTACCACTTGATGATACCGCTCTGGTGGCGGCCGAGATAAGACGTCGCATTGCAATTGCCCGAAGCGGGAATTAAGACACGATCATGTCCGTTATTGACTTCAAAGCGCTTGAAACAGCCCCGTTGGCCCATGATCCCTATGATCATGTTCTCGTGCCCGGTCTGATCACCAAAGCCGCGCTGGATGCCGCCAATGCGGACTTTCCGGATATCGGCCGTGCGGGCAGTTTTCCGACAGGACAGCTCAAGTACGGGCCCGGTTTTGCCGCGCTGGTCGACGCCCTGGAAGGCCCCGATCTGGCTGCGGCGTTGGGGTCCAAAATGGGCATCAAACTCACAGGCAAGCCAACCATGGTGACGGTCCGGGGTCGCGCCAGGCCAACGGATGGTCAAATCCATACAGATTCATCCGGCAAACTGGTCACAGTCCTGCTGTACATGAACCCAGCCTGGGAAGAGCCCGGTGGCCAGTTGCGCCTGCTTCGAAGCCCGACGGACCTAGACGACTATGCCGTCGAAGTTCCGCCGGCCGAAGGTACCTTTCTCGCCTTCCCCTGCATCGATAGTGCATGGCATGGGCACCACCCGTTTGACGGGGAACGACGCACGATTCAGTTGAATTGGGTGAACAGCCGTGCCTACAAGACCCGCGAACAGGTGCGCCACTCGATCTCGGCGTTCTTCAAGAAGTTCAAGAGATAAGGCAGGCGCAGCGCATGGCGCTCGACATCAACACCTTCTCCAACGTCAAAGGCGGGTTTCCGTTCTTCAAGGCTGCCGGCCACCCAGCCGCTGCGCCGAAGGCCAAGGCAATGGTTTCTCGCCTTGCCGCAATGTCGTCGATTGCAATCTATGACCCCTCCGGATTCGCACCGGCCTTCGGACAAATCTATGCCTTTGACGACCTGCCCATTGCACATGTGTTCGTGCAGGACCTCTCCGCGCTCGGACAGAACGTGCTCGGACAGACTACCCAGCCCGTGACAGACCTGGCCGCCGTAAATGTCTCGGCGATTCTGGTGATGGCTTTTGATGCAGTGAAGACTGTACAGGACATCGCGCATCTAATTCCGGATGGCACCGAGGTCGTCACGCTTGATGAAATCCGCTTGCCGGACGACCGGCTGACCAACAAGAGGCGCTATCTCGACCCACTTAATTTCGCGACGAACTTCGCCTTCCTGCGGGATGCGCCTGACGGACGCGGTGGCAAGCTGCACACGCGGATCGCGACGGCCAATTACTGGCATCGATATGGCGCCACGAATGTGACCCTCTGGCTCAGCCTGATCGACACCAGGGGTGAGATCATCAGTCAGTGGGATATGGCCCTGCCGGATTCTCCCGGTGGGATCACCATCGACAGCTCAGATATCTGTGCCCGCTTCGGTCTGGAAGAAATCACCGGCCAACTGTTTGTCCATGCGATTGGTGTGAAGGGCCACGATATCGTCAAATACGCGCTCGACACCTACGGCGACGATCCGCGCGACCTGTCCTGCACCCATGATGCCAATGCCTGGCCTGCCGACTTCTATGGCGGTCTTCCCGCGCCAAAAACCGATGAGCGGGTGGTGCTCTGGATTCAAAACAGCCATCCCTGCCCAATCCCAGCCGGGATTGTCGGCCTGAACCTGATGGGAAGCGACAAGACCGCTTGGCTCGACACGTCGATCCCACCCTTTGGCACTTATGCGCTGGATGCCTCAAATCTGCTGCCCGATGCGGCGTGGCCAGAACAAATCGAAGTTCATGCCGGCAAGCATTTCGTACGTCCGCGCTATGAAATCGAAACCCGGAAAGCCGGTGAAATCAGCCGTCGTCGTACCGCCCATGTGAATGTCGAGCGAGTTGATCTGAAACCCAATCCCAAGATTGCCGAGATCGGCAATTTGATGGGCAAGGGATTCCTGCTCCCCGCGCCGGTTCTGCCACGTGCACAATTCCGGTCCATTGCGCTGCCCACGCCCATGGCCACCACCCAGGAAACACTGCCCGTGGCCGCACTGGTCTATGACCGGACTGGCCGTGAGATTGCGCGCCACAACTTTGGTGAACTGCGGCGTCACGACAGCGTAGCTCTGGACATCGATGACCTGCTCAATGGCGAAGTCACACTCGACACCGAAGCGGGCCATATGGAGCTGCTCTATGATTTCGGCGTCGCGACCCGAGGCGTTGATGGATGGTTGCACGCCCTGTTCCGCTACGAAGCCCGTGAATCCGGCCATGCAGCCGAGACCAGTTTTGGTGCCCATATCTTCAACACAGCACTAACCTGGCAGGGTGAACCTCAATCTTATTCCGGCGCCGCCCCGGGCCTGTCGACCCGGTTGTTCCTGCGCACCGACCCGTCCATGGCCGTTGGTGAGACCGACAACGACACTTTCTGCCAGCTCATTTACCCAGCCTCCACGCCTTGGCATGCCACCTCCACAACGCAGCTGATGCTGCATGACGGTTCAGGGAATATCGTTGCCGAGACCAATGTCGAAATTGCCTGCGGAGGGTCGTTCCACTTCCACCTGAGCGATTTGTTTGACAAAGCCGCACGGATCGAAGCTGCGAATGCCGGCGCCGCAGGCAGTGGCTATGTGCTGATCCGCGACACCACGTGTCGCCTGTTCGGCTATCACGGCGTCATCGCCCATGACGGTTCAGCCTTCTCGCTCGACCACATGTTCGGGTTCTAACGCAATAATACCCTAGGCAATTCGGAGCAGCCTGCTAGGATTTTCCTCAGGATCAAACTGGTCCGATCTTAGGGAGAGATCATCATGACATCGAAATTCTTCGCGTCGGCGCTGGCCGGCACCGCGCTGCTTGCCATGAGCGGCATCGCCAGTGCCGAAACACCGCTTGAACGCGGCACCTACCTGATGCAATCCATCGTCGCCTGCGGCAATTGCCATACGCCGAAGGGACCAAACGGAGAAATTCCGGGGATGGAACTCGCAGGTATGGCGCCCTTCGAGAAAACCCCGGGGTTCGATGCCAACGCCCCCAACATCACACCTGACCCCGAGACCGGTATCGGGACCTGGACCGACGAGCAGATCATTGCATCGATCCGTGAGGGCAAGCGCCCGGACGGATCCATCATCGGGCCGCCCATGCCGATTGGCTTGTATCGTGGCATGTCGGACACTGATGTGAAGGCGATTGTCGCCTATTTGCGCAACGTCAAACCCGTGAAGAATGTGATTCCGCCCTCGGTCTATCGCATCCCCTTGCCACCCGCTTATGGCCCCCCGGTTGTCAGCGTTCCCGAACCCGACCACAAAGACCAGATCGCCTATGGTGCCTATCTGTCCGGTCCTGCCGGACATTGCGTGGAATGCCACTCCCCGCTGACCCCGAAAGGACCTGATCTGGCCAACAATCTCGGCGCGGGCGGGTTCGAGTTCCATGGCCCCTGGGGCGTGAGCGTGTCTTCCAATATCACGCCGACGGGTCTGGCTGATCGTTCGGACGCGCAGATCAAGGCAATGATCACCAAAGGCACGCGCCCGGACGGCTCACGCATGCTGCCGCCAATGGCTTATTCGTATTACGCCAATATCAAGCCCGCAGACCTTGATGCTATTATTGCCTATCTCCGGACACTGCCAGCGAAGTAGCTCATGGAACGCGAGTTCAACGTCACCACGCCCGACGGCGATATGCCGTGCTTTGCGGCATGGCCGGATGCGGACGGTCCGCACCCGGTGATCGTCATGTATATGGACGCACCGGGCATCCGTGAGGAGCTTTACAACTTTGCGCGTCGGATCGCGGCACAGGGCTACTACGCCGTGCTACCCGATCTCTACTACCGACTGGGCCACCATCGTTTCAATCTGGCCCGACGCACCGAGAAGATGACCGAGATGATCTTCGCGGCGTGGCACAGCCTGTCCAATGCCGATGTGGTCAGCGATACCGGCGCCCTGATGGACGCACTGGGCGACGAAGACGCCGCCTCCGACGGTCCCATGGGCTGCGTCGGCTACTGTATGAGCGGCGCCTTCGTGACCGCTGTCGCGGGCAGCTTCCCGGACCGGTTCGCGGCCAATGTCTCCCTCTACGGGGTCTATATCGTCACCGACAATGAGGATTCTCCGCACCTGCTTGCTCCACAGATCGAAGGCGAGATGTACTACGCCTTTGCTGAACACGATCGCTGGGTGCCCATGGAACTGATCGACACCCTACGAGCGAGCCTCGACGAACACGGAGTCACGCACGAGACCGAGGTTTTCCCCACCACCGAGCATGGTTTCGCTTTCCCCGAACGGGAGGTCTATCACGAGCCCTCGGCCGAGATCGTCTGGGAGAAGATGTTCAAGCTCTACGCGCGGGTTCTGGGGTAAGCGAGAACAAGTCTTTCAGACTCCCACACGCTTGCACTCCCGGCTCCGGCTTGGGACACTCCGGTCAATTCGAATCACATAAATTGCCTGTCCGGGAGGATTTGCCATGGAAACCCGCGCTGCCGTTGCCCTTGAGGCCGGAAAACCGCTCTCCATCGAAACAGTAGACCTTGAAGGCCCGCGCGACGGTGAAGTGCTGGTCGAGATCAAGGCGACGGGCATCTGCCACACCGATGAATTCACGCTTTCAGGCGCGGATCCGGAAGGTCTGTTCCCGGCCATTCTGGGTCATGAAGGCGCTGGCGTGGTGGTCGATGTGGGCAAGGGCGTGACGTCGCTGAAAAAGGGCGATCATGTGATCCCGCTCTACACGCCGGAATGCCGGGAATGCAGCTACTGCACTTCGGGCCGAACCAATCTGTGTCAGGCGATCCGCGAGACCCAGGGTCAGGGTGTGATGCCCGATGGCTCCTCACGCTTCTCCCTGAACGGCGAGAAACTATTCCACTATATGGGCACGTCAACCTTCTCCAACCACACGGTGTTGCCGGAGATCGCATTGGCCAAGGTGCGCGAAGACGCCCCGTTCGAGAAGATTTGCTATATCGGCTGCGGTGTCACCACTGGCATCGGGGCCGTGATCAACACCGCCAAGGTCCAGCCCGGTGACAATGTGATCGTGTTCGGGCTCGGCGGGATCGGTCTCAATGTCATCCAGGGGGCCCGCATGGTGGGGGCCAACAAGATTGTTGGCGTCGACCTGAACCCGGGCCGCAAGCCGATGGCCGAAAAGTTCGGCATGACCCATTTTGTGAACCCACAGGAAGTTGAAGGCGATCTGGTGCCCTATCTGGTCGATCTGACCGATGGTGGCGCCGACCATTCCTTCGAATGTATCGGCAACACCGAAGTGATGCGCCAGGCACTAGAGTGCTGCCACAAGGGTTGGGGCAAATCGACTATCATCGGGGTCGCGCCCGCCGGGGCCGAGATCGCCACGCGTCCGTTTCAGCTGGTCACAGGCCGGGTCTGGCAGGGCACGGCCTTCGGTGGCGCCAAGGGCCGCACAGACGTTCCCAAGATTGTCGACTGGTACATGGACGGCAAGATCAACATCGATGACCTGATCACCCATGTTCTACCACTCGATAACATCAATGACGGGTTCGATCTGATGCACCGGGGCGAGTCGATCCGGAGCGTCGTAACCTTCTGATAACAGAGGTATCCCCGGTCTCATTTCCGACCGGCTTGCCTCGACCCTCCCTGCCGCCTATCTAACACGGACAAAAAGCCCTCAAGGGCCCAAGCCAAAGGATTACCCAGATGCCTGAAACCCACCACACCAAGGTCCTGATCCTCGGTTCCGGTGCCGCTGGCTGCACCGCGGCTGTCTATGCCGCGCGTGCCAACATGAAGCCGATTATGATTGAGGGCATGCAGCCCGGCGGTCAGCTGACCATCACCACCGATGTGGAGAATTATCCAGGTTTCGCCGAGCCCATTCAGGGGCCATGGCTGATGGAACAGATGGTCGAGCAGGCCAAGAATGTGGGCACCGAAATCTTCAGCGATCTGATTGTCGAAGTGGATTTCAGTTCACGCCCGTTCAAATGCATCGGTGATTCCGGCGACATCTACACCGGCGATACCGTGATCGTAGCCACAGGTGCTTCGGCGCGCTGGCTCGGTCTGGAGAGCGAGCAGAAATTCTCGGGCTTTGGTGTCTCGGCCTGCGCCACATGCGACGGCTTCTTCTACCGTGAAAAACCCGTCGCGGTGATCGGTGGCGGCAACACGGCGGTCGAGGAAGCGCTGTTCCTGACCAATTTTGCATCCAAGGTGACCCTGATCCATCGGCGTGATGAATTACGCGCCGAAAAAATCATGCAGGACCGGTTGTTCCGAAACGAGAAGATCGAAGTGGTCTGGGATTCAGAACTCGACGAAGTGGTCGGCACCCAGGACCCGCCCGGCGTGACCGGGCTGCGCATGAAAAGTACCAAATCTGCCGAAACCCGTGACATTGACGTGGATGGCGTCTTTATCGCCATTGGGCATGACCCCAACACCAAAGTGTTCCAGGGCAAGCTCGACATGGATGATGAAGGCTATCTGATTACAGCCCCGGACAGCACGGCCACCAATATCACCGGCGTCTTTGCGGCCGGTGATGTGAAGGACAAGATTTACCGGCAGGCCGTCACCGCAGCAGGGATGGGTTGTATGGCCGCACTTGAAGCTGAAAAGTTCATCGCCGATAGCGAAGACGAACAATCACGTAACGCCGCCGAATAACGCGACGCTGCCACCTGCCGTGTCGGCATCACATGCCTTTGGGGGACCGGCCGCATGGCCATGGACTGGGACAAACTCAGGATTTTTCACGCTGTAGCCGATGCCGGCAGTTTCACTCATGCGGGTGAGACGCTGCATCTCAGCCAATCAGCTGTCAGTCGCCAGATCAGTTCGCTGGAAGACAGTCTGAAAGTACGGTTGTTCCATCGGCATGCCCGCGGTCTGATCCTCACAGAGCAGGGGGAACTTCTCTACCGCACAGTCCATGACGTGTTTGCCAAACTCACTATGGTTGAGGCACGGCTTTCAGATTCCCATGAACAACCCCAGGGGCCGCTCAAGATTGCAACGACGGTCGGGCTGGGTTCCTTGTGGCTAACCCCGCGCATCAACGAATTCATCGAGCTCTACCCGGACATCGAAGTGACACTGGTGACCACCGATGAAGAACTCGACGTCTCCATGCGGGAAGCAGATTGCGCGATCCGGCTGACCCCGCCCACTCAAGGTGACCTGATCCAGCGCCGGCTGACCCGCGTCCACACCCATGTGTTTGCCTCACCGGCCTACCTGAAAAACAAGGGAATGCCGGACAAGGTCCGCGATCTCGCACACCACAACATCATCGCCTATGACGAAGATCGCGCAATGGCGGCCCCCAACCTGAACTGGCTGCTTGCCGCGGTGCGCGACGCCACAAACGAGGAACCCCACAAGGTTCTGACCCTGAACAACCTCTACGGTATCTTCCGCGCGGTCGAAGCTGGCGTCGGCATGGCCGGCCTGCCGGACTTCCTGGCGCGCGAAGCCCAGAATCTTGTCCGGGTGCTGCCCGAACTGGAAGGTCCGGGCAACGACGCCTTCTTCGTCTATCCCGAAGAACTGCGAAACTCTCAGAGAATTGGCGTTTTCCGCGATTTTCTGCTGCGCAAGGTGGCCGAAACCCGATTCTAGCCGGATTGTTGAAAATGCGACAATGATGACGAACCTATGACAAGGTATGCATTTATCGCATATCAGATTAACGGTTTTCTGGCCTCCTCCTTGGCGCGTTCAGTCCCCATCTAGGTAACACACACGGTGTTACGTGCACCAAGTCGTCGGCGGACTCCTCCCTTTCCGCAGGCGGCCCAGAAGCCTCTGAACAAGGCTTCGACGTCCTCCCAGACGTAAACCTCCCTGTTCATCCTGCCGGACCCCTCGGGGTCCGGCTTTTATTTGTGGGGTAGGAGTTTAGCCACCTGCCTGCAGGATCGGCGGGCACACCACAGCCCTTGCGGTCATAGAAGAATGACACGCATCCTCAGGCATCGTCTCGACCTGACGATGAGCACATTCCGGGCATGTAATTGCCGAACGCCACAGAGTTTCGGCCACAGCGTTTAGCGCCTAGCGGAAGTAACTCTCGCCAGCATCCTTTGGATAAAGATGGGCCACCTGCTCGCCATAGCCATTGTAAATCCGCGAGGGCACGCGATCGCTCTGGCGACCGCCCAGCTGCCACTCCGTGGCCTGGCTCCAGCGGGGATGGTCGACAGCCGGGTTCACATTCGCCCAGAAGCCATACTCCTTCTCCGCAAGCGATTCCCAGAACGTCTTGGGTTTCTCGTCGGTGAAGGTGAACTGGATGATCGACTTGATCGACTTAAAGCCGTATTTCCACGGCACTGCAAGACGCAGCGGCGCACCGTTCTGCTTGGGCACCGGCTTGCCATAAAGCCCCGTCACCATAAAGGCCATCTCGTTGGTGGCCTCCTCCATGCTCAGGCCTTCCTGATAAGGCCACGGATACCAGAACTGGCGGAGACCGGGCATCTCGGCCTTGCTCTCCGCAATGGTGTTCATCTTGATGTATTTCGCACCCGAGAGCGGCTTGGCCAGCTCCACGAGTTGCTTCATCGCAAAACCCGACCACGGCACGGTCATGGCCCAGGCTTCCACGCACCGGAACCGATACACCCGCTCTTCCAGGCTGACCTGCTTGAGCAGGTCGTCAATGCCGATCTCGAACTCCTTCTCGACCAGTCCATCAATTTTGATGTTCCAGGGACGGATCTCCAGTCGCTGCGCAGTCTTGGAAATCTGCTTGTGAGAACCGAACTCATAATAATTGTTATAAGTGGTCGCATCGTGCTGCGTCGTCAGCGGGCGATCCACGGTATATTTTTCGTTCCGAGGAACCGGATATAGGTCGACCGTGGGGTCCTCGCCAGCTGCTGCAAGGGCTGCCCCTGCGGGCAGCACACTCGCCGTCGCGGCCAATGCCGGTGCAATGCCGAGCGCCTTCACGATTTGGCGCCGATTCATAAACACATCTTCGGGCGTTACGGCACTCTCGGGCAGTTCCCAACCGCGTTTCACCTTAATCAGCATACCGATCTCCATTTGTCGCTGCGAAGCCATACGATGGGGCTGCGCACGCGCGAATACAAGTCACGGGTGGTTGAAAATGCGCAAAGGGAATAACTCTCCTGTTGCGGTGTTACAGGCTGAAATCAGGCTGTTTTGGGCGTCAGAAGTCGCTCCACGGGCTGATCACGGATCGGCCAGTGAAGCGCCGCAGCCAAAAGCCCAAGCAGGATCGAAGCGTACCAGGTGTTGTTGTAATCACCAGTCACATCGAAGTTCAGCCCGCCGAGCCAGGCCCCAAGAAACGCCCCGACCTGATGACTGAAAAACACCAACCCGAACAGCATGCCGAGGTGACGGGCGCCGAATATTTTGGCAACCACACCACTGGTAAGCGGCACAGTGGAAAGCCAGAGAAGCCCGAAAATTCCCGAAAAGATGTAGATCGTCATCTCGGTCTTAGGCATCAGCATCATCCATGCAATCAGGGCTGCACGACCAAGATAGATCAGGCTGAGCAGGTTCTTCTGACGAAACTTGTTGCTGAGCACGCCCGCCAGAAAGGTTCCGGCTATGTTGCCGCCACCAATCAGCACGAACGCAATACCAGCAACACCGGCGCCCAGCCCACACCAGGCAACAAAGCCCGGCAGATGCGTACCAATAAAGGTGACGTGAAAACCGCATACGAAAAACCCGGCGACCAGCAGCAAATAGCCGCGGTTTTTCCGGGCCTCTCCGAGCGCAGCAGTCCAACTCTGGACTTTGACGCCAGTTTCGTCCTCACTTTTTCCCCTGATCATGCCGCCCAGCGGGATCATCATGGCCACGATCACAGCCGTTGCAAGCAACGAAACATACCAACCGTAAGCTCCGATAACGACTTCGGTGACCATCGGTATCAGGAACGGCCCTAAAGCACCGATGGTGCTCACCATCGCCATCGCATAGGTGCGCCGTTCAGGCACAACCATGCGCGCCACAGCGCCATACACGACGGACATGCCCACACCGCTCATGCCGAGGCCGATCAGAACACCACCGGTGATCAGCAACTCTGTCGGGGTTACAGCGCTGGCCATACCGACGACACCCACCGCATAACAAATCGCGCCGCCCACAATAACGCGGCCCGAGCCATAGCGATCCGCAAGACCACCAACGAAGGGTTGAGAAGCACCCCAGAGCAGGTTCTGAATTGCCATGGCGAGGCCGAAGAGTTCTCGGCTCCAGTCGAGTTCGACGGTCATCGGAACCAGATAAAATCCGAACCCCTGACGCACCCCGAGAACGACCGCCAGCAAAGCTGCCCCCGCGCCCATAACCATCAATTGCTTTCGACCAAGAACCTGAGACATGAAATTCCCCTTTGCGCGACCGCGTCCAATTGTGCCGCCTCTGCGCATCACCAAGATCATATTATGATGCAGCTTCAGAAACATTATACTGATGTCGCAACAAACAGTCCTGCGCAGATCACGGGAGTCCCGCATGTCCAAAGCTGTCAGAATCCACAAATTTGGTGGACCGGAAAACCTGGTGATTGAGGATGTGGAAGTGGGCGATCCCGGCCCGGGCGAAGTCCGCCTTCGCCAGGAAGCCTCGGCGGTACATTTCGCCGACACCCTCGTCCGCGAAGGCACATACTTCCTCAAACCCGATCTTCCCTCGGGCCTCGGTCTTGAAGGCGCTGGCGTTGTGGAGGCCGTTGGCGATGGTGTGACTGATTTTGCCGTCGGGGATCGCGCAGCCTATCGCTTCAATCTGGGCTCCTACGCCGAAGCGCGTCTGATTCCAGCCGCTGCACTCCATCACCTGCCTGATAACATCGAAGCCAAAATTGCCGTTGCCGCAACGGTTCGGGGCATGACGGCGCAGTATCTCATCCGCCATATCTACAAGGCCGGCCCGGACGATACGGTTCTGATCCACGCTGCGGCAGGCGGCATGGGTACACTGCTGACCCAGTGGGCCAAACATCTGGGGGCGACAGTGATCGGCACAGTCGGCAGTCCGGAGAAGGCCGCGCTGGCGCTGGAAAACGGCTGCGACCAGGCCATTGACTACCGTGCAGAGAACTTTGCCGCGCGGGTTCTGGAGATCACCGATGGTGCCGGTGTACCCGCTGTCTATGACGGGGTTGGCGCAGCGGTTTACGAAGGCACTGTGGAATGTCTGGCGCCCTGTGGCTTTTACGTGAACTACGGCCACTCATCCGGCTTCCTGCCACCGCTGGACGCCATGATGCTGAACCAGAAATCCCTGATTTTCACCAAGGCATCCCTGAAGGACTACATGCGCACGCCCGAAGCAGCCAAGGCGATGCTTGCCGAAGTCTTCGACCTTCTGGGTCAGGGTGTTCTCGATCCGCAGATTAGTCAGGAATATGCGCTTGAGGATGTCGCCAAAGCACAACGCGCCATCGCATCACGTGACACGACAGGCTCGATCGTTCTGATTCCCTAGTGGTTGGGCGCTTAGAGTTCGCGCCCGCGAACTTCATCGCCGAGCTTGCGCACCAATGCCTCAATGCCCGGTAGATGCGGGTGGACTTCGAGCACACTTTCGAATGCCTTGAGCGCAGCATCGCCATTTCCGCGCTGCAATTCGATCTGACCAAGCCCGCTCAGTGCTCCGAAATGTCGGGGTTCAAGCTCCAGCGTACGATCAACATCCTTGGCTGATAGAGTCAGGTCACCAATCATGAAATAGACCGTGGCGCGCTTGTTCCATGCCTCCGCATAGTCCGGGGCCTTCTGGATCAGGCTTGAGAAGATCCCGATGGCCTGATCGAAACGTCGCTCGCCCATCGCCCGGGATCCAATCCGCATCATTCGGTCGTATTCGGCATTCTCGTGATGCAGCCAGGTCGACCAGATCAGATTTTCCGCTGCCCGGATTTCCATCAACTCCTCAATGGACTGGAGGATGTTGAACAGATTGTCGAGGCGCGGGTCGTTCTGGTCAGCCAGTACGGGGGAAGCCGCCAGCAGGCTCAGAAATACGACAATGCTTTTTACGATAATGCGCATGAGAAAATTATGCGCATTCACCGTGACCCGCTCAAGGATAGAAATGTGACATGCACGCTGATGTGAAACTTGTTCAACACGCAGACTTCGTGGGATGAAGATGCTGCAACACCCCAATCTCACACCGGAAACGCCCAGATCATGACCCTCCGCCCCGAAGACATCATTGGTGCCTGGCAGCTTGTCGACACTTATATTGAAAACCCTGATGGAACCCGCACCCAGACTCAGGGCGACAATCCGGCGGGCATCATCATGTACACCGCTGACGGATATATGAGCGCAATCACCCGGCGGAGTGACCGGGAGTTACCCGCCGATAACGGCAGCGCAGACGACAAAGCACGAATGTTCGATGGCTATCTGAACTATGCCGGGCGCTGGTCGTTGGACGGAAATACAGTGACCCACCATATCGAGCACGCGCTGAACCCGAACTGGATCGGCTCCCCGCGCGACCGCAGCATCGACTACCAGGGCGATTGCATGGTCTATTCGGGCTTTGCAGCCGATGGCAAATCCAATGCCATCATCATCTGGGAAAAGCGGGCCTAACCCGGTTCAGCCCAACCCTTTGGGCTTCGGGCCGCCGGTTGCCCAGTCGAGCAGTTCGACGGTGTGCACCACCGGCGCATCAAGCGCAGCGCCGAGTTGAGTCATGCAACCCACATTGCCCGTCGCCACCACATCCGGTGTGGTGCGGGCAATATTGGTAACCTTCCGGTCCCGCAACTGACCTGCCAGCTCGGGCTGCAGGATGTTGTAGGTACCCGCCGAGCCACAGCACAGATGCCCTTCACCCGGCTCACTTATGGCAAAGCCAGCTGCGACCAGAAGCGCCTTGGGTTCAGTGCGGATCTGCTGGCCATGCTGCATCGAGCAGGCGCTGTGATAGGTCACGCGGAGGGATGATGCTTCCTCGAAGGAATCTATTTCAGGCGCGAGTGTGGACAGATACTCACTGACATCACTGGCCAGTTCAGACACACGCGCGGCCTTGCTGGCATAGGCCGCATCCTCGCGGAACAAGAAGCCGTAATCCTTTACATGGGTACCGCAGCCGCTGGTGTTGATGACGATCGCATCAAGACCGTCGCGGGCATCTTCAGCGAGCCAGGCGTCGATATTGGCCGCTGCCTGCGCATGAGAGGCGTCAGTCTTGCCCATATGTTGCACGAGGGAGCCGCAGCACCCCATACCCTCGGCCACGACAACTTCCACCCCGAGGCGCGTTAACAGGCGAATTGTCGCTTCATTGATCTGCGGTGCGACCACTGTCTGGGCGCAGCCATTGAGCAGAGCTACCCGGCCCTTGCGTGTACCTTCGGCCGCAAAGACCTGCGGCGTATCGACTGGAGAAGGTGGACCGAGATCGCTCGGCGTCAGATCAAGCATAGCGCGCAACCGCCCCCGGAATAGTCCACGGAATGGCCGCGCAAGCAACGCACCGGCGAGCATGGTGCGGAACCGCAGCGGATGGGGGATCGACCAGGCCAGCAACGCACGCAGGGTGCGGTCCATGAACGGGCGCGTATAGGTTTCTTCAATGTGCTTGCGACCGTGATCGACCAGATGCTGATAGTTCACGCCAGACGGGCAGGTCGTCATGCACGAAAGGCAGGACAGGCAGCGGTCAATATGGGTGACGACCTCTGTGGTGGCCGGCGCATCCGCCTCGAACATCTGCTTCATCAGATAGATACGGCCACGTGGACTGTCGAGCTCATCCCCCAAAGTCACATAAGTCGGACAGGTCGCGGTACAGAACCCGCAATGGACGCAGGCCCGCAGGATGTCATTGGTTTCCGAGATATCCGGATCAGCGAGCTGCGCCAGAGTGAAATGGGTTTGCATCGCCTAGACCCCTTCGTACATACGGCCGGGGTTGAGAATGTGGCGCGGGTCGAAGCTGTCCTTCACCCGGGCCGACAGGGCCGCGAGCGGCGCAGGCTGGGGTTCAAACACGCCAGCCGTCCGGCGCGCATCTTCGCTGGCCCGAATGAGCGTGGCATGACCACCACCATGGGCAGCCAGCACGCCACGAATGGCATCAGCCTCCGCGGCTTCAGACGAACACCAGATCAGGCCCCCGCCCCAATCCATGAATGTCGGATCACCGATTGCGGCAACGATAGCGGGCGCTTGGGAAGGTGTGACTGACAGTCGCCAGAGCGGTTTTTCCGCGTCCGTGAACGGCGTCACATCGCGCACACCTGCCCAGAAAGACCGGGAGGCATCCGCATCCAAGGTGGTAACGGCTCCAAATGCGCCCCATTGCTCCTGCAGCGCCGCAGAGCGCGCTGAAACAGAGGGAATGAAGCCTTCCACGCGGATCGCCGTCAACGCCTCTCCAGCGCCATCAAACCCGACTGACAAAGGTGCCGCGAAATGGGCGGCGGCCGAAACTTCGTGACTGGAGTTCAGAGCCAGCGCCATGGCGCGCACGGCATCAGCCTCATCGAGACCTTTCAGGACAATCGTCTCAACGCACTCAGGCGACGGCAAAACCTTGATGGTGATTTGCGTGAGCGCGGCCAGCGTTCCGAACGAGCCGGTCAGCAATTTGGACATGTCATAGCCGGTCACGTTTTTGACGACCCGGCCTCCGCTCTTGATCAATTCACCGCGTCCGGTAACAGCCTCAATACCAAGAATATGATCACGCGCGGAACCCGCCTTGATCCGGCGCGGACCCGCCAGATTACAGGCGATCATGCCGCCAAGAGTTCCGCCCGGCCCGCCATAGAGACCTGCAAGTCCCGGCGGCTCGAACGCCAGCATCTGACCTTTTTCGGCAACCGCCGCTTCGATCTCGGCAAGCGGTGTTCCAGCCCAGGCCGAGAGCACCAGCTCTTCGGGTTCATAGAGCGAGATACCGCTCAATCCCGACAGATCAACCGTGTGACCGATTGTGCGGTTGCCATCACCCATGGGGCGCCCAAAACCACGCTTTGTGCCGGTGCCCAGTATTTCAACCGGGGTTTCTTCGCCACTCGCCCAGGCGATGGCATCAACAACCTGTGCGGTGGTCTCTGGCTTGAATATCTCGACCATGGGTGACGAACTCAGAAACGGGGAATGTCAGGGAACGGCATCTGGCCGCGTTGAATGTGCATCCGGCCCAGTTCGGCGCAACGATGCAGCGTCGGGAAGACTTTGCCGGGGTTGAGCAGCTGATTGGGGTCAAACGCACATTTGACGCGCTGCTGCTGCTTCAGATCGTCTTCGGTGAAGACCTCTTCCATCAGGTCGCGCTTTTCGACACCAACCCCGTGCTCACCCGTCAGAACGCCGCCGACCTCGACACACAGACGCAGGATGTCCGAGCCAAAATCCTCGGCCCGTTCCAGCTCGCCCGGTTTGTTGGCGTCATACATGATCAGCGGATGCAGATTGCCATCGCCGGCATGGAAGACATTTGCCACGCCGAGTTCGTATTTGTCTGACAGCTTGGACATGCGCGCCAGAACTTCAGGCAACTTGTGACGCGGGATGGTGCCGTCCATGCAATAGTAATCCGGCGACAAGCGACCGATTGCCGGGAACGCGGCCTTGCGGCCCGCCCAGAACTGCAGGCGCTCTTCTTCGTTTTCACTGATGCGCATTGAGACATAGCCCAGCGCCTCGGCGATCTCGCGCACGCGTTCGATCAGGAAATCCACTTCAACCGACGGCCCGTCCAGCTCCACCAGCAACAGGGCTTCCACGTCGAGCGGATAACCAACCTGTACGAAGGCTTCGGCGGCCTTGATGGCGGGACGGTCCATCATCTCCATACCGCCGGGAATGATGCCCGCGCCGATGATATCAGCAACGCATTGCCCACCCGCTTCGCTGGACTCAAACCCGATCATCAGCGCGCGTGCTGTGGTCGGCTTCGGCAAGATGCGCACGATCACTTCGGTGATCACACCCAGCAGACCTTCGGACCCGGTCATCAGACCCAGAAGATCATAGCCTTCAGCATCCATATGCTTTCCACCGAGGCGCAGAATTTCGCCATCCGGCAGAACCATTTCGATCCCGAGAATGTTGTTCGTAGTCAGCCCGTATTTGAGGCTGTGCACGCCACCGGAGTTTTCCGCGACATTGCCACCGATCGTACAGGCGATCTGGCTCGACGGATCGGGTGCGTAGTAAAAGCCCTCAGCCTCCACCGCATGGGTGATGCCGAGATTGGTCACGCCGGGCTGCACCCGGGCGCAACGGTTCTCGTAATCCACTTCGAGCACACGATTGAATTTGCCCAGCCCCAGCGTGATCGCATCTGCAGCCGGCAGCGCGCCACCGGACAGGGACGTGCCTGCGCCGCGCGGGACAATCTTGACTGCATGGTCGTTGCAATAGGCCATCACCGCGCTGACCTGTTCGACGGTTTCAGGCAGCACCACAATCAGTGGCAACTGGCGATAGGCTGTCAGGCCATCAGATTCGTAGACTGCCATCCCGGTCGCATCAGCGATCACGCCTTCGCCGGGAACAATGGATCTCATCGCGGTGAGAATATCCTCGCGTCGCGCAATGACGTCCGCGTCAGGATCGGGCATTTTCATAAGCGCACTCCAGAAGGTTCACGTGAAGTATAGCGGTATGCAGACAACAAAAAACCGCGCAAAAAAGCGCGGCTTCCGTTCTTCAAGTCAAACGCCGGACCAATCAGCCCTGGCGTGCCTTGAAACGTGGGTTCTGCTTGTTGATCACGTAGAGACGTCCGCGCCGGCGCACAACCTGGCAGCCGCGACCGCGTTTCTTGAGTGTCTTCAGTGAACTTGCGACCTTCATTGGACCGCTCCCATCTTGATAACTGACCACCCTGTAAGGCGGAAACGCGCGGAACCTACCGCCCGACCGGGGGCCTGTCAACGCCCGCAATGGCCCAAAAACCCGGTTTATCGCGCTTTGGCGTGATATTCCTGATTGGGCATTCGATCCAGGGCTGTTGAGACCCGATTGGTCATGTTGAAAAAGCCCGAAATACACGCAATGTCCATGATATCGCGCTCCCCAAACCCGACATCCCGCAGGGATTGCCGGTCGGATTCATCGAGTTCTGCGGGTCGGTCGGTCGCTTTGACCGCAAAATCCAGCATTTTGCGCTGCCGGTCCGAAAGCTCGGCCGCCCGATAGTTGATGGCCATCAACTCCCCCAGTGCCGGATCACCAGACAATTCGCGCACCCCGGCGCCATGCGCGACCACGCAGTAAAAACATTTGTTTTCGCTGGAAACGACCGTGGCGATCATCTCTCGCTCAAGCTTCGAAAGTCCGGAGTCCGACAACATCAGATCGTTGTACATGGCAATGAAGGAGCGCAGCCGTTCGGGCGCAATCGC
>JABJAG010000191.1 GCA_018666195.1 Alphaproteobacteria bacterium
CACGCCTGCTCACCCATCCCGAACCAATCGAGGCCGTTGCCCCTGTGCCTGATGATCCGCCGGTGATGTTCCATTGGCGCGGCCAATTACACCGGATCGCCCGCGCGGAGGGTCCGGAACGGATTGCTCCGGAATGGTGGCGTACCCCCGACGCGGTGGGTGCCAGCCCCCTGCTCGATGCAGACACTCGCGACTATTACCGGGTTGAGGATGCCCATGGCCGCCGGTTCTGGCTCTATCGCGACGGGCTTTATGATCGTCATCGTGATCCCGAAAACCCACCAAAATGGTTCCTGCACGGGTTCTTCGGATGAACGCAAACCCATCCGAGCCCACCTATGTCGAACTGCAGGTGACCAGTAATTTCTCGTTTCTGCGGGGTGGCGCGCATCCCGAGGAATTCGCGACGCGGGCGGGCGAACTTGGCTACCCCGCCATCGCGATCACGGACTGCAACACGCTCGCCGGGGTGGTACGCGCACATCTGGGGGCAAAATCCGCAAATACCCGGGTGATTGTCGGTTCACGGCTGGAGTTTGCAGACGGCACACCCGCACTGCTCTGCCTACCCACCGACCAACAAGCCTATAGTCGTTTATCGCGGCTGCTCACGCAGGGAAAGCGACGCGCCCAGAAAGCCGAATGCCATCTGAGCGAAGCCGATCTCTTCGCCCCGGACGGCATTTTCCAACGCGGCGCGGGCCAGGTTCTTATCGCCATTCCGCCGGACGAGCCTGCAGAGATTTTTTCCAACTTTTTGAATCGGATGCGCGGCGAACTTGAATCAGAAACTTATCTTTCTGCCAGCCATCTTTACCGGGGTGATGATGTCCGACGACTGGCGCATTTGTCCAATATCGCCGAGGCCACCGGCATTCCCCTCGTCGCCACCAATGACACCCGTTATCACATCGCCGAACGACGGGTGCTGACCGATGTTCTGGTGTGCATTCGTGAGCACTGCACCATCGACACGGCGGGTCATCGCCTCAACGTCAATGCCGAACGCCATCTCAAACCGGCTGCCGAAATGGCGAGACTGTTTCGCGACCATCCTCAAGCGGTCGCCCGAACTGTTGAAATCGCTGAAAAGTGCCGGTTTTCTCTGGAAGATCTGCGTTACGAATATCCAGCAGAACCCGTGCCCGCAGGTCGCACACCCGACGCCGAACTGGCGCATCTTGCCTGGCGCGGTGCCGCCAACCGCTATCCGGATGGCGTCCCTGAAAAAGTCCGTGGCCAAATCGAGCATGAACTCGCACTGATCGCCGAGTTACGCTACGCCGCTTACTTCCTGACGGTCTACGACATCGTCCGGTTCGCCCGCTCCCGCGATATCCTGTGCCAGGGCCGTGGTTCGGCGGCCAATTCCGCTGTTTGCTACTGCATCGGTATCACCGCTGTGGATCCCGCACGTCTGGACCTGCTGTTTGAGCGATTTATCTCCGCTGAGCGCAACGAACCACCCGATATCGACGTGGATTTCGAGCACGAGCGCCGCGAAGAGGTGATTCAGTACATCTACGAGAAATACGGCCGTGAGCGCGCCGGACTGGCAGCCACCGTGATCAGCTATCGCTCACGCTCAGCTCTGCGAGAGGTCGGTAAGGCGCTGGGCCTCACCGAAGACACCGTGGCCGCTATGTCCGGGCAGGTCTGGGGGCAGTCGAATTCCGGTGTTTCCGACGATGTGGTCCGTTCACTGGGGCTGGACCCCGAGGATCAGCGGCTCGGACTAGCCCTGCGCCTAACTCATGAACTAATTGGCTTTCCCCGCCATCTTTCCCAGCATGTCGGTGGTTTCGTAATCACCAAAGGCCGTCTCGATGAACTGGTGCCAATCGAGAATGCCGCAATGGACGACCGCACCGTGATCGAATGGGATAAGGATGATCTCGACGCGCTGGGGATGCTGAAGATCGATGTGCTGGCGCTCGGCATGCTGACCTGCATTCGCAAGGCCTTCGACCTGCTGGCACGCCATTATGGCCGACATCTGGAACTGGCCACCGTTCCGGCCGAAGACCCGGCTGTCTATGACATGCTGTGCGAAGCGGATTCACTGGGCGTGTTTCAGGTCGAAAGCCGCGCGCAGATGGCCTTTTTGCCACGGATGAAGCCTCGTAACTTCTATGATCTCGTGATTGAGGTCGCAATCATCCGCCCCGGCCCGATCCAGGGCGATATGGTCCATCCCTATATCCGACGCCGGGACGGACTGGAAACCGTCGAATTTCCCTCCCAGGAACTGACCGATGTGCTTGGCAAAACCCTTGGAGTTCCGCTGTTTCAGGAACAGGCCATGCAGATCGCCATTGTCGCCGCCGGGTTTACGCCCGGTGAGGCCGATCAACTGCGCCGCGCCATGGCAACTTTCCGCAAAACCGGAACCATCCATACCTTTCACGCCAAAATGGTCGAGGGCATGGTGGAACGGGGTTACGAACGGGATTTCGCCGAGCGCTGCTTCAGTCAAATTGAAGGTTTTGGCGAATACGGCTTTCCCGAAAGCCACGCCGCATCCTTCGCGCTGCTGGTCTACGTCTCGTCCTGGCTCAAATGCCATTACCCGGACATCTTTGCCGCCGCCCTGCTCAACAGCCAGCCCATGGGCTTCTATGCCCCGGCTCAGATCGTTCGGGATGCCCGTGAGCATGAGGTGGAGGTCCGCGGTCCGGATGTGAACCACTCCGAATGGGACAACACGCTGGAAGAGATCACAGAACGCCCACGGGCGCATATGCACGCACTGCGCCTGGGATTCCGACAGATCAAATCACTGAACAACGAAGCCGCACAGGCTATTGCCGCCGCCCGCCCACTTGCAGGCTATGCTTCCGTTGAAGATGTCTGGCGACGCGCCGAGGTAAACTCAGCAGCGCTGGTGGCCGTGGCAGAAGCTGACGGATTTGCCTCACTGGGCCTTGAACGACGTGGTGCACTCTGGGCGATCCGCGCGCTCGGTCACAACGGACGGGAAACCGCATCCGCTCTGCCCTTGTTCGCAGCCGCCGATGCCCGCGATGCCGTACCCGAACCAGTCACCAACCTGCCTGACGAAACCGCGGGAGAAGTCGTTGCCAATGACTACGCCTCCATCCGCATGTCTCTGAAGCATCACCCGCTGGAATTGCTGCGCCCGAAACTCGACAAGATGAACGCGGTCCCGGCCCTTGAATTGCGCGCACGCCCCAACAATCGACGTCTGACAACAGCTGGTCTGATCCTTGTGCGTCAGCGCCCTGGCACAGCCAAAGGTGTGATTTTCCTGACACTGGAAGACGAAACCGGTGTCGCCAACGTCATCGTCTGGCCCGATATTTTCAAGCGCTTCCGCAAAGTCATCCTGTCCTCACGTCTGGTGCTGATCAGCGGCCAGCTGCAGCGAGAGGGGATCGTCACCCATCTGATCGCGGAAAAAATTGTCGACCTCTCTGACCAGCTTGATGCGCTGGGCGACGGCGGCGAGGTCACCCCACCCTGGGCCCGTGCTGATGAGGTCAAATATGGTGGCACAGTTGATCCACGACATGCCAAAACTCCACGCCCAAGCATGGCAAGGCATCCGCGCAACAATCACATCACGATCAAGTCACGAAATTTCCACTGATCCGAATTAGGCCGCGCCGCTCAGGAATTGTTGAGCCTGCACCGACACTTCGACTTCCATGCCCAGAAAATCTGCTGCATTCCCCGCGAAACTGCCCGAGATCGGCATTGCCTGTTCCGGTTCGCGCGCAACGGCGACAGGAACAAGATTGCCGCCACCCAGAGTTCCGTTGGTCGGGTCGAATTCCACCCAGCCCGCACCGGGCAGGTACACCTGCACCCATGCGTGGGTCGCTCCTGCCCCAACGACATCGCCAACCCCACCGTCGAGAGCAGGATCGTAGAGATAGCCACTGACAAAACGCGCTGCGAGACCGACGCTACGCACGGCTTCCATCATGAAGAGTGCATAGTCACGGCAAGTGCCAGATCCAGCATCCAGAGTCTCAAGAGGAGTTTGAACCCCCTCTTCATGACGTTCCGCGTAATCGAATTCCTGTTTGATCCCCTGAGTCACCGACGTGAGAAACATCTCCGTATCTATCCCGCCAGCACCACCACCAAGAAACCGACGTGTCCATTCGGTGACCCGCCGGTCCGGATCAGGATAATGCCGTTCGATTGTCCGCCCCAGATCCGGCACTTCGCGGGCCGGGTAGCTGAACGGAATCATGCGGGCATATTCTTCAATCGCGTATTCGAGGGAATCTGTCGTGTAGCGCTCGAGAACGATCCTGCTCTCGAAATTCAACGTGTCAGCCATTTGACCAAAGCTGGCGACCGCCACTGAATTCCCAAAGACATCATGGAACCAGCGCACATTCGCCTCAGGCGAAATGGACAATGTCGCATCCAACAGCCGTAAATCATGGCTATCCCGCGGGCGAAACATCATCCGATGATCCCCGAAAGATACCGGCTTCGCGTAGCGATAGGTCGTCCTGTGATCAACGGTTAGGCGTTGCACGCGATAACTCCGTAAAAATCCAGATGTGTCCGATACATGCGCCTTCGCAGACCCAAAAAGACCTGAAGATATTGCAGGTCTGCAACGCCAATTTACCGCAGGCCCTGAGGAATAGCACTGTTCGCTATGACTCGGTTTTCATCTGGACAATCGACCATCGGATGATTCCCGGCGACCGTTTGCGCACATACTTCAGAAGGACATGGCTCGCATCTCCGATGACCTGACAACTTTCAGCTCCTGCTGCGATTTCAGATGAGATTTCTCAAAGCCCATTCAGATTGTCGTCAGATAGGCCTTGCCGATTTCAGTCGAGACATCACCCAGAGAGATCTGCAGGTCATCGATGAACTTGTGCAAGCGGCGCGAAGTAACCCTCTGTCCCAGACCTGTCTCCAGTGTGAATCCCAAAGAACGCCGGGCATCCTCAACAGATTTGCGACGCTGGTGTCCGTGTCGGCTCTCCAGTTCGTGCAGGCTGTTCGTAATA
>JABJAG010000192.1 GCA_018666195.1 Alphaproteobacteria bacterium
GACCCCGATGAACCCTGCGCCCGTTGTCAGCCAACGCCAGACACCGATCCTTTCCCCCAGCACAAACGGGGCCATTGCGACCACAAAAAGCGAGGTCGTGAACGTGAGGGTTGAGGCAAGCGCAAGTTCAAGACGCTGAAAGCTTGCGTAATAGAGCCACCAGCAGAGCAGGCTGGTCAGGCCGCGCAATACCAATCTGGGCCAGCGGGTCGAGCCGAACAAGGCGGGCCGGGTGGCACCGATCCACAGGGCGACGATGATAAGTTGGCAGGCCGAGCGAAAGAAAATGATCTGCGCAAATGGCACGCCGGGAGAGAGAAAACGCAGCACCGTCACGTCCAGCGTAAACAACCCGGCAGCGGCCACCAAAAGTGCCGCACCGTATCTGTTGTTGATGGCTGACGGCGTGCTCACGTCCGCCGATAGGGGGCAAAGTCGGCCGGCCCGCGATTGCCGATTTGACGCAGGATCTGCACCCAGGCGGCAAGACCATCCGAGATTGACGACAGGCGAAAAAATTCGTTAGGCGCATGAAAGTTCTCGTCCGACACGGCAAAGGAAAACATCACCGTGTCAAGCCCCAGTACCCGATTGACGATCTCGGTCAGGGGCAGTGACGCCCCGATTCGCACCTTTAGCGGCGTCTGCCCGGTTGTGTGTTCCAGCGCCGCCACAGCGGCCTCCAACAACGGATGATCTGGCGGCACGGCATAGGCACCGGCCTGCCCCCGGTCGCCACCGATTTCCATTGTTGCATAGGCGGGCAGTCGGGCCTTGAGGTGATCTATCACCGCCTGTTTTGCGTGTTGCGGATCCTGTCCCGGCACCAGCCGCATGGTAAGTTTGGCAAAGGCCTCGTTCGGGATCACGGTTTTTGATCCGGCACCGGTGTAGCCGCCCCACATGCCGTTGACATCCAGCGTGGGCCGCATCCAGAGCCGTTCCAGCGTGGAATATCCCGCCTCGCCATGGGGTTGTGCGCCGATCGCGTCAAAGGCGGCTGTTTCGTCATAAGGAATTGCCGCGATCTCTTGTTGCTCCGTATGCGTCAGGGCATTGACGCCGTCATAAAAGCCTGGCGCGGCGATCTGACCCTGATCATCGTGCAATCCGGCAATTAGGGTTGAAAGAACATGCAGGGGGTTGGCGACGATACCGCCAAACCGTCCTGAATGAAGATCCTGCGCGGCGGTCTGAACCCGTATTTCGAAGCCAGAATTCCCGCGTGATCCAACGTTCAATGCCACGAGATCGGGCCGCCAGCGGGCTCCATCCGCCGACAGCACCGCATCAGCGGAAAGCAGGTCTCGGTGACGTTCCAAAATGCCCGGTAGCGACGGCGAACCGGTTTCCTCTTCGCCTTCAATTAACAGCTTGACGTTGATCGGCAAACGCCCCTCGACGGCGACAAAAGCCGCCAGCGTATCGAGCGCGATCATCATCGGCCCTTTGTCATCTGATATGCCGCGGCCGAACAATTTGCCATCCCTTTCCACCGCGTCGAAGGGGGGCGTCTTCCATTTCGACAGCGGATCCGAAGGCTGTACATCGTAATGGGCATAGACAAGCATCGTCGGCTTGCCGGGGGCATCCATCCGCTCGCCATAGATGGCTGGTTGTCCGCTGCCATTCTGCGGTGTCAGGCGCTGGCGGTTCTCAAAACCCATCGCATCAAGACGTGTTTCGATCAATTGTCGGGCGTCTTCCATGCCATGTGCCATGGCTGGATCGGCACCAACGGACGGGAAAGACACCAGTGTTTTCAGCGCTGCAATCAACGCGGGTTTGCGTGCAAGCGCATGGTCAAGGACAGGATCACTCATGGAGTCTCTTCTCAGGTTATGCCGCCATCCACGCTTAGGATTTGTCCGGTAATCCACCCCGCTTCCCTTGACGTGAGAAAGGCGGCGGCGGCGGCTATATCCTCGGGTGCACCAAGCCTGCGTGTATGGATGCGGTTCATCAGTTGTGCCTGCCCTTCTGGGCCAAAGGCGTCCCATTGATGCCGGGTGGCAGGGTTGGACAGGATAAATCCCGGCGCAATGGAATTGACGGTGATGCCATGCTGGGCAAGCTCAAGGCTCAGTTGTTTGGTCAGCCCCACCAGCGCATGTTTGGCCGCCGTATAGGCGTGAATACCCGTCAGGCTGGGCCGCAATCCGGCACCAGAACTGATGGTCACAATCCGGCCCCAGCCGCTTGTTTTCATGTGCCCGACCAAGGCCTGCGAAACATAGAGCGACGCATCGACATTGACGGCAAAGATGCTGTGCCATGCGTCCGGCTTCACGTCCTCAAGCGGGGTGCCGACCTGACCGCGTACCCCACCCGCCGCATTGATGAGAATATCCGGGGCCGCGTGGTCGCGGAGCAATTGCCGGGCCATGTCTTGCACGGCGGATGGATCACCCAGATCGGCGGGCAGCGCGGGCAGGCCAAGCGTGTCTGCTGCCGCGTTTAGGGCATCTCCCGGCACATCGCTGACAACGACAGTCGCTCCATCCGCAGCCAATCGGGTGGCGATCGCCGCCCCGATGCCACCGACCACACCCGTGACCAAAGCCGTGCGCTGGGTCATGCCAGCACCTTAGTCAATTCGTGAAAGGTGTCGCGTGACATTTCGCGGCGGCCCTCTTCGATGTCGTGGATCAATTCGACCAATCGGTGCAGCAGGGGCGCATTGATGCCATGACCGGTGGCAATCTCGGCAATCGCGCCGATTTGCGGATCAACTTCGGTCTTGCGTTTGCGCACAGCAAGGTCGCGGTAGATCCCCGTATGCGTCTTGGCTGTCTTTGAATTGAACTCGGCCAGATCAGCGATGCTTTGCAAAGCGGCGGCGTCACTTGCACCGGGCATGAATGCGCTGGGTTCAAACCCGTTGAAGGGTTTGGGGTTAACGCTTTCGGCCACGGCTGTCTGCATCACTTCGCGCGCCAGCCCGATGAGGGCGGGACCACGTGCCGGATCGGCAAAGTTCTCGCTCATACTGTCGGGCGTCAGGGCGGTGGCGAACAACATCGCGCCATAGCCCAGCTTGCCCCAGAGATAGGCCCAGATGTCATCGCTCAGAACGGCGTCGGGTTCGAACACTTGCAACAGGTGAAACATCTCGCGGGTACGGGCCTGAATGGTGCCGTCGATCTCACCGACCACAACCGCTCCCCGGTTGCCAAACAGGATACGCCCTGGACCAATCCAGTCGGCCCCGTAATTCACAAAGGCACCCATGGTCCGTTCGGCGCCGATATGTTGAGCTATGACCCGTTCATTCAGGCCGTTCTGCGCAGACAGCACGAAACCATTCGGGGCCAGATGCGGCATCAACTGGGCCAAGGCCGCTGACGTGGCTTGCGCCTTTACTGCCAGGACAATGCGGCTGTACGTCCCGGTCAATTCTTCCGGTGTCACACAGGGCACAACCTGAGTAAACTCCTCGACCGGGCCTTCGATGGACAAACCTTTGGTGGCGCAGGCGGTGACGTGGTCGGACACAACATCGACCATCAGCACCGGAATGCCCGCGCGCGCCCAATAGGCGCCCAGAATACCGCCGATGGCACCGGCACCCCAGATCAGTACCGGCTCATTCATTGTTCATTTCCGCCCATGGCCCCTCCAGGGCACTGCGTGTTTCGGCCACGCCC
>JABJAG010000193.1 GCA_018666195.1 Alphaproteobacteria bacterium
ATCAGGACGCTACGCATTCTCGGCCCCGATCCTGGGGTCGATCACGCGGTAGATGATGTCGATCAGCAAATTAACGACTACAAAGGCCAATGCGGTCACAACAACAACGGCTTGTACATGGGGAAAGTCGCGCGCTACGATGGCTTGTACAAGAAAGGTGCCAAGGCCCGGGCGGCCAAAGATGACCTCAACCAGCACTGCCCCTTCGAGCAGGAAAGCGAGTTCCAACCCAAAGAGGGTGACGACAGGGATGGCGGCATGCGGGGCGATGTGGTCTCTCGCAAGCGCCCGTTCAGTGACCCCGCGTCGCTGGATCGCTGGTAGGAAGGGCTGGCCACGCGCCTCTAAAATGCCTGAGCGAATAATCCGGGTCAGCGACGCAGCGACACCCAAGCCGAGCGTGACTGCGGGCAGGATCGCATGGGCCGTTGTCCGTGCGCCCATGGCGGGAAGCCATCGGAGCTGGACGGCAAAGAGCAGGATCAACAAGAGCCCAAGCCAATAGGCCGGGATAGCAGCACCAAGGGATGCGACCCCAACGGCGGCGCGGTCCAGCAGCCCGCCGGGGCGTTTCGTGGCGAGGACGGCCAGCGGTAGTGATACGGCAAGGCCAATCGCCAGCCCAGCCAAAGCCAGCGGGACGGTGTAGGTCATGGCCGCCCAAAGGTCGGGCCAGACCGGGCGGCCCGTCACCGCAGAATAGCCAAAATCGAACCTAAGCAGCGGGCCCAGCCATGCCCAGAAGGCCTGCCAGAAGTTTGCATTCAACCCGACCTCTTCGCGAACCTGGTCGATGACGTCTTCGGTCAAAAGAGCATCAAAACGAGCCATAGCAATGGCTTGTGCGGGATCACCAGGCGCGTGCCAAAGCAGCGCGAAGGTTAGGATCGCGGTGCCTGAAAGCACGACAATCGCCCGTAAGAGTAGCCCGCCAATGGCCTTGATCATGTCACGGCCTCAAGTGCGCCAAGTGAGATCGCGGCATCCCGCAAGGCGCGGCAATAGGGTGACACGGGGTTCAATGCGAAGGTCTGTGCGTCTGTGGTTTCTTCTACGCGCCCGTCTTTTAGTACCATGATCTGGTCTGCGTGCGCGACGGCATAGCCGATGTCGTGGGTGACGATCAGCGCGGCAAACCCTTCTTCGCTCTGGAGGTCCGATATCAATTGCGCGGTGTGTTTTTGCGTTACCGCGTCAAGGGCAGAGAGCGGTTCATCAAACAGCACCAACGGCGCAGCAGCAATTAATGCGCGCAGGATCCCCGCCCGTTGCGCTTGTCCGATGGAGACTTGGTTTGGGCGGCGGTCCAACATCTCCGACGGCAACTCCAGCCTGGCACACAGTCGTTCCAGACAACCGATCCCCAACACGGTCCCCTGTGCGACAATCGGCTCCATCACAGACCGACGCAGGCTGAGCACTGGATTGAACGCCGCGCGCGGCTCTTGCATGACCAATGCGGGGTGGGCTTCGCGCACAGGTTGGCCGTTCCATGTGATCTCACCTGACGCGGGTTTCAGCAAGCCGAGGATCGTGGCAATCAAAGTGGATTTTCCCGCGCCACTTTCGCCGACAACTGCGAGGGTTTCACCCGCTTGCAGCGACAAATTGATGTCGTCTAATGTGACGCGTGGTCCGCGTTTCACCACAAGGTTGTTCACCTTTAACATGGCAATGCCATCCAGTTTCGATGCGCAGAAAGGGCTTTAGCAGCCGGTGTCTGCGGGTGTTCCAATATGTCTCCCGTTGACCCTTCTTCGACCAACCGCCCAGCGTCCATGACCATCAGTCGATCAACACGCCGTGCCGCAAGGCCAAGATCATGGGTGACAAGGATCATGGCGGTGTCTTTGCCGTCCAGAAAACTGCTTAAGAGGTCCATTGTCGCGGCGGCTACGACCGGATCAAGCGCAGATGTGGGTTCATCCAACACGATTAGATCAGGGCTGCTGATCAGCGCCATGGCAATGACAAATCGCTGCTGCATCCCACGGCTCCAGCCCCAGGGGCGTTCGCGTATATCGCCATCTTCGATGCTCAGAGCGCGGAAAAGCCCGGCCTGATCCGCACTGCCCGGTTGCAGGCCCAAGGCGACTTCAGTCTCGCGCCAATGAAACGCCATAGAGCGCAGCGGATCAAGCGCCTCATCTGGGCTTTGCGGGACATGGGCGACGCTGTGGCCTTGTGCGTTCAGATCGTCAATCAGCATGTGCCCAAGCGTCGATTTCCCAGAACCAGACGCACCGACGAGGCCGATGCGGCCTCGTGGTTCTATGTCCAGCGACGTGGGATGCAGGATGGTCCGGCCCGAGCGCACTGCACTCAGGCCAGTTACGGTTAATATCATTCAGTAAGCTTTGTCTCGTGAGTGATCCAGTAGGTCTCTGTTGGATGCACCTGATAGCCAGTCAGTCCGGACACGCCAACATTCGTCTGACTGACATGGAAGACGGGGATCATGGCAGCCTCAGCCGCGATGATTTTCTGCACCTCGTCATAGATCGCTTTGCGCTCCGCGTGATCGAACGTCAGGCGGCCTTGGTCCAGCAATTCATCAAGACGCGCATTTGCGAAGCCGCCGGCGTTTGAGCCGCCATCAGATTTTAGCAAGGTTTCCAAGACGCCGCCCGGATCCCCCTGCGGTGTGGTCACCCAAGCTTGCAAGAACAGATCAGCATCGCCCGCCTTGATTGCGTCATTGCTGGCACCCCATTCACCCACGGTGATGCTGGCTTTGACGCCGATTGCTGCGAGGAAGGCTTGGGTGAGTTCCGCTGTCGTCGGCAATGCTGCGCGCGAAGAATAGGTAACGATGTCAATCTCAAGGGGTTCCCCGTTGACCATCCACGTCCCGCCGTCCTTCACGGCACCGGCTTGCGCCAGTAATTCTTCGGCTTTGGCTGGATCATAGGGAGCTGCGATATCCGCCGCCCAGCCTTTGCCCTTCGGATAGACAGTGCCTGCAGGGACACCACCAACACCTGACAGCGCCGCAGCAACAACACCGCCACGGTCAATCGCGTAAGACACGGCTTGGCGGATCAACGGATCAGCCATAGGGCCGCTTGTTGCGTTGACGGTGTAGAAATAGAGCCGTGGCGTCGGCGCAGAAAAACCTTGCGCACCGGTTTGCTTGATGCGTTCAAAGTCGGTTTCGGGATAGTTGATCACCAAATCTACTTCGCCTGCTTCAAAGGCGAGTGCCGCACTGGCCGGGTTTGAATTTGCGACGACGTTCACTTCTTTGAGGCCTGGCGTACCTTGCCAGTAGGCGGTGTTTGCTTCCACGCGGTAAAGCTGCTCGGGCACAGCTTCTTTGAACACAAACGGCCCAGTCGCATTAATCGGAAATGCATTGGACGGGGTGCCCAAGATCGCAATTGCGGGCTCAGACAAGGACCACGGGAAAGCGGCGTTCGGGCTATTTGTCTCAAAAACGACCACTGCGTCGTCATCCGTAGACATACCCGCTAGATCAAGCAGCTTGGCGACGCGCGCGTTGTGACCTGCATGCTTTTCGTCCGAGATCGGCGCAATCGCATCTATGACCGCCTGCGCAGTAACAGGGCTGCCATCGTGGAACGCTAATCCTTCGCGCAAAGTCACACGCCAGGTTGTCGGCGACGCTTGTTCAATCCCTTCCGCCAAACGCGGATAGAGGTTCATGTCATAGTCGATCCCCATCAGTGTCTCGGTCACCCCGGTCTGGTTCGACATCCAGCCATTAAAGCTGGCGCGCGGGTCAGGCACTTCGGCGGTTGGGCCGAAACCGACTGAAATGGTCAAGCTACCCTCTTGGGCTACGGAAGGGATTGCTGTGCTAAGTGCGAACGCCGCAGAGCAGGCGAGCCGTGAGAAAAACGACATAGGTATTTCCTTCAGGTGTTGGAGTTGAGTTTAGAAACGGTTGATTGCCAATCGCGGGCCAATGTGCGGACCTCGGCATGAGTAAGGGTTCGCAACGCTTCTTCGTCCGACAATCCTTTAGCCCGCGATTTCGACCAGATACGACGGACAGAGGTTGGGGACCAAGGCAAGACCGCACGCGCCAACCATTGGCGCAACGGAGCAGGCAATTCGTCAAAAGCATCCATAGGATCAACGGACCGCCGTTTGCGGGGCAAGCTGGTTTGGCTAAGATTGTGGTTCATTCAAGTTCTTCCAAATCAAAGATCGGGTCCAACACAAGAACGAGACGCGTTTCCCCGGTTTCCTCAATTGGAGGAGACCGATGCAACAGGCCTGTTTCCGGTTTTGGCGGCCAAAGTGACCCGCGCAACAATACTGGAGCGCCGGTTGGTACGGTGACGATGTTGTTGGGGGTTTTTCCAGCGCCTAGAAATCCGGACAGAACGGTGACGGGAAGTCGGTTATCTGTCATGTCAATTCTCCAAAGCGTACATCAACGATCACGCAACTTACACAGTTACTTTACACATGAAACTGCAATTGTTACGTATAACGACGAAAGTGGAGGAACCCTGCGCATGAAGCGGAACAGTCGCCTATCTCTTGCCCTGCACACGCTCAGCCATATGGCGGGCGCCCCGGACCGCGTGCGCACATCCTCAGCTATTGCCGATCACGCTGGAACGAACCCGGTCGTTGTTCGTCGTGTGCTTGGGAAACTCCGGGAGGCAGGCCTCTTGTCGTCAGAAAAGGGTCATGCGGGAGGGTGGCGGCTCGCCAAACCAGCGGGCGGCATCACTCTGGCAGATGTCTACCTAGCGCTGGATGAGCGGCTGGTCTCAGGAGGCGACAGCGACGCCGAACCGTCATATTGCAGTATCGAAACGGGCCTTCAAATACGTGTTGCGGAGGTCCTTGAAGAGATTGAAGATAGCCTCGTCCAACGGCTTCGCGAAACATCGATAACCGATGTGCATCCAAAGTCGTGCAGTTATTGTGATAGCTAAGCGTTGCTTATGTTATCTACATCATTGCGCGCAGGACTCGCACTTTCAATAGCCAATCTGAAGGACTGATTTTCGCCCCTTCGTTTCAGATGACGTCGGAGTCACTGCTCTTTCTTCGCAAAAGCAGTTAAAGATCTCGACTTGTAAATGCGCTGGCTGATCCATGCTGCGGACTACACCAATGACCGACTCTTTCGCCTCTCGACGGCATGGCTCTAAGGCGTTGTGAAAATGAACATTTCTTAATTTATTAGACTTTGCCTTTTTATAATGTGAAGTTTGCCTTTCAACCAAAGTATTAATTGAGTAGCCAATGTACCCGTCTCGTCGAGGATCAGTATGCGTTTCCAACCGTGCCCAATAAACGATGCACTTATTATCCTCAGGCATCACTCATCGCCCTCACACGAGCATCCCTGACCGACTTAGTCC
>JABJAG010000194.1 GCA_018666195.1 Alphaproteobacteria bacterium
CCGGGCAAACAAGGCGTTCCGTTGCCCGCGGATAAGCTGTAACTGGGCAAGTGGTTGCACGCCTTCCAGACGGATCAGAGTTTGACCCAAACTCACCCGATCCCCGTTCCGAACGAGAATCTCTTTTACAATTCCACCTTCGAGATGCTGAACCGTCTTCCGATTATTCTCAACACCGACCGTTCCCGAGGCAATTGCAGCGCTATCTAGAGGTGCGAAGACTGCCCAACCCCCAAATAGACCGAAGAATATCAACACGATTATCGTCCCGATCAAAACCACTTTGCGGGTGCCAAGCTCATCATCCGGCGATGGAGCTGCCATGGCAGACATTGACTGAGCAGTCGGACCGAGAGCCCCTTCCTGCCGCGCGACCAGTTCACCACCTTCATCCTGGCCGTCATCGCCACCAATTCTTCCCAGCGGCACCCCGTTCACGACGGACCCCCATCAGTAGGTGCTTCAAGCTTTTCCTTGATGGCCCGTGCCGCTTGCGCAACGCGTTCCTGCTCTGGCTCTGCGCTGGGCGGCTGCTTGCCCATAAGCTGCGCCATCACGTCATCACGCGGCCCGTACATATCAACCTTGCCTTCACGTAACACCAGAATCTTGTCGACATGCTCCAACATGCTTGGCCGGTGGGCGATCACGACGATGGTCACGCCACGCCGGCGCATCTCGTCGATGGTATCAAGCAATGCCTGTTCGCCGACACGGTCAAGGCTCGCATTGGGCTCGTCCTGTCAGTCGTTGCAGGTGGCAACGTCACGCACGCAGCTCAGCCCCATCCCTCGTGCACCGACCGCACAGCGGCCGTCACGCATCTTGCCAAAAAATACAAGGAACAGCCCGTCGCGATCGGATTGGCCAGCAATGGCAGCATTTTCGAAGTCCTGACAAACGACGCCGGATCCACCTGGTCGATCATTGTCACCATGCCAGACGGGACATCCTGCATGATTGCGGCGGGCGAGCACTGGGAACCAGTTGAAGCGATTCAGACCGGATCACGTATCTAAAAGAAGTATTTATCTGCGAATTCAACTACTTCAAGCGTTCGTAGATGACCCGGTCACCGACCGAAATACCCAGCTTGCGTGCCGTGCCGGCATTGAGCTCGAGCACGGCGCGGACCCGTTGGCGCGACGAGATAATTTCCTTCGATTGCGGGATCGTATTCGCAGCAATCCGGGCGATACGCCCGTCTGCCTCGATAAACAGCATATCAAGCGGCAAATAAGTGTTCGCCATCCACATGGTCAACACACGGCTACGGTTGTGAAGGAATAACATTCCTGCATCCGCCGCCATTTCTCGTCGGAACATTAGACCGCGCGTTTTCTGCGCGTTCGACTCAGCCAACTCAACGCTGAACTTGTGCTCGTCTCCAGTTTTCGTTTCGATCGTAACTTCGGATAGACGGAACTCAACATCTTCCTGAGCAACTACCGGTAGCGGGAGCAGCAACGATGCCACTACCAGTATCGAGGCAACACATAGGGGCACTATTTTATGAAATTTCAGCATATTGACAAGTTATCCTCATTTTTCACATAAATATCGTGAGCGTCCGAAACGAGGTCCCGGATCGCACGCCGCACAGCTCTCTTGTCCGTTGCATCCATCATTTCCCTGAACCAATGGTCGGGCGGGCTTCGTCCGCCGGCACGATTCCACGTTAAGTCTCGCAAAACCACTACCGCAGCAGCCGGTAGTGGTTCGGGAACAGCATGATCGTTCAAGGTTGCCCATACGCCGGACCAACATCGTGCGACACTCCAGGGGTTGTAGCCTCCCCCGCCCGTCACAAGCATTCGCGGCACCCGCGCAGCAACTTTTGCTACGGCGCGCCAGATGGCACCGTTGGTAAGTTCCATTCGGCTGAGCGGATCGTCATTCAATGCATCCGCGCCACATTGCAGCACAAGAACTTCAGGGTCGTAGGTTTCAACAAGCGGCAGCACGATCTCGTCAATGATCAAACCAAATTCTGCATCACGCAATCCGCGCGGCACAGGAATATTGCAGGCGGTGCCGCCTGCGGTATCATGTAGCTTGCCAGTAAAAGGCCAACGCCGTTCTTCGTGAATGGACACCGTAAAAACACCGGCATCACCGGCAAACGCATCCTGCACGCCATCACCATGGTGAGCGTCAAAATCCAGGTACAGAATCCGCCCAAAACCCCGGTCTTTCAGACGCAACAATCCCAGCACCAGATCGTTAAAATAGCAAAACCCGCTGGCGCGATCAGGGCGACCGTGATGTGTACCGCCAGCCGGGCTGTAAACCACACCGTGATCGACGGAAGCCAGGATTTCAGCGCCTTTCAATACAGCCCCGGCCGAAATTGCTGGCCGAGAATACATCGTGTCGTGGATTGGATTCTCCAGACGCCCGAGATTGAAGCGTTCCCGGTCCGCTGCTGACAATTCGAGGGTCCGTTCTCCCTGACGCAATGCCTTCAGATAGACGGGGTCGTGGAAACGCACGATTTCAGCGGGGCTGGCTGGTCCGCTCTCGATATAACTGCCTTCCGGAAGCCAGCCCATCGCGCGGCACAAATCGATGGTGGCAGGAACCCGAGGGACGGAAAGCGGGTGTTTGGCGCCGAATGTCGAACGGCGATAGATATCATTGCCGATAAACAGCGGTCTGGTAAGCCGCTTTTGAGCCTTCACAGGCACCCTGTTTACTAAAACCGTCATGCTTCTGAACTAGGCTTTTTCCCCGAACATCGCAATTGCTGACATTGACGTCCGCCACTCACACACATCATAGTGATTTCAACCACATGGGGAGCCATTTCGGCTGAGAGGTCCTGCCACCCACGACAGGACGACCCTTGGAACCTGATCCGGCTAACACCGGCGGAGGGAGTGGACGTTGACCCCAGTTGAACCACAAACCCTGCAGGATGATCTGCAAGTCGGCTTGCATGTGCAAAACATGCAATTGGGCTGGAATGGGCGAATTCTTGTTGACGGACTGGCGTTCAATGCAGCGCCACGGGCGTGGACCTGCCTTCTGGGTGAAAGCGGCGTGGGCAAATCCACACTACTCCGAACCATCGCCAATCTGATTTCTCCGCTTCCAGCAACGCGCATTGAGGGTTCAGACGGTGTCAGCGTCGAAGGGCGCATTGCCTACATGGCGCAACAGGATTTGCTGCTTCCGTGGCTCACGACGATCGATAATGTCGCGCTGGGAGCCCGATTGCGCGGGGAACGACCCGATCTTGTTAAAGCGCGCATCTTGCTCGAGCGAACCGGCATTGTCGATCGCGCTGAGGCGCGCCCTGGTGAAATGTCAGGCGGCGAAAGGCAAAGGGTCGCGCTGGCCCGCACCCTCATGGAAGAACGCCCCATCGTGCTCATGGATGAGCCGTTTTCCGCACTTGATGCCATAACACGCACCCAGCTTCAGGATCTTGCATTTGAACTGCTGCAGGCGCGAACCGTTTTGATGGTAACCCATGACCCGTTCGAAGCCTTACGGCTTGGTCAAAACATTCATATCATTCGGGCCGGCGCCAACGGTAATCACCGCCCCATCACGCCACCGGGCAGACCATTGCGCGATCCGACCGACCCGTCGCTGCGCGAGACCTATCACGCCATCATGTCAGCGCTATCTCACCGCACCGGGCCAACAGCATGAAGATATTGCGCCCGTTGATTGTATTTCTAGGCCTGCTGGTCGTTTGGCATCTGGTTGTCACCTTCCTGGACTTGCCAGCATTCATCCTGCCCAGCCCGAAATCTGTGATCCTTATCGCCATTGAACGTGCAGACACCTTGATGGGTCACGCTGCTGTCACACTTGTAGAAATCCTGTTGGGATTGCTTTTCGGGACATTGTTCGGGGTCACAAGTGCGCTGATTATGGCCTATTTTCGCCCCGCCCGGTCCTGGCTGTTGCCAGTACTTGTCGTCTCACAGGCCGTGCCGGTTTTCGCACTGGCCCCGGTTCTTGTGCTTTGGTTTGGCTATGGCATGGCACCGAAAGTCGCCATGGCTACTCTGATTATCTATTTCCCGGTCACCGCGGCGTTCTATGACGGCTTGCGCCGGACCGAGACGGGCTGGGTCGATCTGGCTCGAACAATGGGCGCCTCGAAAGCTTCAGTCCTGCGACAAATCAGAATTCCAGCCGCTCTTCCCGCCTTCGGCTCCGGGTTACGTGTGGCCGCCGCCGTCGCGCCGATTGGGGCTGTCGTTGGCGAGTGGGTTGGCGCGTCTGCTGGCCTTGGTTACTACATGCTGCTGATGAATGGCCGCGTGCAGACGGACGCCATGTTTGCTGCCCTGTTCGTGCTCGCGATTATGGCTGTGTGCATTTATTTCCTGATCGATATGGCGCTACGTCGCCTGGTCGCCTGGCAACCCGAATCCGATCCGGCTTCATTTTCCTAACTCACTGTAATCTGGACTAAAACACCTATGAAACATCTCTTTTTGGCTGCTCTTTTCTCCATTTTGGTGGCCTCACCCGCAGCCGCAGAGAAATTCACCGTCTTGCTCGATTGGTTCGTGAATCCTGACCACGGCCCGCTTTTCGTTGCACTCGAGCGTGGCGAATTTTCCAAACGTGGCCTTGAAGTTGAATTGATTGCCCCGGCAGACCCCAATGACCCGCCTAAGCTGGTGGCAGCAGGCCGCGGAGATGTCGCGATCTCTTATCAGCCGCAATTGCATCTACAGGTGGCGGCCGGATTGCCCCTCAAGCGCGTTGGCACGCTCGTTGCCACTCCCTTGTCCTCTCTCGTTGTTCTTGCGGACAGTCCAATCACATCGATTGCAGACCTGAAAGGCCGCAAGGTCGGCTTCTCGGTTGGCGGGTTCGAAGATGCTCTGCTTGGCGCAATGCTCGAAAAACACGGCCTCAAGCTCACAGACGTAGACCTGGTGAACGTGAACTTCTCGCTCTCACCATCGTTGATGAGCGGCAAAGTGGACGCCGTTATCGGGGCTTACCGGAATTTCGAGCTCAACCAGATGGATATCGAAGGCCGCCCGGGTCGTGCGTTCTATCTCGAAGAAGAAGGCGTCCCGGCTTATGATGAACTGATCATCGTCGCGAAGAGCGACAACGTCGAAAATCCCGAAATTGCGGCATTTTTAGCGGCTGTTGAAGCTGGGACCCAGTTCATGATCAACCACCCTGACGCTGCCTGGGAATTGTTCATCAAGGGCCGCAAGGACTTGGATGACGAGCTGAACCGGCGCGCGTGGCGCGATACCCTGCCGCGCTTCGCCCTCCGCCCGGCAGCCCTCGATAGAGGGCGCTATCAAAGATTTGCGGAGTTCCTGAAAGGACGCAGCATGATCAAGACCATCCCACCGGTCGAAAGCTACGCCGTGGAAGTGCGCTAAACCGCCATTTTTATCGCTATTTGGCTGGTGCCGGCACGAATATGCCCTGCTCCACGTCCGCTGCGACTTCTTCGGCGCGACGTGCAGCAGCCTGCTGGCGCTGCCAAAGGTCTGCGTACATCCCGTCATGCTCCAGAAGCGCGTCATGACGACCGCGCTCCACGATCACGCCATCGCTGAGTACAATGATCTCGTCCGCATTGACGACCGTGGACAGGCGATGAGCTATGACCAATGTGGTGCGGTCAGCCGAGACCTGATCCAGAGCGATCTGAATTTCGCGCTCCGTATGGGTGTCGAGTGCTGATGTCGCCTCGTCAAACAACAGTATTTTCGGAGCTTTCAGGATCGTTCGGGCAATCGCGACCCGCTGTTTCTCGCCGCCTGAGAGCTTTAATCCACGCTCACCAACGCGCGTATTGTAGCCGTCCGGGAGTGCCATAACGAAATCATGGACCTGAGCAAGACGCGCTGCCTCTTCGACTTCCCCCGGGCTCGCCTCCGGCCGCCCGTACTGGATGTTGTAGAAGATGGAATCGTTGAACAGAACCGTATCCTGGGGAACAATGCCGATCGCCGCCCGCAGGCTCGACTGGGTGATTTTCCGGATATCCTGGCCGTCGATGGTGATTCGTCCGTCATCCACGTCATAGAAGCGGAACAAAAGGCGGGAAATCGTCGATTTGCCAGCACCTGACGCCCCAACAATCGCCACCGTGTGCCCCGAGGGAACCTCAAAATCCACGTCCCGCAGCACTGATTTTCGCGGGTCATAACGAAACGAAACATGCTCAAACCGGACCACACCATCTGCAACGGCAAGCGGCTGTGAATCAGGCAAGTCTTCGACCTCACGGTTCTCCTCCAGCAAGCCGAACATCTGCTCCATATCGACCAGAGATTGCTTGATTTCTCGATAAACAAAACCAAGAAAATTAAGGGGTTGAAACAATTGCATCATATAAAGGTTTACAGCAGTGAACTCGCCGATCGACATGCTGCCATCGCTCACCCGGAACCCTGAAAGAACCAGCAATATGGTCATCCCAGCAGCCATGATCAGCCCCTGCCCCACATTAAGCAAAGACAGGGTTGTCAGGCTTTTGACCGCAGCCTTCTCATAACGCTGCATTGAAACATCGTAGCGACGCGCTTCATGCTCTTCGTTGCCGAAATACTTTACCGTTTCGAAGTTCAGCAGGCTGTCGATGGCCTTGGTGTTGGCTTCGCTGTCGCTGTCGTTCATGGCGCGTCGGTATTTCAGACGCCACTCGGTGAACATCAGCGTGAAAACCACGTAGATCATCACGGTTACGAAGGTAATCGCGCTGAATACGAAACCAAACAGCGACCACAGAATCCCGCAGACAAGCGCGATTTCGACCAGGGTCGGAAGAATATTGAACAGCATGAAACGCAGCAGGAAATCGATGCCCTTGATGCCACGCTCAATCGCTCGGCTCAGGCCACCCGTCTGCCTGTCCATATGGAATCGCAGGGCCAGCGCGTGTAGATGCTGGAACACCCGCAACGCGATGCGCCGGATCGCTCGCTGCCCGACTTTGGCAAAGACAAAGTCCCGCAATTCGGCAAAACCCTGCTGACCAACGCGCAGCAGCCCATATCCGACCAGCAAAGAGACCGGCACAGCCACAGAACTGCCCGCCTGGGCGCCGGTTTCCAGGGTATCTACCGCACGCCCGAAAACGGCGGGTATCGCCACGGTCGCCACCTTGGCGGCAACCAGCAGTACCATGGCAATGACCACGCGCACCCGCAGTTCCATATCTCCACGTGGCCACATATAGGGAGACAGAGCACGGATCGCGCGCATTTCGGCGCCCGGCTTGGCCTTGCTGCGATCGATTTCGGGTTCGGAAGTTCGTCTATGACCTGACATTCGCCAACATGTAAGGCCTGCGGGGGGCGAAAGCCAGTCTCAGAAGGCCTGACAGGCTAGAATATGTCGATGAAATAAAGCGCCAGATAGGTCACCAGCAGGATCGCCACCCAAAGTACCATGCTCCCCGTTGGCCAGGTTCGCGCGATGATCCCGTGCGGGCCGTGGTGCCGGTAAAGCTGCTCCACAAAGCGCTTGGCGCGCCGCACCACAAGATCATAGGCGTCGCTATGCATATTCTCTGCCGCCCGGGTGGCAAACTGCAGGAATGATCGACCCAGACGCAGATAGAACCAGTCTGTATCCAGATTGATTGAACGCAGTTGCTTCGGATAGAGCCCGCTCCGCAACAACACCACGAACGCAAGGACAGAGAACACCAGAAGCTGAACCTGTGAAAGCACATGGGAGTCCGTATATGGCACGTAATCCACGTCAAACGGCAGAATGGCGAACAACGCTGACGGCCAGACCCCGATCCCGATGCAGAGTGCGGCTGCCAAGGCCATGGCAACCAGCATATTCATTGGGGCTTCCTGAGGGCGTTTGCCAGAATCCTCGGCAAAAAACGCGAAATACGGGACCTTGATCCCGGAATAAACCAACACACCGGCCGAGGCGAAGAGCATTGTCAGCCAGACACCGTAGAGCCCTTCATGCGCAGCGGCGGACAGGATCATCGACTTGCTGACAAACCCGCTGAACAGCGGCACTGCGGCAATCGAGGCCGAGCCGATCGCGCAGAACACAGCTGTGACGGGCATCGACTTGAACAACCCTCCCAATTCGCTGGCCAATGCTGTGCCCGTGCGATGCAAGACCGCACCAATCGACATGAAAAGCAGTGCCTTATAGAGGATATGCGTGACCGCATGAGCTGCCGCACCGTTCAGCGCCAACTCCGTGCCGATGCCCACTCCAACCACCATGAATCCGAGCTGGTTGTTCAGGCTGTAGACCAGCACTCGACGAAGGTCGTTTTCGATCACCGCGAAGAAGATCGGGAACACGGTCATGATCGCGCCGATCCAAATCAGTTCCTCGGTCCCGGCGTAACCTCGTGCAAGCGCATAAATCGCCAGCTTGGTCGTGAATGCCGACAGTAAGACCGTGCCGGTCGGTGTGGATTGAGGATACGCGTCCTGCAGCCAGTTGTGCAGCAGCGGGAACGCGGCCTTGATGCCAAAGGCGAGCAGAATCAACACCCCGCCTGCACTTTCGATCCCGATATGTTCGAACGCAATCGAGCCGGTTTCATGCCAGATGACGATCAACCCCGCGAGCAGAAGCACGCCGGATCCGACCTGGATGATTAGATAGCGCATACTTGCCGCAAGCGCTTCGGGCGTCCGCCGGGTCAGGATCAGGAACACCGAGGAAATCGCCGTCAACTCCCAATACACAAACAATGTCACCAGGTCGCCTGCGAAGACCGCGCCGATGGCTGCACCGGCATAGATCAGACCGGACACATGCTCTTCGACCGCGCGCACGTGCAACGCATAGATCACGCCCAGAAAGATCGCGACCAGGAAGACGTACCCGAAGACCTTCGAAAGCCCATCGACACGCAGCAGTTCCAGTTGCTGACCGAATGCTGAAATCGCGAAGTGGTCGCCCTCGGGCAGGCTGTACAACACTGCAAACGCGGCCACTGGGAGCGCCAGCATCCAGATTGCACGAAGCGGGCCACGCAGGAAGGGCACCAGCAATGCGCCCAGAATGAGGATCAGGCCTGGCGGAAACTCAATCATCGTAATAGCCCTCAGGGCGCTTCACGATCGGACGGAGCACATATCGCGCAGCCAGGACCAGGACGACACTGGCGATAAAGCCGTAGAACCCATAGAAACCGAAGTTGCCGTCGAACCCGGTCTCGGCATGGCGATGGATCGGTAGATCGAGCAACACAAGAACGGTACAAAGCGCGTAAAGTGCCCAGAGGAGCTTGATCTTGTTCCCCTTGCGGGCAGCCTTTTGCGCCGGCGCACCGGATTTATGCTGATCATCGCTCATTGCGGGACCTCCAACATACCGCGCAGCAATTGTTCGACAATGTCGGGCGCAAAAAACAGAACAAAACAAGCCAATGCCGTGAAACAAAGAGGTACGACGCAGAACCACGGTGCTTCCGCCAGGCGTTCACGCAAAGAGAGCGTATCATCAGCAGCGACACCAACCTGACTATGGTCATCCGGATCGGGCGGGCGGAAGAACGCACGCACCACAATCGGCATCAGATACGCCACATTGAGCACCGAACTGATCATCAGCGCGGCCACAACGAACCAGTATTCCCCGTTCATGCCCCCCAGCGCGATGTAGAGCTTGCTCCACGCCCCCCCGAGCGGCGGCAGGCCGATGATCGAGAGCGCCCCGATAAAGAACGCCCCCATGGTGAATGGCATCACCCGGCCAATGCCGTTGAGCTGGCTGATTTCGGTCTTGTGGGTTGCCGTGTGGATCGCACCCGCGACGAAGAACAATGTAATCTTGCCGAAGGCGTGCATCAGGATATGCATTCCGGCCCCAATCAGCGCCAGCGGCGTGGCAATCGCCGCACCGAGCACGATATATCCAAGCTGACTGACCGTTGAATAGGCCAGCCGGGCCTTAAGATTGTCCTTGGTGAGCGCAATGACCGAAGCGGCCAGCAACGAGAAGGTCGCCAGATAGACCAGCCATTCCGACGCCCCGGTCGCCAGCAGATGGTCTGAGCCGAAGATGTAGACCGACACTTTCAGGATCGTGAACACACCCGCCTTCACAACCGCCACAGCGTGCAACAAGGCACTGACAGGGGTTGGCGCGACCATCGCGGTGGGCAGCCATTTGTGTACGGGCATCACCGCCGCCTTGCCGATCCCGAAGGCGAACAGCGCCAGCAGAAGCGCCGTGGTGGTAGCGTCGGCCTTGCCGGCAAGAATCCCGCCCGGCGTAAAGTCGAGGGTACCCGACAGGCTCAGGGTCCACAGGATCGCCGGGATAAAGAAGACAATCGAAGTGCTCAGCAGGATGAGCAGATAAATCCGCGCACCATTCCGCGCTTTCGCGTCACCGTGATGGGCGACGAGCGGATAGGTACTCAGGGTCAGGGCTTCGTAAAACAGGAACAATGTGAAGAGGTTGGCAGAAAACGCGATCCCCATGGCGGCTGCCAGCGCGACCGCAAATGCAACATAGAACTGGGTCTGCCGCGGTTCCTTGTTTCCCCGCATATAGCCGATCGAATAGAAGGAATTGACGATCCAGAGGAAGGATGCGATCAGCCCAAACAGCATCCCGAGCGGTTCCACCTGAAAGGCAACATCCAGCCCCGGTGTGACTTCAAACCCCGCAATGGCAGGGCGTCCACCTTCCAGGACCACAGGCAGAAGCTGCAAGACATTCACAAACAGCAGACCCGCCGTCACCAGCGTGACGCCCTCGCGCAGGTTTGCATTTCGCCCCACCAGTGCAATCACGATTGCACCCAAAGTCGGGATCAGCAGAGCCAGAAGGATATGATCAGACGGCGTCATCAGCATTCCTCAATACGCCGCCGACAGCAGGCTTGCCGCCGCGTCCAGCGCCAGTCCAACAGACCATGTGGTGTCGAACCCAAGATAGATCGTGGCGGCGACCAGCACATAGGACGGGATCAGCATGGCAAGCGGTGCTTCACGCACGTTCATCGCCTTCTCGCTGGGCTCCCGGAAATAGGCGGCCTCCACGAAACGTCCGACATAAACCATGGTAATCAGCGAGGCGATCACGATGAGCGCTACCAACCACCATTGTCCGTTCTCCAGGGCCGCCAGAACAAGCCACCATTTGGAGATAAAGCCCGATGTTCCGGGCACGCCAAGCAGGCCAAGACCGAGAATCACAATGCCCGCTGTGGTAAATGGCATTTTACGACCAATACCAGCCAGATCATCAATTCGCATCGATGCGAGACGGTAAATCACACAGCCCAGCAACATGAAGATGCCCGCCTTCATGATCGCGTGATTCATCAGATGTACCAGCGCCGCCGTCAGACCTGTTTCCGTCGCATAACTGATACCCAGAGTGATAAACCCGATCTGCGCGACACTCGAATAAGCGAACATCCGTTTGAGATTGTTCTGGAAGACGGCGACCGTCGAAGCGGCAAAAATCGCAACGACCGACAGGACCAGGAACACTTCGGGCAATGGCGTCGACAGGAAGAATCCCTCACCACCAAACACCGTAAAGAAGAAACGCAGCAGCAGGTAAATCCCGACCTTGGTCGCGGTTCCGGCCAGAAACGCACTCGCTACTGCCGGCGCATAGGCATAGGCGTTGGGCAACCACAAATGCAGCGGGAACAACGCCAGCTTGAGGGAAATACCAACCGTCAGAAATGCCAGAGCCGCCAGCACCGGGCGCGTGTTCTCGATATCGGGTATGCGTTGTGCCAAATCGTAGAGATTAAGCGTGCCGGTCATGGCCCAGAGCAATCCGACCCCGATGACAATGAAGGTCGCTCCCACCGTGCCCATGATCAGATACTGATAGGCCGCGGTCAGCGAGCGCTTGTCGCGACCCATGGCGATCATCACGTAACTGGCAAGCGAGGAAACCTCCAGAAACACAAAGATGTTGAAGGCATCACCCGTGATCGTCACGCCCAGCAGCCCGGTCAGGGCCAACAGGTACATGGTGTAGAACCAGGCCTGATTGGTGCTGTCGAAACGCGCCGCCGTGCCCGCGCGCGCAAAGGGGATGATCACCGCGCCAACACCGGACACGACCAACAGTACAAACACATTGATCAGGTCGACCCGGTATTCGATACCGATCGGCGGCGCCCAGCCGCCCATGGCGTAGGAAATCACGCCTTCATCGAGCACCCGGAACAGCAACCCGATCGACACCGCAAAGGCCAGCCAGTTGGCTACCACCGCGATCACCCATGCGATTGTTCCACGCCTCAAGATCGCGCAGAGCGGCGCTGCGAGTAGCGGAATGACGACCTGCAATGCGGGAAGATGCGCTGCGATCATGCGTCGGACTCCAGATCGTGCAACTCGTCTTCCTCGATGGTGCCGTAAGACCGGTGAATGCGGACCACCAGCGCCAGACCCAGCGCAATCGTCGCCACCCCAACCACAATGGCCGTAAGGATCAGCACATGGGGCAGCGGGTTGGAATACACATCAAACCCTTCAGCAATGATCGGCGCTGTACCCCCCAACACCTTTCCGGGCGAAAGGAACAACAGATAAACCGAGGTCTGAAATATCGACAGGCCCACCAGTTTCTTGATCATGTTGCCATGGGCAACAACGATATAAAGCCCGCCCACCAGCAGGAAGACGGTCACCCAGTAGTTAAGGTCTGCGAGGATGGTCGTCATTTCTCACCATCCTCGGCCGCTTCAGCCGCTTCGGCATCCGCTTCGTCGGCAAGCCCGCCAAATCCATAGAAAATGGCCAGCATGGTCGACGCCACGGTGATGAAGACACCGGCTTCCACAATCAGAATGCCCATATGCTGACCGTCACCCGGTGCGGCGCGCAGCGGCGAGTAGTTGAGATAGTTTTCACCCAACATCATGCTCACGACCCCGGTGCCGGCAAAGATCAGAACGCCCAGCGGCACCATGATTTCGACCACTGTTGTCGGGATCACGTGCTTGGCTGCGGGTATACCGAAAATCATGCCATAGAGGATGATCGCGCCAGCCGCAGCTACCCCGGCCTGAAATCCGCCGCCAGGGCCATAGTCACCGTGGAACTGCACATAGAATGCGAAGATCAGAATCGCAGGTAGCAACAGCTTCGCGACCACGCGCAGAATGATGGTATCACGCATCATAACGCGTCATCCTTCGGGTCTTGCAGGGGATCGGGCTTCACTCGTCGGCGACGGACGCCGGATGCCAACAGGATCAACACACCAATACCGGCAGTGAAAATCACCGTGACTTCGCCCAGCGTGTCATAGCCACGATAGCTGGCCAGCACGGCTGTCACGATGTTGGGGGAATGAGTCTCTCGCTCCGCGTTCTCAATGTAATACGGCGCGACATGCAGATTCTGTGGCGCGTTTGCTTCTCCAAAGGGCGGCAGATCCAGCGTGCCATACACCAGCGCGCCGCCGGTCAGCAGACACACAAACAACGGAATATATGGCTTGTGCCGCAACGGGGCTTCGCGGGTGCGTGTCAAATGCAGCACGGCCAACAGCAACACGGTCGACATACCCGCCCCCACAGCGGCCTCGGTCATGCTGACATCAACTGCATCCAGGATGACCATAACGGTCGCCATCAGGAAGCTGTAAACGCCCCCAAGCATGACCACCGCGAACAGGTTATGCGCACGGATGATCCCAACCACGGTGATCACCATCAGCAAAAGCAGGACGGAATTGATCAGGAGTTCGATGGCTCGTCCTCCCCTGCTATGTGACCACCGGTCTTGTCATGATCGAGCTTCGGCAAGATGCCGGCATGCAGCGCGGCCTGCGCCAGCGCGTGGGTGGCCACAGGTGCTGTCAGCAGGATCAGTGCCGCGATAATGATCAGCTTGGCAGCGACAAGGGTAAATCCGGCCTGCAACAACAGCCCAAGAATGATGCCGCCCATGCCCAGTGTTTCGATCACAGAAACGGGATGGAGCCGGGTATAGACGTCCGGCATCCGAAGCAAACCCAGTGCCCCGATAAGACAGAACGCGCTGCCCGCGAGAAGGAAAAACCAGCTCAGAATGTCGAGCACCATCTCCATGCGCCTAGTCCTTCGCCTGTTCGGGATTCACGGGCTGGGCCATCTTGAAATAGCGCAGGACTGCGATGGTGCCGATCAGGTTGAGCAGCGTGTAGAGAATTGCGATGTCCAGGAATTCCGGGCGCCCCGTGACAAACCCAATCAACGCGAGGGTCAGAACAGCAAGCGAGCCCACGGTGTTGCCAGCCAGAACACGGTCAAACAGTGACGGCCCCAGGATGGCGCGCGCCAGCACCATCGCGATGGTGATCAATACGGCAATGGTGGCCACGGCGAACATCATCATAGCGCGCCCTCACCCTCGAAGCGTGACACCACCCGATCCATATGTCCTTCGGCCAGGTCATCCGCGCCGGCCCGCGTAATCGCATGGACTGTGATTTCGTCATCTTCAAGTTCGACAGAGACCGTACCCGGCGTCAGGGTGATCGAATTGGCGTAAGTCACGATGCCAACAGCCGATTTCTGACTGGCGCGAACATTGATCAGGGTCGGGCTGATCGGCAGGCTTGGCGACAGAATAATCTTCGACACATCAATTCCGGCCTTGATGATCTCCCAGATCAACCAGGGCCAGAACCAGAGTGCACGCCCCAGCAGGTAGATCGGGTGGCCTTCCTTGTCGACCACAGCCATGCGTGATGCCAGCGCGACAACGCCGAGCGAACAGAGCGCGCCAATGACGAGCAACAGGACATTGTAATGTCCCGACAGCACCAGCCAGAAGGCGTAGATAACGACGACTGCACTCGCAAAATAAAGCAGGTGACGCCCCTAGAGCCGAAAACGGCAAACAGATTTGCGAGGGTTCCCGATGGTGTTTCACCGGCCCGGCACCGAATTGTATTCCGGTTGCCTTCGCCCTCCTCCCAAAGTTCCCTACGGTCATACTATTCCGCCCCAAACCGCGCAAGACGGCTCCGGTGGACGACTGCATTTTTTGTGAAAATGTGATGTCTCAGACGGCAAATCGGCCATTTGTCACACTTGCCGCTCCAGTCTGCGCCGCATATGTTGCGCCCTTAGAATCGCAACCCAATTACTGAAGGTCCAAGACCATGGAAATGTCGGGTGAATACAAGATCAATGCCTCGCGCCAGCAAGTCTGGGACGCATTGAATGATCCGGAAATTCTCAAGCAATCCATTCC
>JABJAG010000195.1 GCA_018666195.1 Alphaproteobacteria bacterium
ACGACTGGCAACCGCAGCCGACAATTTCGGCAAAGGTCGTGACACGCCCAACTTCAAACCTTCCGGTGCCATCGAAGTCCGACAGGCAGCCAGTGCGTTTCTGGCGATGCGGAGTCGTCTGGAACGTCAAATTCAGCAACGCACGGAGATGCTGGCGGGCGTGAGCCACGATCTGCGGACCCCACTGACTCGGATGAAATTGCAGATTGCAATGCTGAACAAAAACGCTGAAATCGAAGAACTCAGCTCAGATGTCTCGGCGATGGAAAGCATGATTGAGGACTATCTCAACTTTGCACGCGGCGAAGGCTCCGAAGAGCGACAGATGGTCAACGCTCGTGACTTGCTAGAAGAAGTGGCCCGGAGCGCCGCACGCAACGGCCCGCCAATCAATCTCCATATTCAAGACGAGGTTGAACTGCCACTGGCGCGAAACGCAATGCGAAGGTGCTTAACTAACCTTGTCGACAATGCTGCCCGGCATGGAAGCCAGACCGAGCTAAGCGCGTCACGTAATGGTCGGGTTCTGGAAATATTCGTCGATGACAACGGCCCGGGGATTGCCCCGAAAATGCGCGACGATGTGTTCCGGCCGTTTTTCAGGCTCGACCAGTCACGCAACACCGAAACCGGAGGGACCGGTCTTGGCCTCTCCATCGCTCAAGATATTATCCTTGGCCATGGTGGCGAGATCAGCCTTGATGAATCTCCCATTGGCGGCTTGCGCGTCATTATGAGAATCCCGATTTAACACGCGCCATCAAAAGAGGCGCCCGCCATCGGGTACTGGCTTATCGATGGCAATCAGAACAACGGCGCCGTCTGGATCAGGAAACCCCAAAACCAATATTTCCGACATGAACTTCCCGATTTGTTTGGGCGGAAAATTGACCACCGCAGCAACCTGACGCCCGACAAGCTCTTCCGGCGTATAGTGCACCGTCAGCTGCGCCGACGTTTTTTTCACGCCAAGGCTGTCGCCAAAATCCACCCACAGCTTGATCGCCGGACGGCGTACCTCGGGAAATGGCTTTGCATCCACAACCGTGCCAACACGCACATCGACCTTGGCAAAATCGTCAAACATAATTTCCACTGGTTCAGCCCTTCTCTTCCGTTTGTGCGTCCCGGAAAGAACGACCGAGAACCGGTTCCAATGTGTCCACTGCGCGACGCAAATTTCGGTCCAGAGCTGCCATAGTCGCAGACTGCCCTATACTCTCATCCTCCAGCCAGACATGCTGGGTCGTCAGCCAGACAACGCTGAGAGCCTTCGCAAATATCGCGCCCTGCCAGCCGCCGCTCGGAAACCCTGCTGCACCAGCAAGAAAAGCAAAGGATCGCTGACTCTGTGGCAGCACGCCAAACAGTGTTTCGGGTTCACGGGCGACATCAGTCAAAACCTGCGAAACGGCCATCCTGTATGGATTTAATGCCTCGAACCGCAACATCAGTATGTCCAGCAACTGGTCGTAACGCGCCTCGAAGTCGTTAGGCACGGGCCCCGCATCCGCAACGCTCACCAAATCAATTCGGCGCGCAAACATATTCAACAACTGGGCACGACCCGGGCACACCTCATAGGCCTCTCCCGGGCTTAGCCCAGCGCGTTCTTCCACAGCTTCGAGCTTGGTCCCACGCCAACCATATTCGGCAACATGCGCCAGCATGGCGTCAACGAGTCGTTCTGCCAGGTTGTTCTGATGCTTGCTCATAACAGTACGAATGTACCGCAAATTGCGCGCAGGGGCAGCCTAGCCGGCCAGCTCCCGAGAACGTTCAGTGGCACGCAGTATGGCTTTGCTCATCAGTCGAGACAGACCATCATCCGACATCAGAACCTCTAGCGCCGCCGCAGTCGTCCCCCCCGGGCTTGTAACGTTTTCGCGCAAGGTTGATGCGAGCTCAGTGCTCTGCGCCAGAAGTTCTCCACTTCCGGCGACGGTTTCGCGCGCGAGTAACTTCGCCAGATCGGCAGGTAATCCAGCATCAATTCCAGCTTGCGCCATCGCCTCTACAAGATGGAACACATAAGCGGGCCCGCTCCCGGAAACACCGGTCACAGCATCCATCTGGTTCTCGTCATCAATCCACGCGACCTTACCAACAGCGGCCATCAGCGCCTCGCAGGATTTTCGCTGATTTGCGCTTACGAGGAGATTTGCAAATAGAACCGTAATGCCACGACCAACCGCAGCTGGGGTATTGGGCATTGCGCGCACAATCCCCGCTTCGGTCCCGAGAATGTTTTCGAAAGAACGAATATTCCGACCCGCCGCAATAGACAGAAACACGGTGCCGGGATCGACAAGAGCACGATAAGGCGCAACAACTTCATTCATGACCTGCGGTTTAACCGCAAGGACAATCACGTTCGGATGAAAGTCTTTTGGGACGTCTCTCAGCGCAGCGCCAACGGCAATACCCTTCGGCACAGACGGACCAGCCGGATCAACAACAAAAATTGCATCTGGTGAAGTACCACGATCAATCCAGCCGGCCATCAAAGCGCCGCCCATCTTGCCGCAACCGACGAGAAGTATGGAACCGGAATTGGTCACGTGAATCCCTACCTCCGGAAAATCAGGCTTCGCCAATCGTTTCGAAAACGATCGAACTTACCGCCGTCTGAGCACTCTGATTGCCCCAGACGACATACTGAAATGCCGGATAGAAGCGATCGAGTTCATGCAATGCGATATCAATCATGTCTTCAACTTGTTCTGCTGAAAGCGACCCACCACGCAACAAAAGGGCGTGGCGGTAAGCTGGCAGACCGTCTTCCGTACCAATGTCGAAATGTCCGATGCCCAGTCGTTCGTTCAGCACAGCCAGCAACTCGAGGACCGCCGAACGCCGTTCAGGCGGCGTGCGAACATCGAACGCACACGTAATCTGGAGAGCACCGATTTCATCGATCCAATTGAACATCGTGTGATAGTCGCACCAGCGCCCGCCGGCCTCCGCCAGCAATTCGTCACGCGCGATGCGATCCACGGCCCAATCACGCATGGCAACCGTTTCCTCGACAAGGTCGAGAGGGTGCATGGTCTGATCAAAAATGGACTGGGACAAATTGCCCATATGGGTCGGCCTCCTGAACGCCATTGGCTCAAACCCCGTCAATCCACAATATCTTGTAAAGATTACGAAATATTGGGGGTCAAACCGGGATCAACCACTACAGGCGGTAGATTGTCATGAAGCTGCGCTGCGTCGCAACCACGCGGGCTGTGGACAGTCACGATTTGAAGATCAAGCCCAATCGGAGCACGAAGAGCCTAGGGTTTTGATGTTTTTGGCTTTGTGGCGGGCTTCTTGGCTGCCGCTGCTGCTAACTTCTTTTCCAGGTTAGCAATACGTTTTTCCAGCGCCTCCTGAGCTTCTCGGGCTCGGGTCGCAACGGCCTCGACCGCTTCAAACTCTTCACGCCGCACCAGATCCAGATTCTCAAGAACCCGCTCCAGACGCTGTTGCACGAGGGTTTCGACCTCATCACGCATTCCACTCGCCACGCCTGCCGCACCATTGGTCAAGCGGGCAATATCATCAAGAATCCGGCTTCGTGTCTGCACGTCGAGTACTCCCTATCAGAGTTCGAGACTACGCCGCTCAGCATATATCGAACAAGCACGATACGTTGCGGCGCGCGGTCGCACACGCCTATATATCGACCAACAACTGGAGTTATGAATGTATCTGGTAACAGGCGGCGCGGGTTTTATCGGCTCCAATCTGGTCGCAGCTCTTTCCGCGTCTGGACACGACATTGTCGTGAGCGACAAGTTGGACGAATCCAACCAGCCCAATCTGGAGAAGCTTGGCCAACTGGAAAACGTTCCTCCGGAAGAGTTGCTGCAGTGGCTCGATAAAGCTTCTCAGAAACCCGAAGCCATTTTCCATATGGGCGCCATCTCATCCACGGTCGAACGCAATGTCGACCTGATCATGCGCAACAACTATCTTTTGAGTTTGCGCCTGTGGGAATGGGCGACCGTCCATCAAATTCCCTTCGTCTACGCGTCTTCCGCCGCGACCTACGGCGGCGGCGAACGCGGTTTTGATGACAGCAATGATCCGGATGTGCTCCAACGCCTGAAACCCCTCAATCCCTATGGTTGGTCAAAACTCATTTTCGACCGAGCCGCGGTGCAGATGGCAGCAGCGGCCACCGCGCCACCGCAATGGGCCGGCTTGCGGTTTTTTAACGTCTACGGCCCGAACGAGTATCACAAGGGCGGACAGCGCAGTGTGGTGCCGCAGTTCTGGCAGCAAATTCGAGAGAATTCCAAAGCGCGCCTCTTCAAGTCCCACGACGCGGACTATCCCGATGGCGGCCAACTCAGGGACTTTGTCCACGTTTCGGATACAGTTTCCGTGATGCAATGGCTGCTGGAGACTCCGCAAGTCAGCGGTATCTTTAATCTCGGCACGGGCCAAGCTCGTTCTTTCGACGATCTGGCTGCGGCAATCTTCACCACCCTAAAAATACCGCGGGACGTTGAATACATCCCCATGCCGAACAACGTGCGTAACCAGTACCAGTACTTCACGGAAGCGCGAATAGACCGCCTACGTGCGGCTGGCTACGATAAACCGTTCACTTCTCTCGAAGACGGTGTGCGCTCCTATGTCGGGGACTATCTTGAGAGCAACGACCAGTACGTCTAACGCAATCGTTTTCCCCGGACGGGACATCTGATGAACGGACCAATCCCCTTTCCCGAATTTGACCCGATCGCTCTCGCGATCGGACCCATTGTCATCCGGTGGTACGCATTGGCATTCATCTCCGGATTGCTGGCGGGATGGAGTTACATCCTCTGGCTACTCCGACGCCCTCCGGTGACGATGACGGGACAGCAGGTCGGCGACTTTTTCAGCTGGGCCATAGTTGGCGTGATCGTCGGCGGACGGCTCGGATTTGTCAGTTTTTACCAGGCCGGATATTTCCTTGAGAACCCGCTGCAGATCTTCGCGGTATGGAATGGTGGGATGTCCTTTCATGGGGGGCTAATTGGTGTGGTGGTCGCAGTATATTTGTATGCGCGGCGCTATAACATCAATGTCCTCTCGCTCGCCGACCTGGTGGCGGCCGCGGCCCCGATTGGCCTGTTCCTCGGGCGGCTGGCCAATTTCATCAACGGCGAACTCTACGGACGGGCGACCGATGTCCCATGGGCCTTCGTGTTCCCCACGGGTGGCGAGATCGGCCGCCATCCGAGTCAGCTCTATGAAGCTGGTCTTGAGGGCCTGTTGTTGTTTGTCATCCTGATCGGGCTCGCCCGGTTGACCGCAGCCCGATTGCGCCCTGGCCTGATTGCCGGCGTGTTTCTGGTCGGTTACGGCCTGGCCCGTATGTTTGTCGAACTCTTCCGCCAACCCGACACCTATGTGGGCGATGGCGGCTTCCTGACCTGGGGCATCACCTTAGGACAGGTCTTGTCTGCACCAATCGCCATTGCAGGCCTGGGATTCATCGTCTATGCCCTGACCCATGAACGGCTCGCGATCACATCACGACAGACCCCTGCAAAGCCCTGATCACGGGGCACCAGTGGCGCCTGAAAATCCGGTCGTCAAACGCCTGAAGCAACGCATCACACGTGACGGCCCTGTCAGTGTGGCCACATTCATGGAAACCGCGCTCGGCGATCAGGATGGCGGGTACTACACCACCAGGGATCCTCTCGGAGCAGCCGGAGACTTTACGACGTCACCGGAAATCTCACAGGTGTTTGGCGAGATCATTGGTATGTGGTGCGCCGACACGTGGCAGAAAATGGGATCACCCGCAGCCTTTGCGCTGATCGAAATGGGTCCCGGCCGCGGCACACTCATGGCGGACGCGCTGCGGGCCCTGCGCATGGTTCCCGACTGCCGTTCCGCCGCCAGCCTGCATTTGGTGGAAACCAGTCCGGTGCTGAGAGATATCCAACAAAAGTCCTTGCGTGGCGAGAACATCACATGGCATGCCGAACTGCCAGATATCGGTCGAACCCCGGCGATCCTCATCGCCAACGAGTTCCTCGACGCCCTGCCAATTCAACAATACATCAAATTCGAAGGACAATGGTGCGAGCGGGTTGTCGCGTTGGATGAAACCCATGACCGGTTTTGTTTCGGCATACACCGCAGTCAGAAATTACCGGCCCGTGCCATCACCCAGCAACTTGTCGAGGCAGACGAAGGCACCATCTTCGAATATGCCCCGGAGGTGCAGAGCATGGTCTCTGACATCGCCCACCGGCTGTTCCTGAATGGCGGCGCTGGCCTGATCATTGACTATGGGTATACCCGCCACGCCGTTGGTCAAACCTTGCAGGCGGTCCAAAGACACCGGCCCGTCGACCCGCTCGACACGCCGGGTGATTGCGACCTGACAGCACATGTGAATTTTCAGTTGGTCGCCGAAACCGCCCGCGCCGCAGGGATCAAAGTCTGGGGACCGGTCGATCAGGGTGTGTTCCTGCAGAAAATCGGCATCGTGGAGCGTACAAACACATTGCTAAAAAGTGCCAACGTCGCCCAGTCTCACGACATCCGCACAGCTGTCACGCGCTTGATCGCGCCTGCTGAAATGGGCACCCTGTTCAAAGCACTGGCTATCACTGATGACCGCATCAAGCATCTCGCCGGGTTCGGGACAGACAGTTAAATCATGAATACACCGCACGTCACTGCAGATTCACTCACCGCCGCATCCGGTATACGCCACGCATTCCTGTCACGGGATGGTGGGGTGAGTCATGGCATTTATGCGGGACTGAACTGCGGTTTGGGTTCGGATGATAACCCGGACCATGTCCGCGAAAATCGCGCACGCGCGGCACAAACCATAGGCGTCGCAACAGACCGTCTGCGGACCCTCTATCAGGTCCATTCCGCAACCGTGATCGACGCCGATGCCCCCTGGGTCGACGAACCGCCACGCGCGGACGCCCTTGTTTGCACGACACCCGGTGTCGCGATCGGTGTGCTGGCCGCAGATTGCGCACCCGTTCTGTTTGCCGACCCGGAGGCCCGAATTGTTGGGGCTGCCCATGCCGGATGGCGCGGCGCACTTGATGGCGTGGTTGGCGCCACCATTGACGCCATGCTTGAACGAGGTGCAAAGGCCGAACAGATCACCGCGACAGTGGGACCTTGTATCGGCCCCAAATCCTATGAAGTGGGGCCGGAGTTTCCAGCAGGATTTCTACAACAGGATCATGACAACGAAAGGTTTTTTACCAGGAAACCAAACTCCGACCGCCTCCTGTTCGATCTTCCGGCATTCGTGCATTCCCGGCTGATCCAGTCTGGCGTTATCAACTCGAACATCACCGGACATGACACTTATAGCGATGACCGTTTTTTCAGCTACCGCCGAAGCTGTCATCACGACGAACCTGACTACGGACGCAACCTGTCCTTGATCACCTTGCTGAACGACAGCTGACCCATGCCCTATTTGTACATGCTCATTTTTATGTCCATCGCAGCCATGATGGTCAGTTGTGCAATTTAGCCTTCCGATTTTCGTTCTGGTCGCGCTTGTCGCCTGCCAACCTGTCCCGCGCCCCTTTGAAGCAGACCGCAAAGCTCCCAACACCCTGCTTCAGCAAGCCGACTTTCGGGGCATTCGGGTGCTTCCGATTGCAGACGCTCCACCCGAAACAGCCAAAAAGCTGGCATCAGGAACAGCCAACGCGTTACTCGACCAGAATGTGCCGGCCTTCGTGCTTGGGGGAAACCGGTCCAGCCTGACCCTCGTGGGCAAGGTGATCGACCGGGGCCAGAACGCAATCATTGCCTGGACCCTCGTTGAATTCGACGGAACCGAGGTTGGACGACACAACCAACTCCTCGAAGGAACACCGGTGGAGCGCTGGGTCGCAGCGGATCCGGACCTTATGGCAGCGCTTGCAGCCCAGGCAGCTCCCTCTATTGCCGCGATGGTCAAGGGCACCGAGGTTCGGGAGGTCGCAGCGCCGCCAATCTTTATTGGAGATATCAAAGGCGCCACAGCACCAGAGGCGATTCGGTTACAAGCCGCGCTTCGTCAGGCGCTTGGAAAATTTGGCGCGCGCCTTGCGAACGCGTCTTCCGACCAAACTCTGGTCGCTGCTGCCAATGTCTCGATCACCCGGCTTGATGAAAAGCTTAGCGAAGTGGCGATCAGCTGGGCCGTCACCGATCCCTTTGGAACAGAAATCGGGCGAATCGATCAGGCGAGTCCCATCGCACACACCGTGATTGAGCAGAATTGGGGACAACTTTCACGCCAGGCCGGCATCGCCGCAGCAGCCGGAATTGTTGAACTAGTCTCCCAGATAGACTGGAGTCAGGGCTTCCTGCCACCACCTCCCGGCGGACGGAACTGAGATCAATCCGGCACGACGAAGATATCCCCAAAATGCGCGTGTTTACATGACCAAGATGGGTTGATAATTTCCCGCCGAAGCACGTGCTCGACTGTCTTTGGCCGGGTATCGTTCCGCAGAAATTAAACGCGTTTCCAGAAACCATTATTCACTGCAATGGCAGTGCGGGGGCAAGTACGATGAAGGTGCTGGCATGTAACAGCAATCGTCCACTTGCCGAGGCGATTTCGGCATACCTTAATATTGAACTCACACGGGCTTCAATCCGACGGTTCTCGGATATGGAAGTGTTTGTCGAGAT
>JABJAG010000196.1 GCA_018666195.1 Alphaproteobacteria bacterium
CGGCCATGGAAGTTGCCGAACTTGGTGATCCGACGATCGGGGCTCTGGCGCCGGCGCTGGCCGGTGAAATCTATGATCTGCAGGTGCTGCGGTCCCGGTTTGAGGATCGGATTGGCAACACAACACGGTTTGTTGTGCTGTCGCGCGCACGGCGCGATCCCGACCCCAATGATGGCCCGTCCATGACGTCGCTGATTTTCGAGGTTCGTTCGGTGCCTGCCGCGCTCTACAAGGCGCTGGGCGGATTCGCGACCAATGGCGTGAACCTCACCAAGCTTGAAAGCTATATCTCGGGGGAGAAATTCTCCGTCGCGCGGTTCTATGCCGAGATTGATGGTCATCCCGCCGACGCCAATGTGGCGCAGGCGTTCGAGGAGCTCGACTATTTCTCAAAGAATGTGCGCGTGCTCGGCGTCTATCCGGCGAACGAATTTCGTAACCAGTAGTCGGCTAACCTTCGGCCAGCCACTCCTCGATCAGGCGTCGGGCGATGGAATCCTTGCGCGGCAACTGCACTTCGGATTCAGGTGTGATGGCCTTGAGTTCGTCCCGGGACATCCACTCTGCAGATAACAATTCGATGGGATCGATGGTGATCTCTGTGGTCACGGCACGGGCGCGATAGCCAACCATCAGGGATGACGGGAAGGGCCAGGGCTGGGAGTGCTGATACTCCACATCGGTCACCTGTACGCCGACTTCTTCCATCACTTCGCGCGCGACGCAGTCTTCCAGGGTCTCGCCGGGTTCCAGAAATCCCGCAAGAACGGACTGCATCTTGCCCTGAAAGCGCGGTGCCTTGCCCATGATGATCCGGTCTTCGTCATGGATCAGCATGATGCAGGCCACATCGGTGCGCGGAAAATGCACGGCGTTACAGGATGCATCGCTGCACCGCCGCTGGTGCCCGGCGGCTTCACTTTGGGTCAGGCTGCCACACACACCACAGAAGCGGTGACGCTGGTGCCAGTAGTTGATGCCACGCGCATAGGCCAGCAGGTTGCCCTGTTCGTGCTGGATATAGGGACCGACCTTGCGGAGATCTTCGAAAACGCCTGCCGCGCCCAGAAGTTCGTGCTCATGGGGGTTCTCGATATGGCTGACATCGAGGGTGAAGTAGGCCGTGCCGTCGATCAATCCGAGCAGGACAGGGCCGACGTCATCGCTGCGCAACATGTCCACATGGCTGATTTCGAGAATCGCTGCTTCAACAATATCCGTCCCTTTGACGAGATTGTTGTGCTGCCAGACCGGCAGAAGGCGGGTGGTTGTGCTGGAAAGCTGCTCGTTCAGCCAGGTTGAGTCTTTGCGAAGATGTGAGACCCGGTCCAGATATTCGCTGGAATAGAAGTTTGTGCGCGCCATGATGCTTTGAATGCTGGGGAAAACAGCCCCTAACGTGTCACACGCACGAGCCTGTGGAAAGACTGCGAGAGATTACGTGTCCGGTGGTTTATCGCTGTGCGCGATCTGATATAGTCCGCGTGGGAGGCCGGGCGGACGGGCATCTCGCCAACTCGGTCAGGTCCGGAAGGAAGCAGCCGTAACGAGTTCCGCCTGGGTCGTATCAACCGGTCTCCCACTTCGAACACCGAATCGCATATTCGTGTTCCTGTCACCAACTCGGGAAGCATCCACCTTTCATGACTGTCGACAACGAAGACCCAACCGACCTGCTGCTTGATGCAGACTCGGATGAGTCTTCCGATGGCAGCCCGACGATTGACGATCCCAATCAAGGCAGTTTTCTGGATGCTCCGGTAGCGGAACCAGCCGTGGCACCGAGCCCGGAACCTGCAGCGCCTGAGACACCGGTCGTCGCACCGACCCCGGACCCCATGCCGGGCACAGCGTCGGGCGACAATGCGGAAGAGGCCTATCAGGTGCTGGCCCGCAAGTACCGGCCCCAGAATTTTTCCGAGGTGATCGGCCAGGAAGCACTGGTACGCACGCTGACCAACGCCTTCGACCTGGATCGTGTGGCCCATGCGTTCATTCTGACCGGTGTGCGCGGGGTGGGGAAAACCACGACGGCGCGCATCATCGCCAAATGTCTGAATGCCGAGGGTGGGCCGACCATCAGTCCGGACCCGAATGATGCGCAAAGTATTGCGATCACCGAGGACCGTCATCCCGATGTGATCGAGGTCGATGCTGCCAGCCGGACCGGCGTTGATGACATCCGCGAGATTCTTGATGGGGTGCGCTACAAGCCGGTGTTCGGTCGCTACAAGGTCTACATCATCGATGAAGTGCACATGCTGTCGCGGCACGCCTTCAATGCGTTGCTCAAGACGCTGGAAGAACCGCCCGAGCACGTGAAGTTCATCTTTGCCACCACGGAAATTCGCAAAGTGCCTGTCACCGTTCTCTCGCGTTGCCAGCGTTTCGATCTCCGCCGCATCAATGCAGATGATCTGATCAGTCACTTCAGCAAAATTGCCGACGCTGAAGACGCCAAGCTTGAGGATGGTGCGCTGCGCCTGATTGCGCGCGCGGCAGACGGTTCGGTCCGTGACGGATTGTCACTGCTGGATCAGACGATTTCCGCACATTGCTCCAATGGCGGTGTGGCGAGCGAAGACGATGTCCGCGCCATGTTGGGCACAGCAGACAGCGCTGCCGTGTTTGATATTTTTGAAGCCCTGATGAACGGCCGCACGGCCGCCGCGCTTGATGGGCTTGGAACGCTTTATGATTCCGGCGCCGACCCTTTGTCGGTTTTGCAGGATTTGCTGGAACTCAGCCACTGGATCACCCGGGTCAAACTGGTGCCCAAGGCTGCTGATGATCCCTCGGTGTCAGAGCTGGAACGGGTCCGCGGTCGCGAGATGGCCGGGAAGCTTGGGGTGGCTGTTCTTTCGCGTGCCTGGCAAATGTTGCTCAAGGGTGTGGGAGAGGTGCAGCGCGCACCATCTGTCATGCCCGCAGCTGAGATGGTGTTGATCCGGTTGGCTCACGCCGCCGATATGCCGCCGCCCGGAGACATCATCAAGAAGCTTGAGGGCGAGGCACCTGTTGCGCCTGCTGGCGGAGATTCGGGTGCGCCGGCTCCGGGTGCTCAGGCGCCCGGCGGTTCAGGTCAAAACGGCGGTGGCGCGCAAGCCGTCGCGGGCGGCAGCGCACAAACCGCTGTGGCGCCGCAGGCCGAAGTTTCGTCACCCGCGCCGGACGCCGATCAGGCGCCGCAGGCGCTTGCTGATCCGCAGGACTATCGGGCGTTGGTCGGGTTGTTTGCCACCAATCGGGAAATGACCCTGCGCAACCATCTCTATGCCAATGTGCGACTGGTCTCTTATGAGCCGGGCCGGCTGGAGTTCCAGCCCATTGAGCATGCCCCGTCTGATTTGCCGGGGCAGGTGCTGAACCGCCTGCGAGAATGGTGTGGCAATCACTGGCAGGTCAGTGTTTCGCGTGATCAGGGTGGAGACACACTGGCCGAACAGGATCAGGCAGCGGAAAGCGCGGCTTATGAACAGGCGGCCGAGAATCCGATTGTCCGCGCCGCACTGGAAGCTTTTCCGGGCGCCAGGATTGAACGAGTTACGAGCCGCGAGGTCGTGACCGAAGAACCATCGGCAGATGATTTGCCGATTGAAATCGAGGATGACGAATGAAGAACCTGGGCAACCTGATGAAACAGGCGCAGGAGATGCAGGCCAAGATGGGTGAGATGCAGGAGCGTCTGGCCGAACTTACCGTGGAAGGTGCCGCGGGTGCTGGCATGGTGGTTATCACCCTCAACGGCAAAAGCGAGATGAAGGGCATTCGGATTGATCCGACTCTTCTGAACGGTGAGGAAGCCGAAATCCTCGAAGATCTGATCGTGGCCGCCCATGCCGATGCCAAGGCCAAGGCTGAGGCACGCATGGCGGAAGAGATGAAGGAACTGACCGGTGGCCTGAATCTGCCGCCGGGAATGAACCTGCCGTTCGGCGGCTGACAGCGACCCGCGCGCGCCGATGTCCACACCTGAAATTGAGCGACTGGTCGACCTGCTGGCAAAGCTCCCGGGATTGGGGCCGCGTTCGGCTCGTCGTGCCACGCTGCACCTGATCAAGCGCCCGGGACAGTTGATGCAGCCGCTCGCCGAGGCGATCGCGAGCGCGGCTTCTGCCATCCGGACCTGCACGAGTTGTGGCAATGTGGACACGGTGGACCCGTGCCGCATCTGTGCCGATTATGAACGTGACCGTGGGGTAATCTGCGTGATCGAGGGCGTGGCTGATCTTTGGGCGTTGGAGCGCACGGCCTCTTTCGGAGGCATCTATCATGTGCTCGGGGGCACCCTGTCGGCGCTGGATGGCGTCGGGCCGGAGGATCTGCATATTGGTCGTCTGGTGGACCGGGCGTCCTCACCCGAGGTCAAAGAGGTGATCCTCGCGACCAATGCGACCGTCGCCGGACAAACCACCGCCCATTACATCACCGAACGTCTGGCCGATGCCGGGGTGATGATCTCTCGTCTCGCGCATGGCGTCCCCGTTGGGGGTGAACTCGACTATCTCGATGATGGAACGCTTACAGCGGCGATCAAGAGTCGGCGAGAGGTTTGAGGTCTAGAGGCTACTCGACGCTACGCAGTAGCGGTGGCTCGCCAAGCGTGTCTTCGACCGAAGGTGTTTCCGTTCCATCATCAAGCTGAATGTCGTGGATCTTGTCGCCGCGGTTCTTGACCTTATTGGCTGAGGTTCGGATGTCCTTGATGTCTTTTTCGGCGAGCTGGAAGTGTTTCTCCAGATGGTCGACTCGTTTGTCGAGGCGATCGACATCTTCGAGCATGGTCAGCACTTCGGTCTGAATGATACTGGCAGCTTCTTTCATCCGCACATCTTTCATCACTGCGCGCATGGTGTTGAGCAGCGCCCACAGGGTTGTGGGGGAGACGATGAAGACCTTGGCGCGATGGGCGGCGTCGACGCTGTCACCGAAATTGGCGTGGAGTTCGGCATAGACGGCTTCCGAGGGCAGGAACATCAGTGCGGCATCGGCGGTTTCGCCGGGCACGATGTACTTCTCTGAAATTGCCTTCACATGGACCGCGACATCGCGCCGAAAGGCGCGTTCGGCCTCTTTTTTCTCCGTCTCGGACTTGGCACCCTGCAGGGCGCGCCAGGCTTCCAGCGGGAACTTCGCATCGACCACCATCGGGCCGGGCGGGTTCGGTAGATCGAGCAGGCAATCGGCGCGCTTGCCGTCCCCGATGGGGGCCTGGAACGTATAGGTGTTCGGGGGCATCGCGGATTCGACGAGGTCTTGCAGTTGGACCTCTCCGAAGGCCCCCCTAGCCTGCTTGTTGGACAGGATATCCTGCAGCCCGACCACCTGTGATGAAAGATCGGTCAGGTTCTTCTGGGCTGTGTCGATGCGGACCAGACGTTCCTTTAGCTCATCGAGGCTGGTTTTCTGGTTCTTGGTGGATTTCTCCAGGGTCGCATCAATCTTGCCGGTGAGGAGTTGCAGGCGCTCATCCACGGATTTGGCCAGCGCGCGTTCCTGGGCCTGCAGCGTCTGGGCGAGTTGCGCCTGCTGGGCCGCCTGGGCTTCGGTCATCTGGGACAGGCGAATGGCCATCTCGCTGGCTTCGGTGCTGCTCGTGTTTTTACGAGAGCTGAGATAGAGGGCTGCCAGCAGCACACCCACGCCAAGCACGCCGATCAGGATGGCGATAAGGAGGATTGTATTCATGGGCCCAGTCTAGCAGGCAGGCCGGATTCGCCGCTGTCTTGACGAAGCCCGTTCAAAGCCATACCTATCGGCGCGAAACACCCTGATTTCTGCCCAATTTTTCACGGTTTAGAGGTTACTGCGATATGGCAAAGCGGCCGATCGTTCTTGCACCAGACCCGGTGCTGAAACAGACATGCCAGCCGGTCGAAACGATCGATGATGATGTGCGCCTGTGTCTCGAGGAGATGCTCGAGACGATGTACGCCGCGCCGGGTATCGGACTGTCTGCACCGCAGATCGCCGATGGACGCCGCCTGATCGTTTGCGATGTGGCCCGTGAAGGAGAGCCGGCCGCGCCCTATCAGATGATCAATCCCGAGATCGTCTGGCGCTCGGATGAAAAGGTTCTGGCTGAAGAAGGCTGTCTGAGCATTCCCGATCAGTATGGGGAAGTGTCCCGGTTTCGCGAGATTCGGGTCGAATATCTCGATCCTGATGGCGCGAAGCAGGAGGTTGCGGCGGATGGGCTGTTTTCGGCCTGTATCCAGCACGAGATCGATCACCTCGACGGGGTTTTGTTCATCGACTACCTGACACCGCTGAAGCGGAACATGATCCTGCGAAAGATGAAGAAGCTGAAGCGGCAACAGGCCTAACCAAGCCTCTTTCTGCGAGAGGCAAACGATCTCAACGGACGGCGTGAAGGCCATGCGAATAGCGTTCATGGGAACTCCGGATTTTTCGGTTCCGGCTTTGGATGCCCTGCGGTCCGCAGGGCATGAGGTCGTGTGCGTCTATTGCCAGCCGCCGCGACCCGCAGGCCGGGGGCAGAAAGAACGGAAATCCCCGGTTCATCTGCGTGCTGAGGCTTGCGGGATCGAAGTGCGATGTCCGGTTTCGCTGAAAGACACCGAGGCGCAGGCCGCGTTTGCCGCGCTCGATCTGGATGCAGCTGTGGTTGTGGCCTATGGGCTTATTCTTCCAGCCGCAATTCTGGATGCGCCAAAACGTGGCTGCATCAATATCCATGCTTCGTTGTTGCCCCGCTGGCGCGGGGCCGCGCCGATCCAGCGCGCGCTTCTGGCGGGCGATGACGAAACCGGTGTCACGATCATGCAGATGGATGAGGGGCTTGATACAGGGCCTGAGCTGGTCCGCGAAGCGCTGGCGATTGATCCCGGGATGAATGCCGGAGATTTGCACGACGGATTGTCGGAGATGGGCGGTCGCCTTATTGTGGATACGCTGGCGGGACTCGATGCCGGCTCTCTTGCCGCCACTCCCCAGAACGAAGACGGCATGACCTACGCCGCCAAGCTGGAGCGCGGGGAAGAACGGATCGACTGGACCCGTGACGCAGACGAACTCGCCCGGCATGTGCGCGGGTTTGCCCCCTGGCCGGGCGCCTGGTTCGAACAGGACGGGGAGCGGATCAAGGTTCTTGCGGCAGAGGTCGAACCGGGGGAAGGCGCGCCCGGAACGGTGCTCGATGATGCGCTGCTGGTGGCCTGCGGTGCGGGCGCGTTGCGTCTGTTGCGGGTGCAGCGCGCGGGACGTGGCGCGATGGAGGCCGGGGACTATCTGCGCGGTCGTCCCGTAACCCGGGGCACGGGTCTCGCATGACCCGGTTCAAGCTCATCCTGGAATATGACGGCGGCCCCTATGTGGGCTGGCAGCGACAGAAGAACGGACGCTCTGTACAGGCGGTGCTGGAAGATGCCGCGCGCGGGTTCTGTGGTGAGGATATTACAGTTCATGGCGCGGGGCGGACCGATGCCGGCGTTCATGCGCTGGGACAGGTTGCGCATATCGACATTCCACAGGACCGCGATGCGGCGACGGTTCTCGACGCTCTCAATCACTTTCTGATCGACGAGCCGGTTGTGGTGCTGTCTGCCGAGGCGGTGGACGATACCTTTCACGCGCGGTTTTCCGCGACCGGACGTCACTATCGATACCGTATTCTGAACCGACGGCCCCGTCCGGGTACAACCCGGGGGCATGTCTGGTGGGTGCCGGTGCCGCTGGATGTGGATGCCATGAACGACGCGGCGCAGGAGTTGATCGGCGAACATGATTTCACATCATTCCGCGCCACGCTTTGTCAGGCGAAATCACCGGTGAAGACAATCGACCGCCTGACCATTTCTCAGGAGGATGAAGAGGTCGTGATCGAGGTCTCGGCGCGTTCATTCCTGCATCA
>JABJAG010000197.1 GCA_018666195.1 Alphaproteobacteria bacterium
AGTCTGCCGGTGTTCCGGTGCCAGCGCTTGTTGCTCAGTTGCGCGAGGCTGTGGGCGGCGAAGCAGCACGCTTTATCCATTGGGGGGCAACCTCTCAGGACATTATCGACACCGCGCTTGTGCTCGTCCTGCGTGAGACGATTGCAGATTTTGAAACGGCAATGGAACGCGTGATCACGGCGCTCGCTGCTATGGCGCGGAACCATGCAGAAACTGTGATGCTCGCACGGACCCGCATGCAGCAAGCTGCGCCAACGACGTTTGGCCTGAAAGTGGCGGGCTGGCGTGCACCTCTGGTCCGCAATCGTGAACGCCTCGCCCAGTTGAAGTCCCGTCTGTTGGTGGCGCAATTTGGGGGCGCAGCGGGGACGCTGGCGCCGTTGGGCGACAAGGCAAGTGATGTCCGGGTGGCTTTTGCGAAGGAGCTACAGCTCGGTCTGACAGCCACGCCCTGGCACACCCAGCGTGACGGTCTTGGGGAGTTCGCGGATTGGCTGACCCTGACCACAGACGCGCTCGGCAAGATCGGGCTGGATGTTGGAATGCTGGCGCAGAGTGAAGTCGGAGAACTGCGCGAAACCGGCGAAGCGGGGCGAGGAGGATCGTCGACCTTGCCGCAGAAATCCAATCCTGTGAGCAGTGAAATTCTGATCACGCTCGCGCGATACAACGCGAACAGCGTGGGGGCGATGCATCAGGCCGCCCTTCATGAAGGTGAGCGCAGCGGTGCATCCTGGTCGCTGGAGTGGCTGACCTTGCCCCATATGGTGCTCGCGCTTTCCGGTGCTCTCGCGCATGCCGAGCGGATTGCCGGCGGGCTTGTGGTCAACACGGACCGTATGCGCGCAAATATCGATGCCACGAACGGTCTGTGCCTCGCCGAGGCGGTCTCGTTTGCGTTGTCAGAGCATATGCCGCGCGCCGATGCGCAGGCCCTGGTGACATCGCATTGCATCGCGGCGATGGCGCACGGGCAGCATCTGGTCGATCTGGTGAGTGCCAGCACCGATGCGCCGGTCGATTGGGAGCGCGTGCGGCGTCCGGAAAACTGGCTCGGCGGTGCGCGTGACTTTGTGGACGACGCGCTCTCTGGCTAGGCCTGTTTCCCGGTTGCCGCTTCGCCGGCTTCTTTCATTTCTTCTGCGGTGTTGTCGATCCGCTCGCCGAGTTCTTCGGCAGGGCCCTGTTCTTCACAGGCTGCCAGTCCGATCACGGCCAGAGCCAGAACGGACATACGAAGGGTGTTGCGTGTTGGTGTGACGTTTGTTCGATTCACTAACGTCACGAACCCGTATGGGGTTCCATGTTTGCGAAAATTTTTATGGGCTGCAAAATCTAGTCGTCGAAGAACGCGAAGGCCCGAACTTCGATGCTCTCTCTGGCTTCGGCGTCGGGCGGGCTTGCGGGGTCAGCAAAGGACGTGTGCGGGGTGAACCGGCCCGGGAAGCTGGTGTCCGAATCATAGACCTTGAAGACCAGCGCTTCGTCGCGATGCATCTTCGGGAAGTAATACCACTCATGCGCGGGGTTGTGGGTCATCCGATAGGTCTCGCCGACCCGGTCGGGATAGCGCCGCTCGGCGGTCAGGAAATCGCTCATCTCGAAGCTGCGGGAATCGCACATGGTCAGCGGGTCCGCCACGATGGGATTTCGGATCGCGCGCCAGACCTGCACAATCGCGAAGCGCTTCGACAGCAGCGCTTCGGCTTCGTCGGGCATGATCTCGCGCACCCGGCGCGGGCCCGAGACTTCGGTGTAGTCGTTGTGGGCCGCGCGAACCGGTTCGCGCATGAGCTTTTTCTTGCGTGTGTCTTCGTCACCCGAGCGCAATGTATGATCGAAAATCTCGACGCGTGACGCCCCGGTCTGCTCCATCACCAGCCGCTGCACTTCCGGGTAGTAGACGGACTTCAGCTCCTCGGCGTCGAGAAAGTCCTTCATCTGTGTCGGGTGCGCGGCCAGAACAAAGCCGTTCTGGTTGATGTCGAACCGGGTCAGGTCGTCCCGGCCATTCCGGATCTGCATTTTCTGCGGTTCATATTTTCCGGTTCGGATCCGGTTCATATTGCCGGCAGGCATGGTCTGGTTGACCAGTTTCACGCCAGTATCGACGGCGTAGACAATCTCGGCGGTTATGGCATCGGCCATGTCGACCACTCCTTGATTTGGGTTCGACCGTTAGTCGCGGTCGGTCTTGGCGAATTCCTTGGCGCGTTCCACGGCTTCCTCGGGCGGCACCGATCCCGGCGGATGAAGGAACGGCATTTCGAACTTGTCGGTGATGCGGGTATAGCCGCCATTCCCGGCCATGCGTCCCAGAGCGTCCAGCGCGCCGGGATCGATATGCAGACGATCATTGATGATCGCGTCGTCCATGTGGAAATGCACAACCTCGCCGAGGATCATGTAGTAGGGGAGTGTCCCCATCTCGAGAATGTCGATGAGCTTGCTTTCAAGCTGCACCCGGCAATCCGTGATCCGCGGCGGCGTCACCATGACCGAAGGTGCAGTGTTGAAACCGGCGATCTCGGCTTCATTCACATCGCGGTCGAAATCCAGGGCGCATGCATTCATCTTGTTGCGCAGTTCGTAGTCGACGATGTGGACCACCATTTCCGGGCAGTCACGCAAATTTGCGACCGTGTCCTTGACCTCCCCGTTGCTACCCCCTGATTTCGGCCCGGTTTTGGGGCTGCACGCAATCATGAACATGGGCGGCGAAACGCCGATGCAATTGAAGAAGCTGAATGGCGCCACATTGGGGCCATCGGGTCCCTGGGTGACCGTCAGGGCGATGGGACGCGGGATAATCGCCCCGCTCATCAATTTGTACTGGTCTTCGACAGCCAGATCGGCTGCGCTGAATTCCGCCATAACTTCCCCCACATACGTCTGATTGAATCGTTGTTGTTGTCTTAGGCTAACGCGTCACACCACGGTTCGTCGAGACAGGCCTGTCTAGCTGACATTCACGGTGCAGCGCTGCCAGACCTCGATATTGCCGCCGGCGCTTTCGATCAGCAGGTGCAGGGTCTCGTCATCGACGATGGCCATGTTGATGGTCTCACCTGCGGCACGTTCGCCGGCCGGTGCGACATAGCGAAATGTGTGGCGGGAATACTCTCCGGTCATCTTCTCTCCGCCCGGCGTGAGAATATTCGGGCCCTGGATTTCGAAATTGCCTGCCTGCGGATGGCACCAATTGCCATCAATCGCGTCGGCCTGCGCGGGCAGCGTCGAAGCCAGCAGGATCGGGAGGGCCAGCATTCCCGTGCGAGTTCTGGTCAGCATGTCCGTCTCTCCTATTTTCCGGTGAACTTCGCCGCGCGCCCCGTCTGGGCTGCCGCAAGGCCTTCATCCACATCCTGGCTCCATTCCAGCGCGTATCGCAGTGTATCGGAAAGTTCTCGGGCGGCACGGAATCCCGGCTCCCGTCGCGCCCGCGCGATGGTTTTCGAGCCACGCGTCGCCAGCGGACCGTTCGCCCCGATGGCCTGTGCGGTTTCCAGAGCGGCTGCCAGCACCTGGCCCCTGGGGTGAACGTGCTGCACAAAGCCGATGCGTTCCATTTCCTTGGCATCAATCTCTTTCGCGGTTGCGATCAGCTCAAGTGCATGGGCGTGTCCCACAGCCATGGGCAGACGATGGGGCGCGCCCGCACCGGGAAAACCACCCCAGCGTGCTTCGGGAAGCATCAGGGTCGAATGTTCACCGGCGATCCGGATGTCACAGGCCAGCGCCACTTCTGCGGCACCGGCCATGATCTTGCCGTTGATGGCGGCGATGGTGATCTGCGGCAATGACTCCAGGTCGTCAAGGATCCGGTTGGCGTTGACGACATAGTCAATCACATCATCCTTGGTCATCCCTGCGCGAATTTCCGCATTCATCAGGCCGGCAGAAAACCAGTCGTCGCCGCTCCCTGTGATCACGACAGCCTGAATGTCGTCGCGTTTGCGCAAGGTCGCGACCATCTCTCCAAGCTGAACCAGAGAGATCGGGTTGAGCCGGTTCATATCCTCGGGACAGTTGATGGTGATGGTCGCAATCGGCGGGTGGAATCCCAAAAACAGTTCATTGGCGTGATCGGTCATGGCAGGCGAGTGTCCAAAATTTTTGCGGTCCGGGAGTATGACGCGCGGGGCTGTATTGTAGTAAAGTGGAAAAATCAGAAAAGTCGCGATAAGCGATGATCCACGGGAGAGACTTCAAAATGCCAAAACCACAGTTGCGCGCCGAACAGGGCTGGATTTTCGACAACTTCCTGATGTTGTCAGAGAACGAGGATGTGCTGCATCCCGGTATCATGGGCACCCGTCTTGGGCGTGGGTTCATGATGCAGGATCTGAATGCGGTCTACACCAAGGTCACCGGGCGTCGCTCGTTCCCCAAAGCCTGGGCGAAACGCGCTGTCGCGCTGGAAACCATGGCGAAGGAAGCCGAAGCCAAGGGCCGTTTGGTGACGGCGCGCCGTCTCTACCATCGTTCCGCATTGTGTTTTGGTCGCGCTCAGCATCTGGTTCCGGTGCATCGCAACCCGAACAAGGACAAGTGGTACGAGGCGCTTTATCGCAATTACGACAAGGTCATCGAACTGTCGCAGGGCACCATGGAAAAGGTGTCGCTGGAGTTCGCCCCGGGGCAGGAAGTCCATGCGATCTTCCACAAAGCTCCCGGTGACGGCCCGAAACCCACCGTGGTGATCATCCCGGGTATGGATGCGCTGAAGGAAGATGTCGGCAATCCGTTTGAGAATGATTACGTCATCCGGGGCATGAACATTGTCTGCATCGACGGCCCTGGTCAGGGTGAATGCAATTTCAAGGAAGCCTGGCTGAATGCGGACAATCACCAGCAGGCAGGGGCCCGGGTCATTGATTGGCTGGAAACCCGTGATGATGTCGACATGGACAAGATCGGAGTGATGGGCATGAGCATGGGCTCGCGCTGGGGTGTTCAGCTGGGTGCGCATGACAAGCGTGTGAAGGCCGTCGTTGGTCAAATGGCCAATGTCGGAACTTTTGACATGATCTTCGAACAGGCGCAGCCCAACTTCAAACGCATCTTCATGTACATGACCGGCTACACCGATGAAGTCGAATTTGATGAGCATATGAAGTCTCACGATCATCTGCCTGATGTGGCGAAGAAAGTGACCGTGCCGCATCTGCTGGTCGCCGGTGACATGGACGAGCTTTGCACACCCGACGATATCGCGCATTTCCGTGAAAATCTGGGGGGATCGAGCGAACTCTGGCTCTACGAAGGAATCTTCCATCCGATGGGTGAGGTCTCGGCGGAAATTTATCCGGCGATGGCCGATTGGATGCTCACGACCCTCAATGAGGGACGTCCCGATGGTGAGCGCAAGATGGTCTATATCGACGAAGGCACCACGCTGGCCGAGCACGATCACGGCTAGTTTCCAAATTTCCTAGAAGAAGGAGCGACGCGAAATGGCGAAACCACAATTGCGCGCCGATCAAGGCTGGATTTTCGACAACTTCCTGATGTTGTCGGACAATGAGGATGTTCTGCATCCCGGGATCATGGGCAACCGTCTGGAACGGGGCACCAAGTTTGAGGACCTGACCGCGGTCTACTCGAATGTTTCCGGTCGTCGCTCCTTCCCCAAGGCATGGGGCAAGCGTGCTGACGTGCTCGAGGGGATGGCCAAAGACGCAGAGACCCGTGGCCGGCTGGTGACGGCCCGGCAACTCTATCATCGGGCTGCCATTTGTTTTGGGCGCGCCCAGCATCTGATCCCGATCCATGGACAGGCCAGGAAGGTGGAATGGTTCGAAGGGTTGTATCGCTGCTTTGACAAGGTCATCGAATGGTCGAACGGCAGTATGGAGTCAAAAACTGTTGAGTTCGCACCTGGCCAGAACGCCTATGCGACCTTCCACAAGGCCGCTGGCGATGGTCCAAAGCCGACCATCATCGCATTACCGGGCATGGATCAGGTGAAGGAAGATGTCTGCAATCCCTTCAGCAACGAATATATCCCCCGAGGCATGAATGTGTGTGCAGTCGACGGGCCGGGGCAGGGCGCCTGCAATCGGGATGGCACCTGGCAGACCGAAGACAACTACGAAAAATCGATTTCGGCGATCATCGACTGGGTTGTGACCCGTGACGATGTGGACGCTGACAGGATCGGTATCATGGGGATGAGCATGGGGTCGCGCTGGGGCGTGTTAATCGGTGCGCAAGACCCGCGCGTGAAGGCGGTCTGTGGTCAAATGGCCAATGTCGGGTCTTTCGACATGATCTTTGAACAGGCTCAACCAAACTTCAAACGCATCTTCATGTACATGGCAGGCTATAGCGATGAGAACGAATTCGACGAATTCGTCTCACGGCTGGCGGTGCTCAATGATGTGGCAGCAGACCTGAAAGTGCCGCATCTGCTCGTGGCCGGTGACATGGATGAGCTGTGTTCTCCTGATGAGATTGCCGCGTTCCGCAGCGGACTTGGTGGCCCTAGTGAGCTCTGGCTTTATGAAGGTGTGTTCCATCCGATGGGCGAGGTCGCCGGGCAGATTTATCCGGCGATTGCCGACTGGTTGCTCGAATCTCTGAACAACGGGCGTCCGGACGGCTATGAGCGCACCGTTTATGTGGAAGACGGAACCACCTTGGCGGACCACGATCACGGCTGATATGTCCTAGGGGTAAGCCCTTCGAACAGCACGAGTCAGGGTCCACGCATGCCGCACGACGCCGGAATACCGTTTCTCAGAGAGATTGTGATCTTTCTGGCGATCGCGGCCATTCTCGTACCGCTGTTCCATCGTATTCGGATCAGCCCTGTGTTGGGCTTTCTGGTGGCCGGTGTGGTCGTCGGGCCGAACGGTCTGGGTGCCTTCGCCAACGCTGCGCCATGGCTTGCCTATGTCACCTTTACTGATGTCGACAGTATCGCCGTGTTGGCGGAGTTCGGAATTGTCTTTCTGCTTTTTCTGATCGGATTGGAGCTTTCGCTGGAACGCTTGTGGTCCATGCGGCGCCTTGTGTTGGGGTTGGGCTCCACCCAGATACTGCTGACGGGACTGGCTATTGGCGGACTTGCCGCGCTCTGGGGACACTCGGCTCATGCTGCGATCCTGATTGGCGCCAGTTTCGCGCTGTCCTCAACCGCGGTTGTTGTGGAGGAGTTGATCCAGCGTCGCGAACTGGCAACGCGCGTGGGGCGTGCTTCGTTCTCTGTACTCCTGATGCAGGACCTCGCCGTTGTCCCGATTCTGATCCTCGTCAGCGCTTTCGCCGATACCTCCGGGAGCGGCCTGCTCGAAGCGCTGGCGACCGGATTCGGTGTTGCGGCGGGCGCGGCTGTGGCGATCTATGTGCTGGGGCGCATTATCTTGCGTCCACTGTTTCGACTTGCCGCGTCCACCCGCGCGCCGGAATTTTTCGTGGCAATCACATTGCTGACGGCGATCGGTGCTTCGGCGGCAACCGGCGCTGCTGGTCTCAGTCTCGCGCTCGGGGCGTTTCTGGCAGGGCTCTTGCTCTCGGAAACCGAATTTCGTCACCAGATCGAAGTTGATATTCAGCCCTTTAAGGGACTGCTGATGGGGCTGTTCTTCCTCACTGTCGGTATGGGGATTGATCTGGCCGCGTTGGCGAATATGGGCCTGTTGATTGTCGCATCCGTGATCGGGTTGATTGCGCTCAAGGCGTCTATATTGACCGGCCTTGGACGTGCTTTTGGACTGCCATTCTCCCGTGCTGCCCATGTGGGGCTCTTGCTGGGGCAGGCGGGGGAGTTCGGTCTGCTTGTGGTTGGATTGTCGATGACAGCAGGAATTGTTTCGCCTGAAGTCGGCCAATTCCTGCTGATTGTGGCGGCGTTTTCAATGATGTGTACGCCAGGTCTTGCGATTGCGGGCGCGCGCCTGTCGTCACGGCTTGAGCACCGCGCTATGGGGGCGTCAATGACCCCGGATGCGGACGAGATCGCTGAAATCGGCAGTCATGTGGTGATTGCCGGTTATGGCCGCGTGGGGCGGGCGATTGCGGAATTGTTGCGCGAAGAACGGATCAACTATGTCGCGCTGGATTTGGATACCCAATTGGTATCGGAACTGCGGTCCCGTGATGAACCGGTTTTCTTTGGTGACGGGCGGCGTGCAGATGTTCTCGCCAAGGTGGGTGCCGAACGCGCCAGCGCGATTGTTCTGACCCTGGATCAGGAGCGCGAAGCCGAAGAAGCGGTCCACGATATACGTGCCCACTGGCCCGATGTGCCGATTTACGCACGCTCGCGGGATCTTGCCCATGCTGAACAGCTTACGTTGGCCGGGGCGACGCGCACCATTCCTGAACTCGCAGAATCCAGTTTGCAAATGGGGGCCTTTGTTCTGGCCGGTCTGGGCATTCCGCCGGATGCGGTTAGCACGATCTGCGCGCGGGTTCGCGACCGGGGCTACGAAGGCCTCTAGAGATATGACGGCTCGGGCAACAATTATAGGCGGTGGACCGGCAGGTCTGATGGCTGCAGAACGTCTGCTGGATCAGGGCATTGGTGTGGATATCTTCGATGCCATGCCATCTTTGGGGCGCAAGTTTCTGATGGCCGGGAAAAGCGGCCTCAACCTGACTCACAATGAGCCGGCGGATGCCTTCCGGGAACGTTTTGGCGCAGCCCGCGAAAACCTCGAACCGGCTCTGACAAATTTCGATGCAACCGCGATCAGAAACTGGGCTGAAGCGCTTGGGGTCGAGACATTTGTCGGCAGCTCGGGCCGGGTGTTCCCAACCAACTTCAAGGCCGCACCGCTGCTGCGCGCCTGGTTGCACAAGCTGCGTGCGGCTGGTGCGCAGATTCACGTGCGTCACAAATGGACCGGCTGGTCCGACGATGGGGCATTGCTGTTCGATACGCCGGAAAGTCAGGTCCGACACGAAAGCGCAGCGACGATCCTCGCGCTGGGTGGCGGCAGTTGGCCCGAACTGGGATCGGATGGAAGCTGGATTCCTGTGCTGGAAGCCCAGGGCATCACGACCGCACCGCTGTTGCCGGCCAATTGTGGTTTCGATGTCTCCTGGAGCGAACATTTCCGCGAGCGGTTCGCCGGTGAACCGGTCAAATCGGTTATCCTGTCATTTGGTGAGAAGCGCGTTGAAGGCGAATTCGTTGTCACGGCCGGGGGTGTCGAAGGAAGCGCGATATACACAATGTCGGCGGTGCTGCGTGACGCGCTGGCCGCCGGGCGGGACGACCCGCTGAGGCTGGACCTCGCGCCGGACCGAAGCCTCGAAAGGCTAACTGCTGATCTTGCCAAACCACGCGGCAAGCGTTCGATGGCAAACCATCTACGCCGGGTTACCGGTTTGACTGGTGTGAAAGCCGGACTTTTGCGGGAAATGGCACATGCCGAAATGCTCACCTCGCCTGAACAGACCGCCACTTTGATCAAGTCTCTCCCACTGCACCTCGATGCGCCGCGACCGCTCGAAGAGGTCATCAGCAGTGCCGGTGGTGTTGGATTCGACGGCCTCGATCCTGGATATATGCTGACCACACGGCCCGGCGTGTTCTGCGCCGGCGAAATGCTGGATTGGGAAGCGCCGACAGGCGGTTATCTTCTGAGTGCCTGCTTCGCGACCGCGCGCGCGGCTGGTAACGCGGCAGCCCAATGGCTGGAAAGCGCGCGAGAATGACTATGCGTTTCGGCTGTTTTTGGTCAGAATGAACGCAACAATGCCAATACAATCGATTTGCTAACAAACACGCGCGAGGAAACTATGGGACGCTTCAAGAATTTTGTGCCGGAAGGGGTCATCCCCGCGACATTGCTGGCCTTCAATGAAGATTTCTCGATCAACGAAGCCGAGACCCGCCGCCATCTGTCCTATGTTGCTGGCGTTGAGGGTATCAGCGCCGTCACAGTGAACGGCCATTCGTCTGAAATCCACGCGTGTAACTTCGAGGAGCAGACCCGCATTCTCGATATCACCATGGATGAGATCGGTGACGATGTTCCGGTGATTGCGGGCGTCTATGCCGATGGCAGCCACGAAGCTGCCCGCATTGCGAAAATGTCCGAAGCCGCAGGGGCTTCGGCCTTGCTGTGCTTCCCGCCACATTCGCTGGGCATGGGCGGTGTTCGCCATCGCCCGGAAATGGCCCATGCCCATTTCAACACCATCGCGGCGGCAACGGATTTGCCCCTGATCGTATTTCAGTATTCAGACGAGCTGGCTTATTCCCTCGATACGCTGGTCACACTGAGTGAGACCATCCCGTCCATGAAGGCGATCAAGGACTGGTCCCCGGCTCAGGTGCACGAACGCCATATCAAGGTGCTGCAGTCGCTTTCCCGACCGATCAACGTGCTTTCGACCAATTCGGCATGGATGATGTCGTCGCTGGTGATGGGGGCCAAAGGCTTGCTGTCAGGTGCTGGCTCGGTAATTGCCGACGTGCAGGTCGAACTGTTTCAGGCAGTGCAGGCTCAGGATCTGGCCCGCGCGCAGGAAATTTCCGAACGCATGTGGCACGCCACCAATGCGTTTTACTCCGATCCATTCGGGGATATGCACAACCGGATGAAGGAAGCGCTCGTTCATCTGGGTCGGCAGGACAAGGCTGTTGTGCGCCCGCCATTGGTGAAACTGACCGATGCAGAAATCTCGGGGATCGGCGAAGCCGTCGTCGCTGCGGGTCTTCCCGGTGCTGCTGATGCGACACGAGAGGCTGCGGAGTAGTTAATCAACGCATGTCGGCTTTTGACATGCATATGAGTGTGCTATCAGCGCGCACCCATGTTGATCCTCAATTCCATTACGGCCCGTCTTGGTGGCCAGACCATTCTCGAAGACGCGACCGCCACGCTTCCGGAGCGCAGTCGCGTGGGGATCGTTGGGCGGAACGGCGCGGGCAAATCGACCCTGCTGAAAATCATCGCTGGCGAGATGCAAGCCGATGGCGGCGCCGTGGAAACGCCGCGCAACACGCGTATTGGTTATGTGGCGCAGGAAGCACCGGGCGGCACGACCACGCCCTTTGAAATGGTGCTGGCGGCTGACGAAGAACGTGTCGAACTTCTCGACCGGGCCGAACACGCCACAGACGCGAACGAAATTTCGGACGTCCATGAGCGGCTGAACCTGATCGACGCCCACGGCGCGCCCGCGCGTGCGGCACGCATTCTGGCCGGTCTGGGCTTTGATGAGGAAGGACAGCACCAGCCTCTGTCATCCTTTTCCGGCGGCTGGCGTATGCGTGTGGCGCTGGCCGGGTTGCTGTTTTCGCGACCCGATCTGCTGTTGCTCGATGAGCCTTCCAACCATCTCGATCTTGAGGCGGCGCTCTGGCTGGAATCCTTCCTGCGGACCTATCCGGCCGCGATGGTGATTGTCAGCCATGAACGTGACCTCCTGAACAATGTCGCTGACCATATTCTTCATGTGCAGGGCGGCAAGATTACGCTCTATCCGGGTGGATATGACGCGTTCGAGCGTCAGCGCTCCGAGCGCCTCAATCAGGTTGAAGCCATGCGGACCCGACAGGAGGAAAAGCGCGCAAAATTGCAGGCTTATGTCGACCGTTGGCGCTACAAGGCCCATACGGCCAAACAGGCACAGAGCCGCATGAAAGCTCTGGCGCGGATGGAGCCTGTTGCTGCC
>JABJAG010000198.1 GCA_018666195.1 Alphaproteobacteria bacterium
CGACGATGATGACGACGACAGCGACGTAGATGGTGACGGTGCTCCCGAAGAGGGTGCTGAAGCTGAAGCCACCGAAGACGGTGCAGAGTCCGTGAACGAAGCACCGCAGGACGACAGCGAAGCAGCGCCGGAGAGTGACAATGGCGAAAACTGAGCGGGTCGGGGTTTACCCCGGCACCTTTGATCCAACGACCAACGGTCACATGGATGTAATCCGGCGTGGCGCACGGGTTCTCGACCGATTGGTGGTTGGGGTCGCCGTCAATGCGGGCAAGGGGCCCTTGTTCTCGTTGGATGAACGCGTGGAAATGGTCCGCGATGAAATTGCGGCGATCGATGATCCGCGCGTGGGCGTGATCGAGGTTAAGCCCTTCAACTCTTTGCTGATGCATTTCGCGGAAGAGGAAAATGCCCAGTGCATCCTGCGCGGACTTCGCGCGGTATCGGATTTCGACTACGAATTCCAAATGGCCGGCATGAATGCCCGCCTCAATCCTGACATAGAAATTTTGTTTCTGATGGCCTCGGAGAGCAATCAGTTCATTGCCTCACGATTGGTGAAGGAAATCGCGGCACTGGGTGGAGATATTTCGAGTTTTGTCTCCGGGGCCGTTGCGGACCGGGTGAATGAACGCTACGGACGTCTCGACCAACAGGCCGCCAACGAATAGGTACAAGTTACATGAAACGCCGTTTTTTTCTGCCCGTGACTCTGCTCGCGGCAGGCATATTCACGATGTCGGGCCTTGTTGGGTCCGACATGCAATCTGCTACAGCCCAATCCGCCAAACAGGAGCGCGCCTTGGAAAATACTCTTTATCTCGACCTCAAAGATGGTCGCGTCACCATCAAGATGCGCCCCGACCTTGCGCCCAATCATGTGGCCCGTATCAAGGAACTCGTGCGCGAAGGCTTTTATGACGGCATCGTTTTCCATCGGGTCATCGATGGTTTCATGGCGCAGACCGGTGATCCGACGGGGACAGGTAGTGGCGGTTCCGGCCAGAATCTGGAAGCCGAGTTCTCTCTGGAGAACCACAAACGCGGAATTCTTTCCATGGCGCGTGCGCAACATCCTGATAGCGCCGACAGCCAGTTTTTCATTGTGTTTGACGATGCAAGCTTCCTCGACAACCAGTACACTGTGTGGGGAGAAGTGACCGAAGGCATGGATTTGGTCGACAATATCAAGAAGGGTGCAGCGGGCAGCGGAGCCGTCGATGATCCTGATAAAATCATCAAGATGCAGATGGCAGCTGACGCCGACAAATAATTTCAGTTTCAGGCACAAGTGGCGTTGACCCGGCGCGCGCAGATTTCTAATGTCCGCGCGCATTCCGGCAATGCCGTGAGTGGGCACTTAGCTCAGTTGGTAGAGCATTCGACTTTTAATCGAACGGTCGTAGGTTCGAATCCTACAGTGCCCACCAATTCATCCCGTAGATAAACAGGATGCCCCGCACAGATATCACAGCGAAAACCAATAAACTCATCTGCGATTTCGCAGGTGGGGCGGTGAAACACCGTTTTCGTTTTGGTGGAGGTCGCGGTCAGGCTCTGCCCAAGGCTGTCGGGATGAAGGGAGGCATAAACCCCTTCGTGGTGGATGCGACGGCCGGTCTTGGTCGGGACGCTTTTTTGCTCGCATCCCTGGGCGCGACGGTTACCCTGATTGAACGCTCCCCCGAAATGCACCAACTGCTGGCTTCAGGGATGGAGCGCGCCAGAAAATCTGGCGGCGATGTGGCAGATGTCATCAACCGCATGACCCTGCTGCATGGCGATGCCAAAGATCTACTTTCCACCCTTTCACCCGAGGTGGTGCTGGTTGATCCAATGCACCCAACGCGCAAGAAGTCTGCCCTTGTGAAGAACGAAATGCGCCTGATCCGGGAGATTGTGGGCACAGATGAGGATTCTGTAGAACTGATGGCCAAAGCTTTGGCCACAGCCAGCAAACGGGTGGTGCTTAAATGGCCCCTGCGGGCAGATCCGATGGAGGGTATCGGCTCTCCATCGCATCAGATCACAGGTAAATCCACGCGCTTTGACGTGTTTATGGTGGGCTGACTTGCCCCAAATTCTGGAGTCCGGCGAAGTTCAGGCCGTGACGGGGCCTTGGCCACGTAGGCTCAGGATTTCACAGGCCTGATCGACCGTGGCAACGTCCTCGCCCAGCGATTGAACGATTCTCACGGCGTGATCGACCAGCTCGGCGTTGCCAGAGGCAAGTTTGCCACGCGAGATATAGAGATTGTCTTCAAGACCAACCCGGCAATGGCCGCCGAGAAGCGTTGCGGACCCGACCATAGGCATTTCATGTCGCGAGATGCCAAAGGAAGCCCAGACAGCGTTATCCGGAAGAAGGTCGCGCATGAGAGTCATGGCAGCTGTTGAGGCCGGTGCACCCCAGGAAATTCCAAGGCAGAGCTGAAACAGCGGTGTGGGATCGGCGATTTCGTTGTTGGCACACATTTGCGCAGCAAGGCGGACATGGCCGGTGTCGAAGACCTCCAGTTCCGGTTTAACGCCCGCATCCTGAATCAGGGTTGCCATTTCACGCAGGATCGCCGGTGAATTGACCATCGACCATTCACCAAAATTCATGGTTGCCACATCAAGCGAGCAAATATCCGGTTTCAGGCTCACGATATGCGCAACCCGTTCCGTTGCCGCCATCATGGCGCTGGTTTTGCCAGCCTTCATGGGATCTTTGGGGTCGGGAACGAAACGGCCACCTGGGCCCGTTGTGAGATTGATGATCACCGGGGAACCGGAATCACGAATCCGCGCCACGACCTCTTCATAATATTCGAATTTCGTGCTCGCTTTGCCAGTTTCCGGATTGCGAACGTGAATATGCGCGATAGCGGCTCCAGCCTTGTTCGCAGCAATGGCTTCGTTGGCGATTTCTTCCGGCGTGACCGGGACGGCAGGGTTTATGCCGGTGGAATCTGCCGATCCGGTGACGGCACAGGCAACGATTACGGGACGGGACATGGCTCTGCTTCCTTTCAGGCGGGTATTTCCGAGTTCCAGCGTTCGACGGAATTTGAAAGATAGTAGAGGTAAATGTCCGGAAACGAACAGTGCACGAGAATAAAAATGACAGGGAATCGTTGTTAGCAGTAACGCCGAATAATTGTGCACGAAAAGCGAGATGAAATCTCATCAATGGCAGAAAATTTGTTATCTGACGCTGAATGTTTAGTATGGGAGTTGTATTGCCAATTTTGAAAGAGCCAGCCTTATGTCATTTAAAGAGCCAGTCACTGATCTGCCTATTCGGATATCGCAATCCGGTTTCTATCGAGGCTTCACCAAAGACGTCACCATCACCGGAAAAATTCTCGTTGGTGCGTTGATATTGTGGGCCATTGCGTTTCCCAACCAGGCCGCCGCCGCTCTGGGGGAAGTAAACAGCTTCATTCTGGCTTCTTTTAACTACTGGTATGTCTATGCAATGGCGTTTTTCGTCATTCTTTGTTTCGCTTTGGCCCTATGGCCGGCATCCGGCAGGCTTCGTTTGGGACATGACGACGATCGGCCAGAATTTTCGAATTTCTCCTGGTTTTCGATGATGTTTGGTGCGGGCATCGGCATTGGCATGCTGACCTTCGCAACCGCAGAGCCAATGTATCACTTTGTCTCGAACCCGAGCACGATCATGGGGAACACCGAAGGCAGCACGGCCGGAAATGTGCGCGACGCCTATATCTGGTCGTTCACCCATTGGGGACTGGCTGCATGGGGTGCCTACGCCATTGTCGGCCTGGCGCTGGCCTATATTTCCTATCGACGCGGACTTCCTCTGACAATCCGTTCTGCCCTGACCCCGCTCTTCGGAAAAGCCCTGTCAGGCCCCATCGGGCATGCTGTGGATGTGGTTGCTGTGGTGGCGACCGTGTTGGGCGTTGCACAAACCCTCGGTTTTGGCGTGGAGCAGTTTATTTCAGGCCTGTCCAGAATCGGCGTCGGTGACTGGCTCTATGCAACCTCTGCCGACGGGGTCAAATCCTCGTCAACAATTGGCATCATTGTGGCTCTGATTATCATCATGGGCGCTTCAACCCTTTCCGCGCTTTCTGGCGTTGGCAAAGGCATCAAATGGTTGTCGAACGTCAATATGGGGCTGAGCTTCTTTGTTTTGTTCTTTTTCCTGTTGTTCGGATCCACATTCTTCGGACTGACAGCCCTGTTTGTCGGCATCTGGGATTATGTAATATCAATCCCGGGTAACCTTTTCACAGTCTGGGCAGAAGACGGCACGGAAGTCGGTGATGGCCTGGCTGGATGGCAGGGTGGCTGGACCATCTTCTATTGGGCCTGGTGGATTGCCTTTGCACCGTTTGTTGGCGTTTTCCTGGCGCGTATCTCCAAAGGCCGGACCATTCGCGAATACATTCTGGGTGCGCTGATCATTCCGGCTGCCATGTGCTTTATCTGGTTTGCTCTTGTCGGCGGCACCGCCATCGATCTGGAACTCTCGGGCGTCGCCAATGGCGCGATCGTCGGTGCAGGTCAGGCTGACCAGCTCTTTGCGATGCTGGCTGTGATCCTGAATGACAGCCTGGCTTACGTGATGTCGATTATCGTCGTCATCCTGTTGCTGACCTATCTGGTCACGACAGCTGATAGTGCGGTCCTGATCATCAACACCATCAATGCTGGCGGTGACGAAGGACCGAAAGCCCGCCCGCATATCCTCTTCTGGGGTGCCGCCCTGGCCTTCGTCGTTGGTGGCCTGATCATCGCAGGCGGATTGGGTGCGATCAAAACCGCGATGGTGATCGGCGCTCTGCCCTTTAGCCTGGTTATGGTGATGATGGGTATTTCACTGGTTATGGCAATCTATCGCGATGGCCAGCGTGAAAAAATTGGTGAGCCAACGGTCCACGTGGAAGCTTCGTCCGCGGCGGAATAGTCTAGCTCCCGGTCCTGAACAGGTTTGTTGTTCAGGACCGGGAACAGACGAACTCTACAGCGTTGCGCTTTGCCGGTTCTCTTAAACCGGTAATTTTGGTGGAGGAGGGTGAAGCTCTGCTCGTTATGTTGCCACGCAACTAGCCGGCGTTTTCGAGCACCCAAACCGAATGGTGACCGCCAAAGGGCACGTCGAAGTGACTGTCGTCATGGCCGCGTGAATCCAGAATGTTCCAGCCCTCGGTCATCATCGGAAAGCGAATGTGCCCGTAGTTCCGGCGCATCGGCCAGACGATGCTGTCCTTGCCGACCGGCACACAGAAATACATCAGACCACCGGGTTTCACGATCTTCCGCATATTGGCCATGGCTTTCAGGTCACCATCCGGATCGATGGGGTCTCCATAAAAGCCCAGGCCGTCATGCTCAAAGGACGAAATCGAGATCGCCGCATCGAAGAGCTGAGAGCCGGGGACAAAATCCTGCGGCTTGATCGCTTGCACCAGCGGATGATCGCTGTAGATGGTGTTGTATTCGAAGGTGTGGGGCGTTCCACCGAATGCATCCGTGATGGCCTCGTACCAAGGGAAAAGTGATCCCATAATGGCCACGGACTGACCTTTGATGGGGAAGGCGTCCAGCAGTTCATAAAGCCAAGTGTCGACGATGCCATAATATTTGGTTTCCCGAGCATGGGCATTTTCGATCAATTCAGCCACATACGCATAGCTGAAATAGCGCGGGGTCTGACTGTGATAGCGCGGCAACCAGGCCGGCAGACCCCGGTTTTTTTCGGGATAGAACTCATCCCAATTCACGATTTCGGCCCGGCCCTTCATGGTGAAACTGTCGTACAACTCATCGGGAATACGCAGCGTTGGCATGACATATTCAAAGTCAGGTTCCACGAATTGACGGGTCACATGGTTGAGCGACTGGTCGAGAAGGGTGGTCAACGGGCGCAATTCCTCAAACTTGGCACGCCAGAAGTCGCGTTCCTGAGTCATCTTCAACAGGGCGTCTGCGTCATCGCTCAATTTGCGTCCAATCGCACTTCGGAAAAGGCTTGTGAACCTAAGTATCGTGATTCGACCTGAAGACGGTCGCCGGACTTATGTTGCAATGCAGCATAAGAATCGCCTATGTACGTGTTCCGCACCCGGATTGGGAGCCCCCCCGATGGCCGTTTAGGGCCGTAAAGCGCCGGACAACTCCTTGTCAGGATTATTTTTTGTCGACGCACCGGACCCTGCCGCGGGTGCACCCTTTGTCGTCTCGAGTTCCTCATGATGTCTTTCACTGCATACCGCGAACAATGGTTCGGTAACATTCGCGGCGACTTGCTTTCCGGGCTGGTTGTCGCGCTGGCGCTGATCCCCGAAGCGATCGCCTTTTCAATCATTGCCGGGGTGGATCCCAAGGTGGGGCTCTACGCATCGTTCTCGATCGCCGTGATTTGCGCGATCACAGGTGGACGCCCGGGGATGATCTCGGCGGCTACCGCTGCGACAGCCGTTCTGATGGTCACGCTGGTGCGTGACTACGGCCTGGAATACCTACTCGCCGCAACCGTGCTGGCTGGATTGATGCAGATTGTGGCCGGTTTCCTGAAACTCGGATATGTCATGCGCTTCGTTTCGCGTTCGGTGATGACCGGGTTTGTGAACGCATTGGCGATCCTGATTTTCATGGCACAGTTGCCCGAACTCATCGGTGTGCCCTGGCTGACCTATGTGATGGTCGCAGCCGGACTGGCCATCATTTATCTGTTTCCCTATGTCACCAAATCCATCCCATCTCCCCTGATCTGCATTCTAGCGCTCACCGCGGTCGCTATCGGCTTTGGTCTGGATATCCGGACGGTCGGCGATATGGGCGAACTGCCCTCGACATTGCCGATCTTTCTGTTGCCGGACATTCCGCTGAACTGGGAGACCCTGATGATCATTCTGCCGTTCTCTGCGGCCGTCGCAGCTGTCGGTTTGCTGGAATCCCTGATGACCGCGACGATTGTCGATGATCTGACGGATACGCCGAGCGACAAGAATCAGGAATGCATCGGGCAGGGTATTGCCAACACGGCCACGGGCTTCATCGGTGGCATGGCCGGTTGCGCCATGATCGGTCAGTCCATGATCAACGTGAAATCCGGTGGACGCGGACGGTTGTCGACCTTCACCGCCGGTGTTGTCTTGCTGTTCCTGATTGTCGTTCTGGGTGAGTGGGTGAAGCAGATTCCGATGGCCGCGCTTGTGGCGATCATGATCATGGTCTCCATCGGTACGTTCAGCTGGTCATCCATTGGCAATTTGCGGGACCACCCGCGCAGTTCTTCGGTCGTTATGCTGGCCACGGTCATTTGCGTGGTGTTCACCCACAATCTGGCCATTGGTGTGCTCGTGGGTGTGCTGCTCTCGGGCATCTTCTTCGCATGGAAAATCGCCCAGATATTCCGGGTGACCTCGACCCTGTCCGACGACGGCAAAGCGCGAACCTACGTGGTGGAGGGTCAGGTGTTCTTTGCCTCTGCGGAAGCTTTCAACGCATCCTTCGACTTTCGCGAGGCGCTGGAGCGTGTCACCATTGACGTGAGCCGGGCACATATCTGGGACATCTCAAGTGTGGCGGCACTGGACATGATTGTTCTCAAATTCCGTCGTGAGGGCGCGACCGTTGAAATCATCGGCCTCAACAAGGCCAGCGAAACCATTGTTGACCGGCTGGCTATTCATGACAGGCCCGGTGCGCTCGAACAGTTGCTCGGGCATTAGGGGAGAGCGTCATGACCAAACTGATCGCACTGATCGATGGCTCGATCTATTCCGAAAGCGTTTGCGACAATGCCGCCTGGGTTTCCCAGAGATGCAATGCTGATATCGAGCTTCTGCATGTCATTGGACGACGCGAAGTCGCAACAGCGCCCAGCAATCTGAGTGGCAACATCACCCTGGGTGCGCGCACAAGCCTGCTCAATGAGTTGAGTGAGCTGGATGCCCAGCGTGCCCAGCTGTCCCAGAAACTCGGGCGCGCGATCCTGGATGATGCGGAATCACGCATCGTTGCGCAGGGCGGCACGCATGTAACCTCACGGCTGCGTATCGGCGATATCGTTGAAGCGGTTGCCGAGCAGGAAGCTGATGCGGAAATGGTGGTCATCGGCAAGCGGGGCGAGGCGGCTGATTTTGCCAAACTGCATCTTGGCTCGAACCTCGAGCGCATCACCCGTTCGAGCACCAAACCTGTTTATGTTGCCGCGCGTGCGTTCAAACCCGTCAAACGTTTCATGATTGCCTATGACGGCGGTACAAGCGCCATGAAGGCCGTCGACTATGTGGCGCGAAGCCCGCTATTCGCCGGGCTTGAATGTTGTTTGCTGCTGATTGGTGCTGAGAACAGCGAAAACCAGAAACGACTGGATGACGCGCGCACTATTCTGGAAGCTGGAAGCTTCGACGTGGACGCCAAGATCCTGCCCGGACAACCCGATTCGGTGATCGCGAGCGCGGTTGAAAATCACGGTATCGATCTGCTGGTGATGGGCGCTTACGGCCACTCACGCATCCGCAATCTGATCATCGGTTCGACCACCAGTGAGATGCTGCGATCGTGCAAGATACCCGTGATTTTGTTCCGCTAGAGTGCATTTCTGCAGCCTGCGCTGATGACTAAATTTTTGATTTCCTTGACAAATCAGCGCCGCGCGCCCATTTGTCCATTATTGATTGTCCCGCGATTGCGCGAAG
>JABJAG010000199.1 GCA_018666195.1 Alphaproteobacteria bacterium
ATCGATGGTCTGGTCGTAACAGGCGGTGCCTTCGACGTGGACCCGGCCCTGTTCGGCGCTGGCGAACGGCATCCCACGGTGATCACCAAGGACCGGCGTACGGCTTTTGAACTGGCAGTCACCCGGGGCGCTATCGAAAAAAATTTACCGGTGCTGGGAATCTGCGGCGGCCAGCAATTGCTGCATGTGGTGCTCGGCGGTCAACTGATCCAGCATATCCCCGATGAGGTGCCCGAAGCACTCGCCCATGAACAACCCAATCCGCGCGATGAGCCGGGCCACAGCGTGGCTGTCAAATCCGGAACGCTGCTGCACCGGATCGTCGGTTGTGACCGGCTGGATGTGAACAGCGCCCATCATCAGGCCGCCAAGGGAGAGCCCGAAGGTATCCGGATCAACGCCGTAGCACCCGACGGGGTGATCGAAGGCATCGAGGCAACAGACCGTAAGTTCTGCCTCGGAGTGCAATGGCACCCGGAATACGGGGTCTCTTCCGGAGATGCCGCGATCTTCAAAGCCTTCATACAAGCCGCCTGAGAAGCCCCATGAGCAATGAAACGAACAAGGGTGAGCGCATTGCAAAGGTGATCGCACGCGCCGGTCTCGCCTCACGACGCGAAGCCGAACGCTGGATCGAAGCGGGCCGCGTGACGCTCGATGGCCAAACAGTGGACTCTCCTGCCCTGAACGTATCGCCGGATGCCGATATCCGGATTGACGGCAACCCTCTCCCGGCCCGCGAGAAAGCCCGGCTGTGGCGCTATCACAAACCCCGGGGTCGTCTGACCACCAATCATGACCCCGAAGGCCGCCCGACCGTGTTCACCGATCTTCCGCCGGAGCTTCGCAATGCCAAGGCCGTTGGCCGTCTCGACATGAATTCCGAAGGCCTGCTGTTGCTCACCAATGATGGTGAGCTCGCACGCCGTCTCGAACTGCCGTCGACCGGATGGGTGCGCCAGTATCGGGTGCGCGTGCACGGTCGCATCGACGACAGAAGCCTGAAACGGCTTGCTGAGGGCGTGACCATCGAAGGCACGCATTTTCGCCCGGCCGCTGCCGAACTGGAACGACAGGTCGGCGCCAATGCCTGGGTCAATATCACCCTGCGTGAAGGCAAGAACCGGGAAGTTCGTCGATTGATGGAACATCTCGACTACAAGGTTACTCGCCTGATCCGCACGGCCTACGGGCCGTTCCAGCTCGGCAAACTGAACCGCAGCGAGGTGAGCGAAATCCCCGCTCGGGTGATCCGCGATCAGGTACCACGCAATTGAGACAGCCGGCCGGACGTATCCGTATCAATGCCGGATCCCACCGGGGCCGCATGATCGAAGTGCCCTTGGGTGCCGGGTCACGTCCCACGGGTGCCCGCGTTCGCGAAGCTTTGTTCAACATTCTGATTCACATCGAACCGGGCGTGTCCGGCAGCACGGTGCTCGATGCCTGCGCCGGGTCGGGGGGGCTCGGAATCGAGGCCCTGTCACGCGGGGCGGCCCACACCACCTTTTTTGAAACCGATCGGGATGCCCTCGCCACCATCACCGAATCCCTGCGAGACCTGAAGCTGAATGATCAGGCTACAGCAAAACGTGCGGATGCCCAGAAGCCGCCCGCCAACAGGGATGCACCCTGTGATCTGGTGTTCCTCGACCCGCCTTATGCCAGCGACATCGCTGCGCTGGCACCCTGCGCGCTGGTCGAGGCCGGCTGGATCGGTCCCGAGACCTTGCTGATTGTCGAAACCCGGCGCTCTGCGCCGGTCATCCCCGAGACCGGCTTCAACGAGATTGATTGCCGTGGCTACGGAGATACAGCGTTGTATTTTCTGAAGATGGCAGAGCAGAACTAGCGGCGGCCGAACAAGCGTTCGATATCGCCAATCTTCAATTCCACATAAGTCGGACGCCCGTGATTGCACTGACCGGCATGTGGGGTGACTTCCATTTCCCGCAACAGGGCATTCATTTCATCCCGGTTGAGGCGACGTCCCGCGCGTACGCTGCCATGGCAGGCCATGGTACTGCAGACATCATCCAGCTTTTCTTTGAGGGTATGCGCGCCACCCAGTTCGGCAATGTCATCTGCAAGATCACGCACCAGTCCCGCAATATCGGCCTGACCAAGCAGCGCAGGAACCTCACGAACCACCACAGCGCCGGTGCCGAATTTCTCCAGTACCAATCCAAGTTCACTCAATTCTTCAGCACGGTCCGCCAGCGCATCTGCAGCGGCTGCCTCCAGCTCTATCACTTCGGGCAAGAGCAGGCCCTGACGCTTCACGCCACCTTCGGCGAGGGCTGACTTCATCCGTTCATAGACCAGGCGTTCATGGGCTGCATGCTGGTCCACGATCACCAGACCATCGCTGGTCTGAGAAACAATATAGGTCTCATGCACCTGTGCCTGCGCCGCACCGAGTGGGTATTCAACAGTCGCGTCCGCACCTGCAGGTGCGGCCAGTGGCGCAGATGGCATGGCTTCCAGTCCGGGCAGCGCCGACATATCACTGTCATGAGGAGCGTAATACTGAGCCGCCATCTCGGCCAAACCCTGCGGCACCGGCCCGCGCCCATATCCGGAGTTGGGCATCGGGGGCAGGCGCATTCCAGTCCCCGGGCGAAACGCCCCCAGCGCGAAATCTGCAACACTTGTAGAGGCACGATGCCCCGCTTCGGCCAACCCATGCCGCAGCCCACCGACAATCAATCCACGGACCACGCCGGGATCGCGAAATCGCACTTCTGCCTTGGCTGGGTGCACATTGACGTCGACCAACTGTGGATCGATATCCACAAACAGCGCAACCAGCGGGTGACGTCCGCGTGCCAGAAAATCCTGATAGGCACCCCGTAGAGCCCCGGTCAGCAGGCGGTCGGTCACCGGACGACCGTTCACGAACAGATATTGATGCTTGGTGGTGTTGCGATTGAGGGTTGGCAGACCCGCATGGCCGCTCAGTCGTACCCCCTCCCGCTCTGCATTGATCGCCAGCGCGTTGTCGGCAAATTCACGCCCCATCACGGCAGCGAGCCGACGCAGGCGCGCATCCTCGGGTCCGGCCAGCTCTCCCCCCACCGTGCATTCAAATCGCGTGCGTTCGCCATCACCAATCGAAAACGCGACCTCGGGATGGGCCATGGCAAGTCGTTGCACTGCATTGACAGCGTGGTCCATCTCGGTGCGCTCAGCTTTGAGAAATTTCAGACGCGCCGGCGTGGCAAAGAACAGATCGCGCACTTCAACGCGTGTCCCACCGGTCAGTCCGGCCGGTTGGGGTGGTGTGACCGTGCCGCCCTCAATGCGGATTTCCCATCCATCCGCTCCGGAAGGACGCGATGCTATGGTCAATCGGCTGACCGAGCCAATCGAAGGCAGGGCTTCGCCCCGAAAGCCCAGCGTTGCGATATGGGTCAGGTCGTCATCAGGAAGCTTGGAGGTCGCGTGCCGCTCAACAGCCAGCGAGAGTTCGTCTGCGTTCATGCCGCAACCATCATCGGTCACGGCAATCAACGTGCGACCACCTTCACGCAACACGATATCAATCTGCCGTGCGCCAGCGTCCACGGCATTCTCGACCAGTTCTTTGACGGCAGAAGCCGGCCGTTCGATCACTTCCCCTGCCGCGATCCTGTTGACGATCGTCTCGGGGAGCCTGCGAATGGTCACGACGGCGTTCCCGTCCGGCCTGTCAGAAGACGCTGCCGGGCGTTCTCCTTGCCATCTTCGACCGCAGGCTGATCAAAGGCATCCACCCCCAGCAGGAAGGCCGCCATCACGGTCTCCAGCATGAAATGCACCATCAGGGCTCCCAACGCAGCCTCATCCACCCGGGTGATACCAATCTGACGCACCGGACGACGATGCCCCAGAAGACTCTCGATCGTGGCCGCCTGTTCGGCGGACATAAGGTCACCTGTGGTGTGTCCGGCCAGATAGTTGACGCCGGCAATCTCAGCCAATGCTGGCGGGACCCGTTCACCACGACCGGCGAGATCCTGGGTGATGATCGTGAACATCTTGTCATCGGGACCATCCAGATAAAGCTGCAGCTGGCTGTGTTGATCTACAGCGCCAAGCGCATCGATAGGCGTGGTCCCCCGCCCATTCTTGCCAAGGCTTTCAGCCCACAATTGGCGATACCACCGCGCCAAAGGTCCCATTGTATCCGCATAGGGCATCAACACCGTGGTCCGGGCACCCTGCGCACGCAGCAACTCTATCGACACCGCCGCGCCCATGACTGCGGGCGCATCGCGGCCATCGACCGAGCGCATGTTGATTTCCAATGCTTCGGATCCACCCGCGCGGATCGCTTCGATATCGAGCCCCACCAACGCTGCCGGGAGCAACCCGACGGCACTGAACACCGCGTATCTACCGCCAATTTCCGGATCATGATCAATCACTGCGATATCCCAATGCGCCGCCAGTCGTCGCAATGGGTTGTCACCGGGTTCAGCAATCGCCGCCACAAAGTCAGCCACGCTGTCTGACGCGCGCGCAGCAGCGATCACCGGGACAACCGTCATGGCCATGGCGAGAGTTTCGGCAGTTCCGCCAGACTTGGAGACGACAACAACGCCGGTCCGTGCAAGATCAACCGAGGCCACAAACCTGGCCAGAGAATCCGGATCGGGATTGTCGAGAAACCGCAAATCAACGTTCGGGCGGGCAGCCAGCACTGTCAGGGCTTCCGCGCCCAGACTGGATCCGCCCACACCAATAATTGCCACCACATCGCAATGTTGGGACAGGCGCGCCGCTGCAGCACGGATCTCGTCGAGATCATCATTTTGCTGCACCAGAGTCAGCGGCGGAAAATCATCCTCGGCCAGTGCCTCCCGCAACAATGTCCACGGCCCCTCAGCTGCCTCGAGAACCATAGCCATGGATTCAACAGACGCACCCCGGTCGCCAATGACCTCGGCAAAGCAGCCGCTAATATCGTGGGAATAGATGTCTGGCATGGTTAAAGCATGTCCAATGGGAGGACGGGCAGTTTGCGTCGCCAGGCACATGCGCGGCAACGCCCATCATTGTGGACAAACCGGATGATTCGTGGAAACGCAGCGACGTCGCGCGGTTACCCGTCTTCACCGATTGTATGGGTGGCGTCGATATTCTCAGGGTCGCCAACAACAACAACCGTCAACGCAGCAGGATCAAGGACCCGCTTGGCCACTCGATTAACATCCTCAAGCGTCACCTGATCGATCAGGTTATTGCGTTCATTGAGGAATTCGATGCCTAGATCGCGTCTCTGGACTGCAACAAGCATCCCGGATATGGCCGCACTGTTGTCAAACCGCAGTCCAAACGAACCAATCAGATTTGCTTTGGCCTTGTCGAGCTCATCCTCGGTTACGCCAAACGCACGAATACTCGCCCACTGGTCTCGCACCAACTTCACCGAAACAGAGACGGCTGCATTTTCGGTCCCAGCCCCCCCAAGCCATAAAGCAGCGCTTTCCATGGGCAACAGATAGCTAAACACCGAATAAGCCAGCCCCCGCTTCTCACGAATTTCATCATAGAGCCGGGACGTGAAGCTACCCCCACCCAGAATATGATTGAGCACCAATGCGGAATAGTAGTCCGGGTCATCGCGATACAGACCTTTCTGCCCAAACAACACGCGGCTTTGCGGATTGTTCTTTCGAACAACAATCACGTCTCCGGCTGCCGCAGGCTCCGCCTTGGGAATGGTGAACGCTTCGGCGCGTTCGGGCAGATCACCGAACGTCTGATCCAGGAGCATCTTGAGGTCATCAGGTGTGATGTCTCCGACAACACCGACAATCAACTCACTGCGCGCCAGGCGGCGGGTCACAAAGGTGCGCAAATCCACATTCGTGATCGCAGCAACGCTTTCGGCAGTTCCTTCACGTGGGCGGGAATACGGGTGCCCCGGGAATGTGGCTGCCCAGAAGGTGCGTTGGGCAATCTGGTTGGGGTTGTTTGTACGTGCCGCAATGCCCGCCAGAATTTGTGCCCGAATTCGTTCCACAGCATCCGTATCGAACCGCGGCTTGGTCAAAGCCAGACGCAGCAAATCAAAGGCTTCATCCCGGTTTCGGGTCAATGCCTTCAGATTGCCGCCAAAATTGTCACGAGATGCACTGAACGATAAGGAAATGGATTCATCAGCCAGTCGGCTCTGAAATGCCTGAGAGTCGAGGTCTCCCGCACCTTCATCAAGCAGGCCACCCACCATATTGGCGGTACCGTGGCGGTCAATCGGATCCGTTGCTGCGCCCCCTGGAAAAAGGAAGCGCATGGAAATGATCGGCAACGAGTGGTCTTCGACCAACCACGCCTCAATACCCCCCTTGCTGATCACCCGCTGAATTTCGATCGCCTGAGCAGAAACCGGCACCAGCACAACAGCCAGTGCGAAGACCGGCGCGAACAGACCGCGCATCACAGACGGGCTCATGACTTGTTCTCTCTTTCGGCGGGCAACAATATCCCTGTGGTTGAAGCGTTCGGGTTGAAGACGGCCCGGGCCGCTGCATTGATCTCCGCAACGGTTACCGCCTGAATACGTTTTGGCCAGGCCTCCACATCATCAGCAGTTTGCCCACTCGCCAGTGCCGCGCCGAACACGCGGGCCGGACCTGAGACGCTGTCCCTGGCAAAAATCGCACTGTCGATCAGGCGTCGTTTTGCGCGATCCAGTTCGTCTTCTGTCACGCCCGTGGCAAGCAGTTTGGAAATCTGTTCATCGATCGCAACCTCAACGTCAGAAATCTCCACCCCGGGTCGCGGGGAGAACCAGAAGCCAAATGTCGTAAGGTCCAGAGATCCCGGCGCGTACCAGGCTCCGGCGGATGCTGCGAGGGCGGATTCCACGACGATCGAACGATAGATGCGTGCGGTGGTCCCACCACCAATAATCTCTGAAAGCACCTCCAGCGCATAGGCGTGTTCACTCTCTCCCGAGGTGTAACTCGGCGCCAGATAGCGGCGCGACCAACTGGGCTGTTCCACCCGGGCATCACGCATGACAATCTCGCGGGGGGCACGTTGCGGAGGCTCGGACGGGCGGATTCGCGCGGGCAAATCTCGCGCAGCAATCGGTCCGTAATATTTTCGGGCAAGCTGAAACACCTCATCGGGATCGACATCGCCCGAAACAACCAGTACCGCGTTGTTCGGTGCGTACCAGGTTTCATAGAAAGCCCGCAGGTCAGCAAGACTGAGATTCTCAATCTCATGGGCCCATCCAATTATCGGCAGGCGATAAGGGTGGTTGAGATAAGTCGCAGCCGCAACCTGCTCGGACAAAAGCGCACTCGGATTGTTGTCGGTGCGTGAACCACGTTCTTCCAGAATGACCTTCCGCTCGGGTTCAATAATCTCGCTGGTCAGGACCAGACCGGTCATCCGATCAGCCTCCAGCTCCATCATGGTCTCCAGATGCTGCGGGGCCACGGTCTGGAAATAGCCGGTGTAGTCCTGTGAGGTGAACGCGTTTTCGCGCCCGCCGACACTCGCCACAATTTCGGAGAACTCTCCTGATGCCCGGGTCTTCGTCCCCTTGAACATCAAATGCTCAAAATAATGCGCGATACCCGATTTACCGGCAGGCTCGTCAGCCGCACCCGCGCGATACCAGATCATGTGGGTCACAACCGGCGCCCGATGATTTTCAATCACGACAATCTGCAGGCCGTTGTCGAGTTCAAAGGTTGTGGGGTTGAAGACCTGCGCCCAGGACGGGACGGCAAGAAGAGGAAACACCGCCAGAGAAAGCAGCCAGGGGCGCCATCCAGGAGCCATCGCGGACCCGTCTTTCATCACAAATTTCCTCCGATACCTTCAACGTCACCAACAGATATGGCGCGCATGCGCACGCGTGCAATGGCTATGCGCCAACACATGCTCACTTTCACGCGACTTTATGGAAATAATACGGCGGATCAGGTGATCAGAATATCTTGAGCAGACTGTTGCTCTTTCGCTCGATCGTCGGCGTTTTCTCACCTTCGGATGGCGGCACACCGAGCGCCTGTGCTTCACGCAGGCGTCGTGCTTCGGCCGGTGCATCAACAACAGCAGCAGGTGAGTCCTGCCTGAGGCCCAACAGGCCTCGCACAAAGTTTTCATTCTCTTCAACCAGAACGTCGCTTTCACGATCAATCTGCGAACGGATCAAAGGATCAGTTTCCAGCGCTCCAGCGCGCGACAGGAATGCAGATTCACCGGTCGTGGAGCGAGAGACGCCCTCACGGGGCGCAGCCTGAGCGTTGGGCCCTGTATTGCCACGGAGTGTGTTGATCCCCGGCTTCTTGTTCGCATCGTCACCACGGAAGACCGCCTGACGGGCCTGCTCCCGGGTTGAAAGAGTGGTCAGATCTTCAGCGCCAGGACGCGGCGGACGCAAATTGAAATCCGGCGGCTGAGATAGTGGTGCACGCGGCACGACAGAAAATTCATCCGGTGAGGTGCGCGACAATCCAAGCGCACGCTTGGTTGAATCGCCACATGCCGAAAGGGTCAACGCGGCGAGCGTCAGCAGAACCAGGGTCACGCGCGGCGACCGGGACGTCAAATCGTTCATCGATGGTTCGTTTCGCTTCAACATATCTATCTACAATATAGCGCGTTATCAGACGGATTCGAGTGTGTGCTCTCTACTTTATCGCACGCGGAGTACTGAACAAGCCATCATAGAGCAGTAAAGCTGTCCCCAGCACGATGGTTGCGTCAGCCAGATTGAAGGCTGGCCAGTGGAAGCCAAATCCGTGGATATCAACGAAATCGATTACCGCGCCATACACAACGCGGTCCACGACATTGCTCAACGCACCGCCGACCACAAGCGTCAGGGCGAACATGACCATGCCGTTCCCGGCCCGCACGAGCCAGACCAGCAACACAACAACGATAGCCAGCGCCAGAACGACAAGGACCCAGCAGAATGCATCTGAATCACCAAACAGCCCAAAGCTCACACCAGAGTTCCAGACCGGCACGAGATTGAAGAAACTTGTCACTTCGAGGATGCGCGGCGGGTCAAAGACCATCGACAGCATCAGCTGCTTGATCGCTTGATCCATAACGATCAGCACACCGATAAAAATGATCGCCCAGCGTGGCATCCGCAGATAGCCGCCCTACTCGGCGGCCTCCTTTCCCTGATCAACAGCCTGGGAACAACGTCCGCAAACATCTGCATGATCCAGCGTGCCAACGTCGGACAACACCTGCCAGCAACGCGCGCATTTCTCGCCATCCGCAAGCCCGGGCACCACAGCAATGCCTGCGATATCGGGTAGTGTGAACGCGTCCTCAGGACCTGCACCCTCGACCAGTTCGGCGGCAGACGTGATTGAAATCTCCGCAAGATCGATGCCGTCCATCGCCGCGACCGTGGCGGGGTCAGCATACACCGTCGGCGCCGCCTGCAGGCTCGACCCGATGCGCTTCTCGGCGCGTTCGATCTCGAGTGCCCCGGTTACAACCCGTCGCAGACGACGGATCTTTTCCCACTTCTCGGAAAGTGCATCGTCGCGCCAGCTTTCGGGTACGTCGGGATAGGTGCGCAGATGCACACTGTCTGCATCGTCTTCCCCGGCGCGCGCGAGCCAGGCTTCCTCGGCTGTGAAACACAGCATCGGGGCCAACCATGCGGTCAGATGCGAGAAGAGAATATCAAGAACCGTGCGGGCCGCGCGTCGGCGCAGACTGTCCGGTCCATCGCAATACAGCGCGTCCTTGCGAATATCGAAGAAAAATGCCGACAGTTCGACAGCGCAGAAATTGTGCAGCGCCGTCCATTGGTCATGGAACTCGAAATCATCCGTGGTCTGACGAACCAGCTTGTCCATCTCCCAGATACGATGCAGCACCCAACGCTCGAGCTCCGGCATCTCGGACGGGTCGATCCGCTCACTGGCCTCGAAACCATCAAGATTGCCGAGCAGATAGCGCAACGTGTTGCGAATGCGCCGGTACAGATCGGCCTGATGCTTGAGGATATCCGGCCCCAGTCGCAGGTCTTCGGAATAGTCCGAGCCAACCACCCAGATACGCAGGATATCGGCACCCAGTTGCTCGATCGAATCCTGGGGTGACACGTCCGTGCCAGCAGACTTCGACATCTTGCGGCCATCTTCGGCCATCACAAAACCATGGGTCAGGACAGCGTCATAAGGCGCCCGGCCACGCGTGCCACAGGATTCCAGCAGTGAGGAGTGAAACCAGCCACGATGCTGGTCCGAACCTTCAAGGTACAGCGAAGCCGGCGATTGCAGATCGTCACGATCCTCGAGAACAAACGCGTGGGTCGAACCGGAATCGAACCAGACATCCACAATGTCGCGCACCTGCTCATAGTCGTCAGCATCGTAACCCTCGCCCAGGAAGCGAGCGGGCGGGCTAGCAAACCAGGCATCACCACCTTCGGTCTCGAAGGCTTCGGCAATCCGGTCGAACACGGCCTGATCGCGCAAGACCTCGCCAGTCTTCTTGTTCACGAAAATCGGGATCGGCACACCCCAGGCGCGCTGGCGCGAAATACACCAATCGGGACGACTTTCGATCATCGAGCGCAATCGGGTCTGACCCTGCGGCGGCACGAAGCGTGTCTCTTCAATCGCGCTCAGCGCTTTTTCACGCAGGTCATTCGTCTCCATGGAGATGAACCACTGGGAGGTATTGCGGAAAATCAGCGGCGCCTTCGAGCGCCAGGAATGCGGATAGGAATGGACGAGCTTGCGCCGACCCAGAAGATTGTTCTCACCTTCCAGCACGCTCATCACCGCGCCATTCGCTTCACCTTCCTTGCCCTCCGGGGTCAGGACCGCCATGCCCGCAAACAGGGGCACGTGCTCGAAATAGCAACCACTGGCATCCACCATATCGGGAACGGCCAGGCCATGGGCGCGCCCGAGATGGAAATCATCCTCACCATGACTGGGCGCAATATGCACAAACCCGGTGCCCTGCTCGGTTGTGACGAAGTCGGCCTCATAGACCGGCACATCGTGCTCGAATCCCTTGGCGCGCAGCGGATGTGCGCAGACACTCCCGGTGATCGCAGACCCTTTCAGGCGCGTGACTTCGCGATGGGATTCAATCCCCATATCCTTGCAGGCAGCCTCCAGCAACGCGACGGAAACGATCAATTCGTCGTCGATCACCGCGCGGCTGTGTTCACTCACACCCGTAACAGCGAGGCGCACATAGTCCAGTTCCGGGCCAACCGCGATCGCGCGGTTGCCGGGGATCGTCCAGGGTGTTGTTGTCCAGATGACAATCGACGCGCCCGCCAATGCCGGGTCGGATGCTTCAACAATCGGGAAACGCACATAGATCGAGGGAGAGGTGTGATCCTCATACTCGACCTCGGCCTCTGCCAGCGCCGTCTTCTCCACGACCGACCAGAGCACGGGACGCGCACCGCGATACAGGCCGCCATTCATCGCGAACTTCGCGATCTCGCGGGCAATCTGCGCCTCGGCAGGAAAGGCCATGGTCGTATAGGGGTCGGCCCAGTTGCCGAGCACACCCAGGCGTTGAAACTCCTCGGACTGAATACCGACCCAGTGTCTGGCGAATTCGCGGCACTCGTTGCGGAATTCCAGGATCGGAACATCGTCCTTGTTCAGTCCTTCGGCGCGATACTTTTCCTCGATCTTCCATTCGATCGGCAGGCCGTGACAATCCCAGCCCGGCACGTAGTTCGAATCCCGACCCATCATCTGCTGAGAGCGGTTGATCACGTCTTTCAAAATCTTGTTCAGCGCATGGCCAATATGCAAATGGCCATTCGCATAAGGCGGGCCATCATGCAGAATGAACGGTGTACGACCGGCGGATTCTGAGCGCTGCCGCGCAAACAGATCCAGCTCCGACCAGCGCGCCAGGAGCTCCGGCTCCTTTTTCGGCAAGCCGGCACGCATCGGAAAATCGGTCTTCGGAAGGAAGACGGTGTCCTTGTAATCGATGGCCATGTTTTGTTCCCAAGTATCCGGGCGGCTTATAGATCGCGGAAAACCTCACGGCAACCGCCGGATGACGCGCGTTTTACATATCTTCGCCGACAAAATCACCCGCACCCAGTGCGCGGGCAAGGTGCAGGTCTCTTGCCTGGCGTGAATCCTCGGCGATCTGAGCCTTCAAAGCATCCAGTCCATCGAACTTTTTCTCGGCCCGCAAATAGTCGACAAACGCCACCCGAAGGTAGCTGCCGTATAGATCACCGTCGAAATCGAAGAGATGAACCTCGAGGACAACACCCTCGCCATTGACCGTCGGCCGCACTCCCAGATTGGCGACCCCGTCATACCAGCGGATGCGCCCATCGACGCGTGCGCCCGCGCGGATCGAGTAAACACCGAGTGTCGGACAGATCGATTCACCAAGATCCACATTGGCCGTCGGAAACCCGATTGTTCGACCCAATTTTTGACCTTCACGAACCCGGCCCTCAACTTCCCAGAGATGTCCAAGCAGCGCCGCCGCGCGTTGCGGCTGGCCGTTCTGCAGATATTTGCGGATCAGGGTCGACGAGTAGATTTCTTCAACCTCATCACGTGCAGGCTGTACAGAAGTTGCCTTGAAACCGAGTTCATCAGCGCGTGTCTTCAGATATTCCGGATTGCCTTCACGACCCGCGCCAAACGCAAAGTCGTACCCCACGACAACATGTGAGGCACCCATGCCCTTGTGCAGAATATCAGTCACAAAACTGTCGGCCGGGCGTTTCGCGATTGTGTCATCGAAGCGCAGCACAAACAGGACATCTGCCCCCAGCGCCTGCAATTCACGAACCTTGATCCGGAAAGGCGTGAGGCGAAACGCTTCGTCTTCTTTGCCAAAAAACGTCCGCGGATGCGGCTCAAAGGTCAGCAGGCCGAACTTACGGCCATCCGCCCGTGCAATATCTCGGGCTGTCGCAATCACATGCTGGTGCCCCCGATGAAGACCATCGAAATTTCCCAGCGCGACCACGGCACCTTTGTCCGCTTCGGGCACGTTCGCAAAGTGTCGAAGAATACGCATCCGCGCGATGTACCTTTGGATAGCGTGGCAATCAAGCCGTCCTGGTCGATTAGAAGTGTAGGCGAATGCCCGCCTCAGCTTTTTTGAGGCACCAGAACCTGTGCTTCGCCCGAGATCACGACCTTGTCACCGACAGTGCAGATCGTTTCGAGCACAACACGTTTTTTCTGCGGGATCAGTTCCGTTACCGTCGCGCGGGCGGTTACCGTGTCGCCCGGACGCACCGGCGCCTTGAATTTCAGGGTCTGGCTGACATAGACGCAACCCGGCCCTGGCAGGCGGGTGCCAACCACCGTCGAAATGAAGCTGGAGCACAGCATCCCATGCGCGATGGTGCCTGCGAACATGGTCTGACCGGCATATTCTTCATTCAGGTGCATTGGATTGGTGTCGCCCGAAATTCCGGCAAACATCACCAGATCGGCCGGGCCGATCGTGCGGGCATAGACCGCTGTCATCCCGATTTCCAATTCTTCGAAGAAATAGCCACTCAGTTCTTCCACCAGATTTTGTTTGGCAGAAACCGATGCAGCCTTCGTTGGCTCAGCAGCGTCAACAGACATGAACAACCTCAGATATCAGTGTGCGTTGCAGCGCAAGTTGCGCCGCAGCATGTCCAAACGCAAGAGTTGCGCCGGCCACAGAGTTACGAAGGATGGTGGAAAACTAGGCGCCGGGCCGCGGATCAATTGGTGCGAGCGGCGACAGTGCCACAATCTCTTCCAACCGCGCTGCAAACCTCAGAAGTTCAGCCTCTCCGCGGGGGCGACCCACAAGCTGCAGACCAACCGGCAATCCGGATTTGGTAAAGCCACAGGGAACCGAAATCGCCGGGCAGCCGGTCAGGGTGATCGCGAAGGTGATGTAGAGCCAATCGACATAATTGCCGAACTCGTGATCCCCCACCCGTTCCAGATAGCGCATATCCACATCAAATGGCGGCACGATCGCCGCCGGACAGGCGAGCACATCGTAGTCACCGAACCAGGCCGCGACACGCTGGTAGAGCGCTCCGCGATCGCGCAGAGCTACAGAGATGTCGCCGCTGGATTGCGCCATACCCTTCTCGATATTCCAGATCATTTCAGGTTTCATCCTGTCGCGATGCTTTTCGAGCAGCGGGGCCCGGTTCACGACAAAGGCGGATGCGCGCAGGGTTTGAAAAGTCTCCAGCGCGCCGGAGAAGTCGGGACAGGATTCTTCAACCGCGGCACCAG
>JABJAG010000024.1 GCA_018666195.1 Alphaproteobacteria bacterium
CTGGCATGGCACAGGCACCACAACGTAATCAGCGCGAAGGCGGCGGCGGACGTCGCGATGGCGGCGGGCGTCGTGACGGCGGACGTCGTGACGAACGCGAAGAGAGTGAATTCATTGAGCGGCTCGTCAGCATCAATCGCGTGGCAAAAGTTGTTAAAGGCGGACGTCGTTTCGGCTTTGCAGCCATTGTTGTTGTCGGCGATCAGCGCGGACGTGTTGCGCATGGTTCAGGAAAAGCCCGGGAAGTCCCTGAGGCTATTCGCAAGGCAACGGAAGCTGCGAAGCGCCAGATCGTTCGTGTTCCACTTCGCGATGGTCGCACGTTGCACCATGACGTGCGTGGTCACTTCGGTGCGGGACATGTTGTTCTGCGTGCTGCGCCTCCGGGAACCGGAATTATTGCCGGCGGTCCGCTTCGTGCCGTTTTTGAATGCCTTGGTGTTCAGGACGTTGTGGCGAAATCGATCGGTACATCCAATCCGCACAACATGATTAAGGCTGCCTTCGAGGCACTTGAGAGCATGATGTCACCGCGCGCTGTTGCTAACCGCCGCGGCCTAAAAGTGGCTGACATTATTAGCCGCCGCAGTATTCAGGATTCAGCGGCCGGTGCCGGTGCTGAGGCAGAAACTGTTGAGGCGGAGGCTTAATCATGGCTGCTGCAAAGAAAACGCTACGTGTCACGCAGCTCGGTAGCCCGATTGGGCGTCGTGCCGATCAGCGTCAGACCCTGATTGGTCTTGGCCTGAACAAGCGTCACAAAACACGTGAACTCGAAGATACCCCGTCGGTGCGTGGTATGATCAGGAAGGTCCAGCATCTCGTTCAGGTCGACGAAGCTGAGTAACGGAATACTGTCATGAATATCAATGATTTGTCAGACAATCAGGGTGCTCGTCGCCCGCGCAAGCGAATTGGTCGCGGTCCCGGGTCCGGAACCGGTAAAACCGGTGGTCGCGGTGTGAAGGGGCAGAAGTCCCGTTCAGGTGTGGCCATCAAGGGTTTTGAGGGCGGCCAAATGCCCCTTTACATGCGCCTGCCGAAGCGTGGCTTTAAAAAGCCGAACCGCGCGAAGTTCCAGGAGTTGACTCTGGGGCGCCTGCAGGAAGCCATTGATGCTGGCAAGATCAAGGCCGATGGTGCCATCAATGATGATGCGCTGGTCGCGGCTGGCGTTGTACGCCGCAAGTTGGACGGTGTTCGTTTGATTGCCAGTGGTGAAGTCACGTCGAAGGTCTCGCTCGAAATCACGAGCGCATCTTCGGGTGCCGTTGCGGCAATCGAAAAGGCCGGTGGTAGCGTTGCTGTTGCAATTGCGCCAAAGGTGAAGACGCCGCGCAATATCAAGACTGTGCCTGCCGATTCTGGTGCGAGTGACGGCGAATAGGCTGAGTAAACGAAATTTGCGTTGACCGTATCCCGGTTCGGCCCACATGGATCGTAACGAACAAGTTGCGAACGGAAAAATAGATGGCGAGTAGCGCTGACCAGATCGCATCGAATTTGAATTTCGGTGCTTTCGCAAAAGCGAAAGAACTTAAGAAGCGCCTGTGGTTCACACTTGGCGCTCTTATCGTCTATCGTCTCGGTACCTATATTCCAATTCCGGGTATTGACCCGGTGATCATTGACGACATCTTCAGCCAGCAGTCCGGTGGAATTCTCGGTGTCTTCGACGCTTTCGCTGGCGGTGCTCTATCGCGCATGAGTATTTTTGCTCTGAACGTGATTCCCTATATTTCTGCTGCCATTATCATGCAACTCATGACGGCCATTTCGCCGAGTATGGAGCAATTGAAAAAAGAGGGTGAGTCCGGCCGCAAGAAGATTAACCAGTACACCCGCTATTTGACGGTCTTTCTGGCTGTTATTCAGGCATATGGACTGTCAGCCGGCCTTGAAGGTATCTCGACATCCCAGGGGCCTGCTGTTGCGGATCCCGGACTTTTCTTCCGCGCGAGCACGGTCATTACCATTGTCGGGGGCACGATGTTTCTGATGTGGTTGGGTGAACAGATCACCGCACGTGGTGTTGGCAACGGAATATCTCTGATTATCTTTGCTGGCATTGTTGCCAATTTGCCAACGGCATTCGCATCCACGCTCGAACTCGGACGTACTGGGGCTTTGTCAGCGCTGTTCATCATCGGTTTCCTGGTCTTTGCGGTCGCGGTCATCATGTTCATCGTGTTCTTTGAGCGTGCTCAGCGACGGATCATTGTTCAGTATCCCAAGCGACAGGTCGGCAACCGGATGTTCGGCGGCGAATCGTCTCATATCCCGCTGAAGCTCAATACTTCTGGCGTGATCCCGATTATTTTTGCCACGTCGATTCTTCTGACTCCAGTTTCAATCGCTGGTTTTTCCGGCGGGGGTGGTGACGGAACTCTCGGGTTGATCACGTCCCTGATTGGCCGCGGGCAGCCTTTGTTTTTCTTGTTGTTTGCGGCGTTGATCATTTTCTTCTCGTTCTTCTACACAGCAATCGTTTTCAATCCGCAGGAGACTGCGGACAATCTGAAGAAAAACGGTGGTTTTGTGCCGGGCATCCGACCCGGCAAGAATACAGCACAGTTTTTCGACTATGTTCTGACCCGCCTGACGGTTGTCGGAACGGCATATCTGGTCGTTGTCGCGCTGTTGCCCGAAGTCTTGATTACCCGTTTTTCTGTTCCGTTCTTTTTTGGTGGAACGAGTTTGCTGATTGTTGTTGTGGTCTCGTTGGATACGGTTGCACAGATTCAGAGCCATCTGCTCGCCCATCAGTATGAGGGCCTTATTCGCAAGGCGAAGCTCAAGGGCCGACGCGGATAGCGGCGTTCGGGGGCAAGAAGCAATGAATATTATTCTTTTGGGACCGCCGGGTGCGGGTAAAGGTACGCAGGCCAAAGTTCTGGTCGACGGCAAAGGCCTCGTTCAGCTTTCAACAGGTGACATGCTGCGCGCAGCAGTGGCATCTGGAAGTGAATTGGGGCGTGAAGCCAAAGCTGTGATGGATGCAGGTAAACTGATGCCTGACGATATTATGGTGCAAATTATATCTGATCGTATATCCGAGCCGGATTGCGAAAACGGGTTCATTCTGGATGGTTTCCCGCGCACGACGGCGCAAGCGGAAGCTCTGGATAAGATGCTCGGGGAGAAGGGTCTCCCGCTAGACCATGTGATCGAAATTTCGGTCAATGATTCTGTCCTGATTGACCGGATCAATACACGTGTCGCCGAAACGCCTGAAGGTGAGAGGCGGGATGACGATAACGCAGAAACGTTGAAACACCGCCTGGAGGTGTATCACGAGCAAACCGCACCGATTCTCCCGTATTACGAGGGCCGGAGCATGTTGAAGAAGGTCGACGGCATGAAGCCGATCGATGATGTATCTAAACAAATAGAGGCGATCATAACGGCTGGCTAAGCTATTGACCTTGCGGCGGAAAATTCTATAATCCCGCCGCCCGGTTAGCCTTACATTTGGCCGTTTTGACCGCACCGTAACCACGAAGGAGTTCGGAGCGTGGCACGCATTGCAGGTATCAATATTCCAACGCAGAAGCGGCTTCCGATCGCGTTGACGTATATTCATGGGATCGGACCCACAAAAGCCGAGGAAATCTGCGAAAAATGCAGCATTCCCTTGGAACGCCGTGTGCACGAACTCACCGATGATGAGGTGATTCGCGTTCGGGAAACGATCGACCAGAACTATCAGGTCGAAGGTGATTTGCGTCGTGAAGTCGCGATGAATATCAAGCGCTACATGGATCTTGGATCCTATCGTGGCGTACGTCATCGTAAAGGTTTGCCAGTGAACGGTCAGCGCACACACACGAATGCGCGTACGCGCAAGGGTAAAGCTCGGCCGATCACCGGTAAGAAAAAGGCCTAAGGGCTCTAGAAGCAAGGTATTCAAGTTATGGCAAAAGCCGCTACAGCACGCGTTCGTCGGCGCGAGCGTAAAAACATCACTTCGGGCGTTGCGCATGTGAATGCGACGTTTAACAACACCCATATCACGATCTCTGATGCGCAGGGCAATGCCATCGCATGGTCTTCTGCAGGTTCGCAGGGTTTCAAGGGTTCGCGCAAATCTACGCCTTATGCGGCGCAGATGGCAGCTGAGGATGCAGGCAAGAAGGCCCAGGAACATGGCATGAAGACCCTTTCGGTTGAAGTCAAAGGTCCGGGTTCAGGACGTGAATCTGCTTTGCGTGCGCTGCAGGCGGTTGGTTTCGAGATCACAATGATCCGCGACGTAACCCCGGTTCCGCATAACGGATGCCGCCCGCGCAAACGCCGGCGCGTCTGATCCGCCTCCTTCGGGACGCTGTTACCAATATCAAACGGTTCGCTGCGACACGGGGTCGAGGCGGGCCGCAAAAGGTTTAAGGAAAGCAATATGCTTCAAAAGAATTGGACCGAACTGATTAAGCCGAACAAGCTGGATATCGCCGGTGGTATGAACCCCGCGCGTCAGGCGACTGTTGTTGCCGAGCCGCTTGAACGCGGTTTTGGCCTGACATTGGGCAACGCCCTGCGTCGTATTCTGCTTTCGTCTTTGCAGGGTGCTGCCGTGACCTCGATCCAGATCGAAGGTGTGCTGCACGAATTCTCGTCAATTCCTGGCGTTCGCGAAGACATCACCGATGTGGTGTTGAACGTCAAAGGTATGGCGCTGCGGATGCACAGTGAAGGGCCCAAACGGATGACCCTGACGGCCACGGGCCCGGGCGTCGTGACGGCAAGCCAGATTGATACCGGTGCTGATATCGAAATCATGGATCCCGATCATGAGCTGATGACGCTCGATCAGGGGGCCCGTGTGGTGATGGAACTCATGGTCGAATCCGGCAAGGGCTACGTTCCTGCTGCGCAAAACCGCGCCGCAGACGCGCCGATCGGATTGATCCCGGTTGATGCCCTGTTCTCACCGGTTCTCAAAGTGTCCTACCATGTGGGCAATGCTCGGGTTGGCGAGCGTACGGATCTGGACAAACTGACCCTGGATCTGGAAACAAACGGTGCGATTACGCCTGAAGATTCTGTTGCTCTGGCGGCGCGCATTCTTCAGGACCAGTTGCAGCTCTTCGTAAACTTTGATGAGCCAAAAGCTGCGCAGCCTGTTGAAGAGATTGATGACGAGTTGGAATTCAACCGGAACCTTCTCCGCAAGGTCGACGAGTTGGAACTTTCAGTCCGTTCGGCAAATTGCCTCAAGAACGACAATATCGTTTACATTGGTGATCTGGTTCAGAAAACCGAAGCCGAAATGCTTCGCACCCCGAACTTTGGCCGCAAATCCCTGAACGAGATTAAGGAAGTATTGGCTCAGATGGGTCTCCATCTTGGCATGGAGATTCCGGCCTGGCCGCCGGAGAATATTGAAGATTTGGCAAAGCGCCTCGAAGAGCCCTTTTAACGGCTTCGAAGCTGAGGAGTAAGTATTATGCGTCACCGTAAAGGTCCGCGGAAACTCAACCGTACAAGCAGTCACCGCAAGGCGATGTTTGCAAACATGTCTGCCGCGCTGATCAAGCACGAGCAGATCGTGACGACATTGCCGAAGGCAAAGGAGCTGCGAAGCATCGTTGATAAGCTCATCACTTTGGGCAAACGCGGTGATTTGCACGCCCGGCGTCAGGCGCTGAGCACAATTAGGGATCGCGCTCTGGTCGAGAAAATGTTCTCAACCCTGGCTGAGCGATATGCTGATCGACCCGGAGGATACACCCGTGTTCTCAAAGCTGGCTTCCGGCATGGTGACAATGCTCCGATGGCGATCATTGAATTGGTGGATCGTGATGAGGACGCCAAGGGGCTGGATTCAGGTCCGGTCCAGATTGATGACGAGGAACTCGAAGAGGTCGCAGCCTAGGGCGCGAACTTCCTGGATACGAATTGAGGCCGCCCTCCGGGGCGGCCTTTTTCGTTTGGGACGATGAAACTTACTGCGAAGCGGACTAATATCATTTCATGATCAGGTTGCTAAGATTTCCCACACTGATTCTGGCCGTTCTGCTGGGCATCACAACCGCTGTGCCAGTCGTATGGGCCCAGCGTGCGGTACCTGAAGCTCGCGAACAGGTGATGCTGTCGTTTGCGCCGCTTGTGAAGAAGGCGTCGCCAGCTGTTGTGAATATTTTTACCCGTAAGGCCGTGCAGCAGCGGGGTCCATCCTCGCCCTTGTTCAATGATCCCTTTTTCCGGCGGTTTTTCGGAGGTTCGTTTAATCGTGTCGAGCCTCGTGAGAATGCCGAGAACTCACTGGGGTCTGGTGTGATTGTCCGACCGGACGGTTTGATTGTGACGAATTTTCACGTCATCGAGGGCGCGGATACGATCCGAGTTGTTTTGTCGGACCGGCGGGAATTTGACGCAGAAATTTTGCGCGAGGATGAGCAGACTGATCTGGCAATTCTCAAGGTCGAAACCAGTGATGAACAGCTTCCCTATGTGGAACTGGGCGACAGTGATGACCTGGAAGTCGGGGACCTGGTGTTGGCGATTGGTAACCCGTTTGGTGTCGGACAAACTGTGACGAGCGGTATCGTCTCGGGACTGGCTCGAACCAAGGTTGGCATCACCGATTTCAATTTCTTTATCCAGACCGATGCCGCGATCAATCCTGGAAACTCGGGCGGCGCGCTGTTGCGAATGGACGGAACTTTGGCAGGCGTGAACACTGCTATTTTCTCTCGCAGCGGCGGTAGTCAGGGTATTGGTTTTGCGGTCCCGTCCAATATGGTGCGCACGGTGATCGCGGGCGCTGCCTCGGGGGATGCGCTGCGTCGGGCCTGGCTGGGGGCGAAGGCTGACACCGTTTCGGCGGAGATTGCGAATGCCATTGGTCTTGCGCGCCCGGATGGAGTCATTCTGTCTGATATACACCCGGAAGGACCGGCGCTTCGGGCAGGTCTCAAGTCTGGCGATATCATCGTGGCAGTTGAGGAACAGCCGGTGTTCGATGAAGAGGGACTTCGGTTTCGAATCGCCACCGGGCTACTGGGCAGCACCACCAAGTTGAAAATTCGGCGCCCGGGTCGGGTGTTTGATGTCGATTTGTTTTTGGAGCATCCGCCAGAGGTCCCGGCACGTGATGAATATCAGCTGAGGGGCGCGCACCCGCTAGCGGGTGCCACAGTGGCCAATCTGTCACCAGCGCTCGCAGCTGAAATGGGTCGCGACCATTTTGATACAGGGGTCGTTGTGCGTGATATCGCTTCGCGCAGTCCCGCTCATCGGTTGGAGTTCCGTCCGGGGGATGTTGTCCTGGAAGTCAATGACAGGCCGATCGGCCTTGTCTCCGACCTGCGCGATGCGACCGCAGAGCCGCACCCGCGGTGGGTATTGAAAGTGCGCCGTGCCGGTAGAATTTTTTCGCTATCGATATCCGGATGACGTCAGAAACAAATCAGTCTGAGATGTTTTCGGCTCAGGTACCGCGCCCGCTCGCAGATCGGCTGCGTCCGGAAAGCATTGCCGAGGTTGTTGGGCAGGACCATCTTCTGAGCGGTAACGGCCCGATCGGACGGATGGTTTCGAATGGACGGCTTGCGAGCATGGTTCTGTGGGGGCCGCCCGGCTGTGGGAAAACCACGATTGCGCGTCTTCTGGCGCTGGAAACGGACCTTGAATTTGAACCTCTTTCGGCAGTTTTCTCAGGCGTTGCGGATCTACGTAAGGTTTTTGAACGCGCGACAGCCCGACGCGCAGGCGGTAAGGGCACCCTGCTGTTTATTGATGAAATTCACCGCTTTAACCGAGCGCAGCAGGATGGTTTCTTGCCCTATGTAGAGGATGGCACGGTCACACTCATCGGCGCGACAACGGAGAACCCTTCCTTCGAGATCAATGCTGCGCTTCTGTCACGAAGTCAGGTTTTTGTCCTCAACCGTCTTGATGACGTCGCACTGGAGGAACTGCTGAATCGCAGCGAAGCGATAGAGGACCGCACTATACCGGTCGATGCCGATGCCCGGCTTTCGCTTAAAGCGATGGCGGATGGGGACGGACGCTATTTACTGAATCTGGCAGAAGAACTCTTTGCACTGGATCGCGACACAGTGCTCGACACGGCTCAGTTGATTGAAACTGTTCAGAAACGGGCGCCGCTTTACGACAAAGGGCAGGAAGGTCATTACAACCTGATCAGTGCCTTGCACAAATCGTTGCGCGGATCGGATGTTGACGCAGCTCTGTATTGGTTGGCGCGCATGCTGACAGGGGGCGAGGATCCGCGGTTTATTGCGCGCCGGTTGGCACGTGCAGCTGTAGAGGACATTGGTCTGGCCGACCCGCAGGCATTGCCTCAGGCTCTGGCAGCCTGGGAGGCCTATGAACGAATAGGTTCGCCCGAAGGGGAGCTGGCGCTGGCGCAATGCACGATTTATCTGACCAGCGCGCCCAAATCCAATGCGGCTTACAATGCTTATGGTGCCGCGATGCGCAGCGCCAGAGACACTGGGTCATTGATGCCGCCCAAGCATATTTTGAATGCTCCGACGGGTTTGATGAAGGACCTGGGTTATGGGTCAGGATACGAGTACGACCACAACGCGGATGAGGGGTTCTCCGGACAGGACTATTTCCCCGATGACATCGCTCGTCAGAGCTTCTATCAGCCTGTGGCGCGTGGCTTTGAGCGTGAAATATCAAAGCGGCTTGAATACTGGGACAAACTTCGTACCGAACGTCAGTCCAGGGAACCGCAATCGTGAGAGACATTGATATGGCGAGGGGAGTGTCAGCGTCGTGAATATGATTGTGGCCATTGCCATTGGTGGGGCGGCAGGTGCGGTTGGACGCCATTTTGTGAATGTCGGAATGGTTGCACTTCTGGGGCACGGGTTCCCATGGGGTACGCTCGTCGTGAATATTGGTGGATCTTTGATTATGGGCGTTCTGGCGCATGTCATGGCAACGTCATGGACGGTGTCCCCGGAGTTGCGGGCTTTGATGACGGTCGGCGCATTGGGTGCGTTTACGACCTTCTCAACATTTTCCCTTGATGTCGTGTCGTTGTACGAGCGCGGTCAGATTGGTTTGGCTGCGATCTACGTGATTGCGTCCGTCACGGCGTCAGTTGGCGCTTTGTTTCTGGGTTTGAAGCTGGCGCGTGTGGTGTTTGTATGAGTGATACTGAACAGAATGCTGTGCGGCATATGGAAGTGTCGCGCGATGATGACGATATTCGCATCGATCGTTGGTTCAAACGGCATTTCCCCAATGTCCCGTATGGCCAGCTGGCAAAGTGGCTTCGGACTGGACAGGTGCGGGTGGATGGTGGTCGTGCGAAGCCAAGCTTGCGACTGGCATCGGGGCAACAGATTCGACTTCCTCCAATGGCGCCAGTAACCGCTAAAACAGAAAGAACGCGCCCGGAAGTCTCGCCCAAGGCAGCGGCGGAAATTCGCGAACGAGTCATTTACCGCGATGATCATGTTATTGCGCTGAACAAGCCATCCGGTCTCGCGGTGCAGGGCGGCACGGGAACCACACGGCATGTCGACGGAATGCTCGACGCTTTGCGCTATGACGCGCAAGAGCGACCTCGTCTGGTGCATCGTCTGGACAAGGATACCAGCGGCGTTCTGATCCTGGCGCGCACGCGCCGGGCGGCACAGATTCTCAGTGCCTCATTTCAGGGTCGTACAGTGGAAAAGGTGTATTGGGCATTGGTTTTGGGGGTTCCGGACATTCAATCGGGGACTATTGACGCACCTCTCGCAAAGCGTGGTGGGACCGGTCAGGAGAAGGTTGAGGAAACCGACGACGGTCAGTTTGCCGAAACCGATTATCGCGTTCTCGATCATGCTGCCGGTCGTGTATCCTGGCTTGAGCTTCGCCCGCGGACAGGGCGTACCCATCAGTTGCGTGCCCATTGCGCGGTGATTGGTAACCCGATTCTGGGGGACGGCAAGTATGGTGGACGTGAGAGTTTTCTTTCAGGGCTCCCCAAGCGATTGCACCTGCACGCGCAGACGCTGAGATTGCCGCATCCGGAGGGTGGTGAACGGCTGGAGTTGTCAGCCCCGCTTGATGCTGAGTTGCAAAAAAGCTGGGAATTCGTTGGATTTGATCCAAGAACGGCGTGAATCAGGGTGATTTTGTGATCATTCCCAATCTGCGGCAGGTTGGCAATCGAGCGGCTGTCAGGTTTGCGGTATGATTTTTCGTGTCGATACAGCGCCTCGGTTGTTCCTTCGCTCGTGCGCTAAAACAAAACTCACTCGAAAGCTCTGAACATGCGTTGGCGTACTCTTCTGAAAATCATTGGTGTTTTGCTGGTGGCCCTGATTGTAGCCGCGGTGGCCTTTGCCCTCAATTTGGACCCCAACGATCATAAAGACCGCATCGTGGCGATGATTGAGAAGGAAACCGGGCGCACCGTGTCGTTCGGAGGGCCAATCGATCTGGATATTGGAACGACGACTTTACTTGTTGTGCGTGATGTATCGTTTTCAAACCCCGACTGGGGCAGCCGCCCGGACATGGCGACGATCGGTCTCGTTGAAGTTGATATTCGCCTTTTCCCATTGCTGGGCGGCCGTATTGATATCGAACGGCTAACACTCCGGGATGCAGATATTCTTGTTGAGAGTGATGCCCAGGGACGCAGTAACCTGGAATTCGCTGGTGAACAGGGCCAAACCAACGCATCTCGTGATGAGGGAGGGGACGACGATCTGCAGTTGGGGGTTGGGCAACTTCGTATCGAAAATGTTCTGGTCACAAAGGTCGATGGAGTAACCAATCAGACCATCATTGCGAAACTGGACCATGCTCGGGCAGTTCCAGCCGAACCAGGCGCGCCGCTGGACATCGACATCGACGGCAATATCACGCTCGGAGCCAACGTTGCGACGATTGACCTTGCGGGACAGGTTGGCACGTCCAAAGCCATCCTTTCCGGCGGTTCCCCGGTGCCAATCAATCTAAAAGGTACTGCGCTTGGCTACGATATTTCAATCACTGGTGGGGTGCGTCAGCCGGACAATCCGGATGGCGTAGATGTCAGTATTTCAATAGTTGGAGACGGACTGAAGGCAATTCAGCCGTTTGTCTCGACACCATTGCCGAAACTGGGGCCGATTGACCTGAAAGCACATGTGACGGGTTCCCCCAAAGAGCCTGTTATTGAAGACATCCGTATCACGGCAGCGCGCGTTGTGGTGACTGGCAACACCCAGCTTGGAGAGGATGTTTCATATCGCCTAAAGGCGACGCTGGATGGGCAGGACCTCGGACTGGCATCGCCCTATGTGGGCCTGCCGCTAGAGGAATTGGGCCCGCTTACAGGAAGTATCAATCTTGTTGGTGATCTTGAAACACTTCGCGTTGAACCCAATGCTGTCTCAATCGACAAAAGCAAGCTTTCGGGATCGCTTACGGTCGGCCTTGGGAACAATCCTCTGAATGTGGATTACGACCTCAGTTTGACTGTTGAAGGACAGACTCTCGATGTCGTTAAGCCGTTCGTCGGCCCGGACCTTCCGGCGTTGGGGCCTATTTCGGGCATAGTACGGGTCGTTGGGGATCGGAAACAGGCGCGTGTTGAGATCACGGATGTTAAAGCGGAAAGCAGTGTTTTGTCGGGACAGATCAATGCGACGGGCTTGGACAAAACCCCCGCCGTTGAATACGACGTCACATTGAGGGCGAACGCGCAATCGTTGGAAATCCTGCGCCCATATGTGGTGGGGGATATTGCAAGCCTTGGCCAGATCGATGGCGGAGTTCGCGCAATGGGAACTCTGGATAGGGCTAAAGTTACACTCGACGAAGTGACGGTCGATAAGAGCCGTATTTCCGGACGCGCCGATATTGATCGGGCAGGTGCCAGGGTTAAGGCCAGTTATGACATTACGCTTGTGGCCTCCAATCAGTCGCTGGATATCCTGCGACCGTTTGTTGGCGCGGACCTGCCTGACGTCGGGCCAGTTAATGTTACGGCGTCTCTGGTTGGAGATGCGTCTCAAGCGAAATTCGAGAATCTGACGCTGCAGTTTGGTGAATCAGAGATATCTGGCAGCGGCCGCATCGATCTGACGGGCAAAACTCCAGAGATCCAGGCCAGCCTGATATCGACGAAGTTTGATCTGACGCGTTTTTTCCCTGACACCACCGAAGTCCGCAAACCTCAGGCAGTTTCGAAGGAGGAAGCGGAGGCCGATGCGAAGATGGAAACAGGTGGACCGATCTTCCCAGGGGACCCGTTACCACTGGAGTTTCTGAATGCAGCGAAAGCTGACCTGTCGTTGAAGGTTGGCGAGTTGATGACGCCCTATGGCGTCTATCGCAGCGTGGATGTTCGCGTTGTGCTGGAGGACGGCTCCTTGAATCTTCGTCCGTTCAAGGCGCTCTATGCTGAAAGTCCAATGAGTGGAAATTTGAGCTTGGATATCGACGGCGGTACACCCTTGGTCGCGGTCTCGATGAGTGGTTCGAAGATCGCTATCGGCGAAGTGTTTAAGGATTTTGCCAATCTCGATGTGCTGGAAGGCACGGGGTCGATCAATCTTGCTTTGAACGGTTCGGGAAACTCAGTCGCTGAAATTATGGGGTCCCTGAACGGCCATGCGCGTCTGCTGATGGGCCAGGGGCGGATGCGCAACGAAGGTCTCGGTTATGTCAGCGGTGTGTTTTCGAGTATTGGCGAGATACTTGGCAAAAAGGAATGGGTTGTTGTGGAGTGTCTGGCCAGCGATTTTCAATTCGAGAACGGCATTGCAAAGAGCAAGGTTGGTGTCCTGAACACCGAAGTCATCTCTCTGACGGTTGGGGGGGGGATTGACCTGAAGAAAGAACGCTACGATCTCAAGGTGAAGCCATCGCCGCGTGGTCTCGACATCAGTCTGGCAGTACCGGTAAACATCACCGGCCCGCTCAGCGACCCGGGGTTCAGGCCAGACGCATTGGGGTCGCTCACCAAGCTTGGTTCGATCTTCGGCGCTGTGATTTTTCCGCCAGCGGCGCTGATTGGCCTTACGGAGTTGGGCGGCAATGATCATCCATGCGTAAAGTTTGCCAAGGAATCCAAAGAAAACTCCAATGCGACACCGACAGCGCCCCTGCAAAAAGGTAGTGGTGGCGGTGTCCTCGGAGCGCCAGGAAAAGTCCTGGATGGGGTCGGAAAAGGTCTGAAGGGTATTTTGGGTCAGTAGGAAAGACAGGCAGTCCCTGAATGAAACGTTTTTATGAAGACGTCGCGATTGCGGCGGTCGATCAAGTCGGTTTCGAGGTCCATCTTGATGCGCGCCCTGTGCGCACGCCGATGCGCCAGCCACTCCAGTTGCCGGGCGAATCTCTTGCGAAAGCGATTGCCCAGGAGTGGGCGGAGCAAGGTGAAGAGATCGACGTTGATGCGATGCCTTTCACGCGTATTGCCGCCACGGCGGTCGATCGTGTGAGCGGTGATCGTAGGGGATATACCGAACAAATTGCGGCATATGCGGAAACAGATCTTGTCTGTTATCGCGCGCCGGCCCCGTCGGGTCTGGTGGTCATGCAGTCACGATCCTGGCAACCCTTGCTGGATTGGTGTCGTGATACCTATGGGGCTGAGCTTAAGGTGACCGAGGGTATTGCGCCCGTAGATCAGGACCGGGATGCGCTTGATCGGATGCGCGCAGCTCTTGATGAACAGGATCCATTTGAATTGGCAGCTCTGTCTGTGGCGACTGCAGCCAGCGGGTCATTGGTGATCGGTCTGGCTCTGTCTCGGAACCGTATTGATGCGTTGGCTGCATACGAAGCCAGTCAGCTGGATGAGAGCTACCAGAACACACTCTGGGGTGTGGATGAAGAAGCGCAAAGCCGACGGGATATCCTGCGTGCTGATCTTGAAGCGGCAGAGAGCTTTCTGTCCCTCTTGCGTGCGGATAAGATCTAAAGCCTGCCGACTGGCCTGACTCTTCTAAAAACTGCTATCTGATACCGAACATCACGCCCCGGGAGTGCCCTATCGTGCAAGATATTCTGGATCAATTGGAAGCCCGTCGCGCCCGTGCCCGTCTTGGTGGCGGCGAACGCCGTATTGAAGCCCAGCATGCCAAAGGCAAGCTTACAGCGCGTGAGAGACTCGAATTGCTGCTCGACGAGGGATCGTTTGAAGAGTTCGACATGTTTGTCGAGCAGGCTTCAAATGAGATGACAGCAGATATCGAGCCCATCCCGGGCGACGGCGTCGTCACCGGTTGGGGGCTGATCAATGGTCGTAAGGTTTTTGTGTTCTCCCAGGACTTCACAGTGTTCGGAGGTTCGCTGTCACAAGCGCATGCGCAGAAGATTTGCAAAGTCATGGATATGGCTATGAAGGTCGGCGCACCAGTGATTGGCCTCAATGACTCCGGCGGAGCCCGGATCCAGGAAGGCGTGGATTCACTCGCAGGTTACGCGGATGTATTTCAGCGTAATGTGAATGCGTCGGGTGTGATTCCCCAGGTGTCGGCGATTATGGGGCCATGTGCCGGCGGGGCGGTTTACTCACCAGCCATGACCGACTTTATCTTCATGGTTCGTGACACGTCGTACATGTTTGTTACAGGACCCGAGGTCGTCAAAACCGTGACCCATGAAGAGGTCACCCAGGAAGAACTGGGCGGGGCGAGCACCCACACGACGAAATCGAGTGTTGCCGACGGTGCGTTCGAGAATGATGTGGATACGCTTCTGCAACTCCGTCGGTTTTATGACTTCCTACCCATGAGCAACCGGGAAGAGCCGCCGATCTGGCCGACCAGTGACCCCCATGACCGTGAAGAACCTTCTCTCGATACCCTGATCCCGCCGGACGCCCAAAAGCCCTATGATATGAAGGAACTCATCACCAAGGTGGTGGATGAGGGTGATTTCTTCGAATTGCAGGCTGATCACGCGGCCAATATCATTATTGGATTCGGCCGTATGGAGGGTCGGACCGTCGGGTTTGTTGCAAACCAGCCCATGGTTCTGGCGGGATGTCTGGATATCGATTCCTCGAAAAAGGCGGCGCGGTTTGTCCGTTTTTGTGACTGCTTCAACATCCCCATTCTCACCTTTGTTGATGTCCCCGGGTTCCTGCCCGGCACGGATCAGGAATATGGCGGTATCATTAAGCATGGCGCCAAATTGCTCTTTGCTTTTGCAGAGGCGACGGTGCCCAAAGTCAC
>JABJAG010000025.1 GCA_018666195.1 Alphaproteobacteria bacterium
AAGATGGGTTATCTGATGTGCTGCCGCAGCGATATCGATTGCGCGGTGGCCTATTACGGCACCTATATCGAGCACGCGATCAAGGAAGCGCCGCATCTTTCCAAGCCGTTCCTGCTGCATCAGGCGCTCGACGACAAATGGGTGCCCCCGGTTGTTTGCGCGATGATAGAGCGACGACTGTCCCCGAACCCGTTGGTCGAGATCGAGAAATATCCCGGTGCCGATCATGCCTTTGCCCGCCATGGCGGAACGACCTATAGCGCGCCGGAAGCCGAACGCGCGCTGGCGCGGTCCATCGAATTCTTTCACCAGCATCTCGACTGAGGAGGCCACCATGGCTGATGCCGAACTGCAGGAAACCATCCATCATCGCTTTCCGCGGTTTCTCGCCGCCGGGGTGGACTACAACGACGCCCACACCATGCTGTCGAAGGTCACCCGGATGGATCAGTGGTTGCCGGTCTGGGAAGAGCTGGGGCAGACCCATGAGGCCATGGGGGATGCGGCGCTTGCCGATGGTCATTTACTGACGGCGGGCGAAGCCTTCCAGCGGGCTTCGTTGTATTTTCACATCGGGCAGTCGGTCTCGTTTGGGGATCGGTCCGAGAAGGAACGAATGCAGGGTCGCCAGCGGGCAGCCTATGCCAAGGCGGCACCGCATCTGGCGATCCCGGCGACGATCATCGACATTCCCTATGACGGGGACAGCTTCCCCGCCAATCTGCGTGTGCCGGTGAGTGATGGGCCTGTGCCCTGTGTGATGCTGACCTGCGGCGCGGATTCCACCAAGGAAGAGTTTTACACGCTTGAGAACGAGTTCCTGAAACGTGGCGTGGCGACCTGTTCCTATGACGGCCCGGGGCAAAGCCTGACCCTCAAGAAATGGCCGCTGCGTCCCGACTGGGAGGTGCCGGTTGGCGCTGTGATGGATGCGCTTTCAGCGCGTCCGGAGATTGATGGTGATCGTGTTGGAATATGGGGGCGCAGCTACGGCGGTTATGCGGCCCCACGTGCCGCGATTGACCCGCGTATGAAGGCCTGCATTTCCATCGGCGGGTTTTACGCCATGGTCGATCTCTGGGACCGGTTGCCGTTTGCTGTGCAGGACACGCTGCGCTTCGGGTTTGGTGACGCGAATGTCGAAGAAGGCCGCGAGACAGCAAAAGGGTTTACGCTGGAAGGAGTGCTGGGCAAGATCACCTGCCCGTTGCTGATCGTGCATAGCGGGCTGGATGAAATCTGTCCGGTGGAAGAATCCCAGCGCATGATCGACGAAGCCGGAGATGATGCGGAACTGGTCATTTTCCCGGAGGGGAATCATGTCTGCGACAACATTCCCTTCAAGGCGCGCCCGCTGATGGCCGACTGGATGGCCGCGAAACTCGCGCTCTAGGGAGGTGACCGCGGGCTATCAGCCCGGGGGGTTGGCCGCCTGCATGGCGTTGAAGCCGGCAGTGAAGCCCTGCAGCGAGACCGTCAGCTTCAGAGGTGTCTTCGGAGCGCGGATCGAGGTGATTGTGATTGTCGCCAGTGTGCTGAGCTTCATCGCGCCGAGTTCTTCGCTCGTGATGGCGATCCGTGCCACACAGCCAACATTGGAACACCAGGCAAACGGATAACGTTTGTTCTCGATTCCAGAGATCTCGAAGTCGAGTTCAGAGGTTAACAGTGTTTCGAGGGGCACAATAATCACGGCTCCGGCTGGTGCGCCCTGTCCAGAGGGTAACGGGAAGACATTGATCTCACCGACAGGGTTGCCCGGGCTTGCATTCAATTGCTGATAAAGCTGGCATCGTTCTCCGCCCGTTTCGATGAGGAGACATTGAACCTGCCAGGTGCCATGGGTTTCCTTGAGATATGGCTGACCGGACGCACCGGTCGCATTCTGGGCCAAGCTGGGGCTTCCGGATGAGAGGGACGCGGTCAACGCGAATGCGGCGGCAAGTATCAGGCTGCGTAGTGTCACTGTTTGCTCCTTGGGCGTGTGGTCCCATCAAATCGTAAGGGAGGATATAGCATGTCGGGATTTGTTTGCAGCGATAGTCGCCATAATGCCGGATGAGGTCAGACCAACTTGATTCGCAATACTACCCCGGATTTTGCTATAACCACGTCAGATGTGCGTAGAAAAGCATGCAACAAACAAAATTCGACAAAATCGACAAAAAGGGGAGGCCTGATATGTCTGAAGTTCAGAAGCCTGTTTACAACAATTCGCGTTTTCGCGTGGTCGACTACAATTTTGATACGTTTGTAGGACCGGCAGCCGGTGACAAATATATCGATGCCACATTCACCGATCTGGCGACCAATGAAGACGTCAAGATTTCGGACTTTGATGGCAAGTGGCTGGTGATCGAAACCGGGTCTTCGACCTGCTCGATGTACACCAAGAACATCGGTATCTATCAGGATATCGTCGCTGAATTCCCGGATGTGGAATTTGTCATGGTCTATGTCCGCGAAGCACACCCGGGCGAGCGCATGGGCCCGCACCAGAACATGGATGACAAGATCAAGGCCGCCAAACTGGTCGCGCCGCGGTACAAGGAATTTCGACGGGTCCTGGTTGATGATCTCGACGGCACTTTCCATCGGGCCTATGGCGCGATGCCGAACGTCGTTTACATCATCCGTCCGGACGGCACGATCCACTATCGCTGCAACTGGGCTGCACCGCATCTGATTCAGGCCGCGCTGCAGGATCGTGAAAATTATCATAAGATCGAAAACGCGCCGACCGCCGAACTGCGGGCTACGCGGTCCATGCCGCATATGATGCGGACCATGTGGACTGGCGGTTTTATCGCGCTTTATGACTTCTTCAAGAATGCGCCGCTGACTGTCGCCAAGCACATTCAGATTGACCGTTTCTATGAGAAGCATGGCCGATTCCGGAACGAGCCATTGAGTCAGGAAGAGATCGCGGCACGTGTCGCTGCCGGTGAAGCCGATGCTGATAAAGTGGCTGCTCCGGATCAGGCAGGATCGAAGCAGGCTGCCGAATAGGTAGATTTCGTTTCGGCCTGACGGTCTTTGTAATAGATAGCGCCGGCTGTTCGCACCTCGCGAGCGGTCGGCGTTTTTCGTGGCGGATAACGTGACCGAAAATTCCTTTCGCACCGCAGCCCGTTTTGCCGCCTTTTACGGTGCGTTGTTTCTCGTGCTTGGCGTCATGCTGCCCTTCTGGCCGGTCTGGCTGAAAAGTCGGGGGCTGGATGCAGGACAGATCGGCCTCGTTCTGGCCATCGGGCCCTGGTTGCGGGTGATTGCGGATCCCTTGATCACCCGCGGGGTGGATCGATCGGGACAGGGAAAACGCGCTCTGGTGCTATTTGCCGCGATCAGTGTCGTGGCGTTTTCGGGCTATTTCTTTGCGGAGTCTTTCTGGCTGATCGTTCTTGTGACGATGATCTACGCCCCGATCTATCACGTGCTGATTCCGTTGGGCGATTCCCAGACCATGGTCGCGGTTGTGCGCGACAAGCTGGATTATGGTCGCATTCGGCTGTGGGGTTCGGCGACGTTCATTGCCGGGACCTTCGGGGCCGGCTGGTTGCTGACGGATCGCACTCCCGATGTGATTGTTCCGGTGGTGTTTGTGGGCTTGTTGCTCGTTCTTGCTGCAACACTTTTGTTACGTGAGCAGAACGCGCCGGCGCGACACGCGCACCCAGGTGGGTTTCTCGACTTCCTGCGGGACCGTGCATTTCTTTACTTTGTGCTGGCTGCAAGCGCTGTGCAGGCCAGTCATGCTGTTCTGAACGGCTTCTCGGTGATCCATTGGCGTGAGGCCGAATTGTCAGGAACCCTGATTGCCTTTCTCTGGGCAGGCAGCGTGGTGGCCGAGATTATCCTGTTCTCCATGAGTGGCGCGGTGGTGCGGCGTCTGGGGCCGTTTGGGTTGCTGGGGCTGGGGGCAGGGGCCGGGTTTGTGCGCTGGATCATCCTGGCTGAAACCACGGCGCTGCCGGGTTTGGTTGTCGCGCAAATTCTTCATGCGGCAACATTTGGGGCCACCTATCTGGCTACCATGCATTTTATCGCCGCCCGTGCGCCTGATGGTCTCAAAGCTTCTGCGCAGGGTACCTATGCATCCGTGTCCGGTGTAGTGATGGGCATTGCGATGCTCTCGGCCGGCACGATGTACGGGGCATTGGGTGATGGCGCCTTCTATGCGATGTCCATTGTATGCTTATTCGCCATTGTGCTTGGCCTTGCAGCCCGCCGTGCTGCGGAGCGCAGCGAGTGAAAGAAGAAAAGGCGGCCACGGGGGCCGCCTTTTCCATTTCCAGTGTAGTCAGACCGTCACATCGATTTTCGGTTCTTTGGAATGACGGGCAGCAACAAATGAGCCTGATGTTTCGGTCCGGTGTGGATCGTTGTTTTGCCGCCGAAGATTTCCTTCGGCCGATCGGTCGGATGATCGTGCAGGAACGGCCCTGAGCCACGCGAGGGCACATACGCCTCCACGGATGGTCCGGGACGGTCAAAGTCCTGACCGGCGATATTCAATGCAATCTGGAATCCTTTGGGCAGCACGATGCACTGGGGCCAGATTTCCACATCGACCTCATAAATCTCACCGGGCATCAGCATCTGCTTGTCGTCATGGGTGTGATAAGGACGCCAGGGCTCTGACTTCTCCGGATCAAGTTTGCGATGGGAAACCCGCAGCCAACCCTGAGCCAGAGGTGTCTTGGGATCCACCGTGCCTTGAAAGTGAACTTCACGACCCTTGTCCGAATAGGCCTGCATCGTGACGAACAGATCGCAATCCTCAGTTGTGGAGGATACGAAAAGTTTGGCCGTCATCGGGCCGGTGATTTCGGTTTCCCGCTCCAGCGGCGGTGTGCGCCAGGTGACGCCACGGGTCAGGGAACGAAACTCCTTGCTGCGCTTGGTCTTGGGAGCTTTCCAGTCCAGTTTGCCCTTGCCGCCGGCATCAAGGAACAGCTTGGTCCATTTGGTGCCTTTGAGGGGCCACTCGCTTTCCTTGCGAAGCTCGACGTCGTCCGTGAACGGCCGGCGCAAATTGATCCAGACGCGCGGCTCTTTGTTCCACCCGTTCTTCTCCCCTTTGAGATAGTAGTCGAAGAAGCGCTTCTGCAGTTCCATGCCATAATCCAGATAGAACCATTCTTCGTGGCGCCCCGGATGTCCCTCGAGCCATTTCTCTTTCGAAGCGGCTTGGGTATAGGCCTCAAAGTTACCACGCGGATGCAGGCCAAATCCGGCCCAGCTGGCAGGGCTGAGGAATGGCACCTTTACCTTGTCCCAGTCAGGGGAACGAGACTGATACCAGTCATCATCCATCTCGCGGACGCGGAAGTTCTCCAATGTGTCGGCACGATTTTCTTTGCGCTCAGCCTCGGACAGCTTGGCCGGACCTGTGGCGCTTTCGCCCATCCAGTGATCTTTCGGGCCTTTGGCATAGCCGTGTTGCACGGCTTCGACCTGACGTGGGAACCAGATTTCCATGAACTTGTTAGACAGGATGCCGCCATGGCGGGCCCAGTCGCGATAGTGGTCGGCAGCGCCTTCCCACGGGATCATCGCGGCGAGATGCTTTGGCTGCAGAGCTGCCACCTGCCACTGGTTGATGGCGTAGTAAGAGACGCCATTCAGGCCGACCTTGCCGTTTGACCATTTCTGCTGGCCTGCCCATTCGATGGCATTGGCATAATCCTGAGTTTCACGAGGCGAAAAAATGTCGAGATAGCCGGGTGAGCGGCCAGCACCGCGCGAATCCAGACGTACACAGGCATAGCCCCAAGGCACCCAGACTTCTGGGTCGACGGTTTCCCAGGTGAGCCACTGATGCTTCGAACCGGGAAGAATATCGGGATGCATTTTGACCAGTGAATCCCAGAGCGGTTTGTAGTGCTCCTGGTACTTCACGCCTTTGCCATATGGGCCGCCGGCCATGACAATTGGCACCTTTGCCTTTGTGTCCGGCCGATAGACATCGGCGCGTAAGACAACACCGTCGTCCATTGTTATGGGTAAATCGCGTTCAATTATCATGATGTTTTCCTCCCATTCGTGGCGGCCTTTTTGGATGTCGGCCGATCTCGTTGGCGGGCACGGAACGTGAAAAAGCGCACGCGCAGAATTCCACTATAGGAAAAGTTTTTGGGGGGAGATAGCGAAGATGTATGGTTTTCCCGAGTTGTCCGGACAACAAAATCAAGGTGTTGGACCACTGCGCAGGCGCAACTTTACTTTCGCAATGAAGCACCCTAACGCTACCATCGCGGTCATAAGAACATTTATCAGGGGGAAGAGACATGGCGACGCCATCCAGGCACGAGGTCATCGCAATCGAGGAACACTATTGGGATCCGGCATTGGTCGCCCACTATGCGGGGACCGATGCGACAGGCGGGGCGGGCGCGCTGCGTCCGAAGCTCGAAGACCTGTATGACGAGCGGATTGCGGAAATGGATTCCGCCGGAATCGATATTCAGGTGCTGTCCCATGGTGCGCCATCGACGCAGCGCCTAGAGCCGTCGAGTGCGGCCGAGATCACCCGGACTGCCAATGATCGGTTGCAGGAAATTGTTGCGGAGCGCCCCGACCGATTTGCTGCTTTTGGAAATCTGCCGACACCGGATCCGGATGCTTGCGCCGACGAGTTAGAGCGTTGTGTGAATGATCTCGGCTTCAAGGGCGCGATGGTGCATGGCCTGACCCATGGTGTATTCTTCGACGATCCGAAGTTCTGGCCGGTATTCGAGCGCGCCCAGGCGCTTGATGTGCCGCTCTATATGCACCCCGCAGCACCGGACCCAACGGTCATAGATAGATACTATCAGCCTTATGTGGACGACTTCCCGGCGCTTTTGAATGCTGGCTGGGGCTTCACGGTGGAGACTGCGACCCAGGCCATCCGGCTGGTCTTGAGCGGCGTTCTGGATAAGTATCCGGACGTAAAGATCATGCTCGGGCATCTGGGTGAAGGTCTGCCGTTTCTGCTTTGGCGGATCGATCACGCGCTGTCCCGCCCGGGCAACAAGCCGATGAATTTCCGGGACGTGTTCAGCCGTAACTTCTACATCACAACGAGCGGTAATTTCTCCGACCCGGCCATGGTTTGCTCTCTGCAGGAAATGGGTGCGGATCGCATTCTGTTCTCCGTTGACTGGCCGTTTGTGCCGAATGCACTGGGTACGGAGTGGATCGAGCGTCTGCACCTCAACGCCGAGGACAAGGCCAAAATTCTGAATGGCAACGCTCGGCGTTTGCTCAAACTCTAACGTTTCCCAAGCGAGTTATTCGATGCCTCATATTCCTGCTGCCGCCGTTCTGGATCATATCACGGTGCTTGATCTCACTCGGGTCCGTTCGGGCCCGACCTGCGTCCGCCAGCTGGCGGATTGGGGTGCAAATGTGATCAAGGTGGAGATGCCACCAGCCGTTGAAGGCGGCGCGTCGCTCGGCGGGTCTCGTCATGGTTCTGATTTTCAAAATCTGCATCGAAACAAGCGTTCGCTGGCCCTTAACCTGAAGGAAGAAGCGGGAAAGGAGGTTTTTTACAGGCTTGTCGCCGAAGCGGATGTGGTGGTCGAAAACTATCGTCCGGATGTGAAAACCAGACTTGATATCGATTACGATTCTCTTTCCGAGATCAACCCAAGGATAATTCTGGCCAGCATTTCCGGCTTTGGGCAGGACGGCCCTTATGCCAAGCGCCCGGGCTTTGATCAGGTTGCTCAGGGTATGGGCGGCCTGATGTCGATCACGGGTTTGCCGGGGCAAGGGCCGGTCCGCGTTGGTATTCCGATTGCGGATCTTACGGCGGGCCTTTTCGCTGCTCAGGGCGTGATGCTGGCTCTTCTGGAACGAGAGAAGTCCGGAAAGGGTCAGTGGCTGCACACCTCGCTGTTGGAAGCGCAGACCTTCATGCTCGACTTTCAGTCGGCGCGCTGGTTGGTCGATGGAGAAGTGCCGCAGCAGGCTGGAAACAACCATCCCACCAGCATCCCGACCGGGGTTTTTGCGACCGCCGACGGGCACATGAATATTGCGGTGGCCGGACAGGAAATATGGGGCCGGTTCTGCCGTGCCTTGGGGCACGAAGACTGGATGTCTGATCCTGACTTTGTTGACGCACCGGCTCGCTCGGAGAATCGCGATCGTCTGAACGGACTGATTGGAGAAGCTATAGCGGCGAAGACCACGGCCGAATGGGTTGAGGAGTTCAACGAACTCAGTGTGCCATGTGGTCCGATCTACAATATTGGTGAACTGTTCGCAGACGAACAGGTTGAACATCTCGGGTTGGCCCAGCCACTGACGTCGCCGGCACTGGGGGAAATGAAGTTCGTACGTCAGCCGATTTCATTGAGCCGCACACCGAGCTCATTTGCCGTAGCCCCGCCGGAAGTGGGCGCGCAAACTCGTGAAATTCTTGAGGATCTGGGCTACGGGTCTGATGATATTGCCGCCCTGCATAAAAATGGTGTTGTGGCGTCAGACGAATAGGAGGTTTTCGATGAGTGAAGATATTAAACCGACTCTGACCCATGCAGGGATCTATGTGCGTGATATGGAAGGCATGGAGGAGTTCTACACCAGCGTGATGGGCTTCCATGTCTCTGACCGTGGCTTCGTGCCACGCTACAACGGTCATATCACTTTCATGTCCAATGACCCGACGATCCATCATCAGGTGATCCTTGCCGAGGGTCGCTCGGCTGACGCGCCGAGCACAATCAATCAGCTCTCCTTCCTGGTGAAGTCGATCGATGAGTTGCGCACCATGTATCGCCGGGTCGTCGCGCGGGAGGTCGAAAACCTGCTGCCACGCAATCATGGCAATGCCTGGTCGGTCTATTTCGACGACCCCGAAGGCAACAACCTCGAGGTCTATCTCGATTCCCCGTTCCATGTGCCCCAGCCATTTGGCGAGTATCTCGACTTCGATCTGAGCAATGACGAGATTCTTGCGCTGACGGAAAGCATGTGCCGCGATACGGAAGGCTTTCTGCCGCGCGCTGAATGGTCAGCGAAAATGGCAACGGCCGGGAAACCGAACTAGCCGGTTGGCGTGACGTCGAGGCGTACAACGATCCCTTTGAGACGATCATCGGGAGCCGGATAACGGTCCAGCACCAATGGATCATGACCTGGCACGATGTGTTGAAGGGTTTCGGCCTGCGCTTTCAGGGCATCGAAGGCCAGAACCATGTCACCCAGATTGTAGATCACTGGGAAAGGCATCCTGCGTTGCATGTTTTCGTAGAAATGTGTGGCGTCTGAGGCCACGACAACCCAGCCGCGTTTGGTCAGCACGCGCACAAATTGCAGGCCCATCGAGTGTCCGCCCACATGGTGAACCGTGATTCCGGGTGCGATTTCATTGGTGCCGTCACTGAATGACACGCGTCCCGCAAAGACATTGCGGACCATGTCGGCGATATGGTCCGGGGTGAAGGAGGCGTTGATCACGTGACTGCACATGTGGGGGCCGGTGGCGAACTGCATTTCTTTTTCCTGAAGGTGAAACTTCGCCGCGGGAAACTGGGCATGTCCGCCGATATGATCATAGTGAAGATGGGTGACGATCACGTCGCTCACCTTGGCCGCTTCGACGCCAATGGTTGCCAATCCCTCGGTGACGCTGCGGATCAGGCTGCGGCCGCGTTTTGTGGCCTCTGCGTCGTCAAAGCCGGTGTCGATGACGATCGTCTGCTCGGGTGAAACTGCGACCCAGACATAATAGTCGATGGGCATCGGGCCATCATCATGCGGGTCGAGTTTGACGAAGCTCTCGCGTCGCATTCGTTCGACCAAAGTTCCGTATTTGACGGCGTAAAGTTCCCAGACTCGTGGTGATGTCATCGTTTCCTCCCGGCTTCCATGCTCGGCTATACTCCCATTCGAAGACTGGCAAATGCCAGCGAACAAAAGGACGGACACTATGGCAGCAAACACGTATGGCTTCATCGGCCTTGGCAATATGGGAAGTCCGATGTGCGCCAACCTCATCGGTGCAGGTTTGTCTGTTCAGGTTTTTGATGCTGCGGATACTGCCGTGCTCGCACCGGAAGGAAGTGCAATTGCAGCCAGTGTTGGTGCGCTGGTCTCTGAGGCCGATACGATTTTTCTGAGTCTGCCCGACGGCAAGGTTGTGCATGCAGTCTGTGCGGAAATCGCGGCTGCCAGTTCGCGGCAGGTCACCACAGTCGTGGATTTTTCCACAACCGGTCCGGAGGCGGCAGCGCGGGCATCCGAAATGCTGGCCGAAGCCGGTATCACTTTTGTTGATGCGCCGGTCAGTGGTGGGAAGGCAGGTGCCGTTGCGGGAAGTTTGACAGTGATTGTGTCCGGGCCAGACAAGGCGGTGGAAGACTTGGCTGTGCCTTTTGGTGCCGTCGGTGGAAACATTTTTCTTGTGGGCCCGAATCCCGGGCAAGCGCAGGCCGTCAAACTGCTCAACAACTTTCTATCGGCAACTGCCATGGCGGCGACGTCCGAAGCTGTGGTGTTCGGTCAGAAACACGGTGTGGATATGTCGACGATCCTCGATGTGGTGAATGTCTCCACAGGTCGAAACACCGCGACAATGGACAAGTTTCCCAATCGGGTGGTCCCGGGGACCTTTGATGCCGGATTTGCGATGGCGCTGATGACCAAGGATGTTGCCCTGTACCTGGAACAGGTAGGTGTGGCAGGAACGCCTGACGCCGTGGGGTCGATCATGTCCGCACTCTGGAATGCAGCGCATGACGATATGCCCGGCAGTGATTTTACCGAAATATACCGCTACATCGCGGGTGAAAAATAGAAAATGGGGAGTGTCTGAGAATGACAACGAATGAAGGAAAGGTGGCTCTGGTCACCGGAGCATCCTACGGCCTTGGCGCCATGACAGCTGATTTTCTGGCACGTGATGGCTTTGATGTTGCACTGACGGATTTGAATGTGGCCGACCTGGCCGACACCATTGCGTTGGTTGAAAAGCATGGCCGCAAAGCTTTTGCCACGTCGCTTGATGTGCGTTCGGTGGACAGCATCGATGCGGCGATTGCCGCGACGATCGACGGCA